>NZ_JBJXFW010000005.1:0-3045 GCF_046154385.1 Sphingorhabdus sp. | reverse complement strand
TGGACGTGTGCCAGACGACGGTTCGCCTGGAAGATGCGTTCATCGACCTGGCGTTTGAACAGGGCCCGGTAACGGGAATGACGCCCAAGGAGATCAAGAAATACATCCGCTACATCGCCGATTGGCGGCTGGCCCAGCTTGATCTGAAGCCCATCTACATGATCGACGAACACCCCCTCCCCTGGCTCGCCCCACTGCTGAACGGCGTGGAGCACGCCAACTTCTTCGAACAGCGCGCGACGGAATATTCCAAGGGCGCGACGCGGGGGAATTGGAACGACGTGTGGGATAGCTTCGACAAGCGGCAAAAGGTGAAGGTTACGCCTGCGGCTGTGGCGAATGAGGATGGCGGGGACGATATGTTTGCGCGGGCTGGGGTGGCGGCGGAGTAGACCGCTACATTTCGGGTAGGCCGTCATCCAGCATCATTGACATTGCGTTCTGATATCCGCGATATCTGGAACATCAGAGGAACGTATTATGTCGAAGCCAACGGTCATTGATTTGTTTTGCGGCGCCGGCGGACTGAGTCTGGGGTTCCAGAATGCGGGCTACCGCGTTGTTCTGGGATCCGATATCGATTCAACATTTGGTTCGACATTCTTGGAATCGCATGACGGATCGGCCTTCCTAGCGAAATCCGCCTATGATTTGACCGACGATGACATCTTGGCACGAACGGGCATCTATAAGGGCCAACTCGACGTTCTGGTGGGTGGGCCGCCGTGCCAAGGCTATAGCGTTTATAACCACGGTCGTGGCGAGGGAGATCCTCGTGCAGGACTTTTCCGTGAATACCTTCGCATTGTGAAGCATGTGCAACCCCGGTGGCTGGTCATGGAAAACGTTACTGGTCTTACGTCGATCAGTGGCGGTCGGCTGCTCAAAGACATTCTTTCGGAAATCAGGGCGGCAGGATATCCTGATGTCGATTTTCACATCTTCAAGGCCGAGGAGTATGGAGTTCCACAAGAACGCAGGCGAATTGTGTTCATCGCCAACCGGCTAGGGATCCCTGTCTCTTTTCCCGATCGCACGCACGGTGGCGGCAAGCGCGATCACGTCACCGTGTGGGATGCTATCGGCGATCTCCCGCCGATTTTTGAACCACGCGAATTTGAATCGGGCGCTGCATATGCATGCGCGCCGCAGAATGATTTTCAGCGCCTGCTGCGAAGAGGATCGAGCCACGTTTCAAATCATTGTTGCCCCAAGTTGAGCAAGGTCAACATCGATCGGGTCAAGCATATTCCGCAGGGCGGCTCATGGCGCGATATCCCTTTCGATCTCCTGCCAGCGGGTATGCAGCGCGCCAAGCGAAGCGACCACACCAAACGCTATGGTCGACCAAAGCCCGATGGACTTTCCTGCACGATATTGACGAAATGCGATATTCACTGGGGAGCCTATATTCACCCAATCCAGAATCGCGCATTTTCCGTCAGGGAAGCCGCTCGGCTTCAATCATTTCCTGACAGCGTCGTCTTCCACGGCAGTATGACCGAGCAGTTTGTGCAGGTCGGCAATGCCGTGCCACCGCTTTTAGCAAAGGCAATCGCTGATCATATCGCGTTACAGTCGGTGGACGCGATCCGCCACGCGGCCTAAGCTGCAGGAATGAAGGTTTCTGAAGTCTTTGGCTTTGATGTCGAAAACAATTCTGCGGACGCCTGGGCCAGCCGCGACGATAAGCTATGCCCATTTCGTGGTTCGCCATGCACCAAAGCAAGCAAAGTCGCGCCGCTTGGAATATGCTCATTGTCCGATGGCGTGCGTGCCGCAGCGCTTTGCCCTGTCCGGTTTCTTGAAGACCGAAGGATTTTCAGCGACGCCGGACGCTTAGCTTTTGGCACCGGGGCACAAATCGCTTCATTTCCAGAAGTTCGAATTCTGACAGTCGCTGGAGAGGGCGGCAAAACGGACCGAAAGATCGGGAAGGTAGATTTCCTTATCGGCAACATCGTGGACGGCAAGGTCATCGATTTTGCAGCGGTTGAGGTCCAAGCTGCTTATTTTTCAGGCGGAAATCTCCAGACCGTACTTCGGTCGTTCATGGAGAATCACCATCTCGATGATGCCGACGCAAACAGGCGTCCAGATTTCCGATCAAGCGCTCAGAAGCGATTGGTGCCTCAGTTGGCACTTAAAATTCCAGTTTTCCGGCGTTGGGGGAAGAAGTTTTTTGTCGTCGTCGACAGCAAGTTCTTCGGTGCACTTCCTCGATTTGGTCAAACAAATGAGGGCAATAGCGAACTCACCTGGCTCGTATACCCTTTCGCCAAATCGGGCGCCAGCTACTCGCTAGGGAAGCCAGAGGTCATCTTTTCGATGTGGGACGACGTGCAGACTGCGCTCAGAGAGGGTCTACCTCCCAGCCCTAACGAAATTCTCGCCGAATTGCAGCTAAAATTGTCGCAACAGCTCAGGCGAGGAGTTCGGCTGACAGCGGTCTGACGCGCGGCCATACCGCGCCTGCGGCGTGAAGTTAACGCTCAAGCTTGAAATCGGCCAATAGCTGTTCGACAGAGATCATCGCATCGCGTCCCTGCGCCTGCGCCAGCCCGCGCTCGACCGGGCCATCGGTCTCGTCAGTCTTCAGGCGCGGGTCGGCGATTGGCTTCATGGGGTGGAGCCTATGCTCGTGCAGGCTTCACGCAACCATCGGGCGATATGCCAACGCCGTTGATCGGAACGCCTCTCAAGCCCCTCCCCTTCAGGAGAGGGGGCTTAAGCTTGCCACCGGGCAGACAGCGCACGCCCGCTCACCGCCAATAATCCGCTCGCTCGGCCCCGTCGAAACCGGCCCGATGTCATGCAGCATTGCTTGAAATCTCTTCCCCGAACCGCACGGGCACGGATCACGCCGGCCGAGTTTTTCCAGCAATTCAACGTCACCGCCGCGCACCGTGCGCAGTCCACGTTTGACGTTGGTCTCGCTCGGGAAGCCCTTACGACGCTTTGAGGTTACCTCGAAAGCAGGGGCGGTCATCGTGATCGATACGGGTCATGGTCGCCTCCTCTTGATGCCGGGTCGTTGCGACGCCG
>NZ_JBJXFW010000035.1:0-20424 GCF_046154385.1 Sphingorhabdus sp. | reverse complement strand
ACTTTCTCGACGCCGCCTGCGCCGATTACCACAGGAACACCGACATAGAGATTGTCGACGCCATATTGGCCGGTCAGGTGGACAGCGGCGGGCAGGAGGCGCTTCTGGTCATACAGATAGGCTTCGGCCATCGCGATGCCGCTGGTTGCAGGGGCGTAATAAGCGGAGCCGGTTTTGAGCAGGGCGACAATCTCGCCGCCGCCGCTGCGGGTGCGCTGGACGATCGCGTCGATGCGTTCCTGCGTCGACAGGCCCATCGCAATCAGATCGGGAACAGGAATGCCGGAGACGGTCGAATATTGGATCACCGGAACCATCGTGTCGCCATGGCCGCCGAGTACAAAGCTGGTCACATCCTTGACCGAAACGTTGAATTCTTCGGCGAGGAAATGGCTGAATCGGCTCGAATCCAGCACGCCTGCCATGCCGACGACCATATGGTGCGGCAGGCCGGAAAATTCGCGCAAGGCCCAAACCATCGCGTCCAATGGGTTGGTGATGCAGATGACGAATGCGTTCGGCGCGTTGGCAGCAATACCTTCGCCGACGGCTTTCATCACCTTCAGGTTGATGCCGAGAAGGTCGTCGCGGCTCATGCCGGGCTTGCGCGCGACACCGGCGGTGACGATGATGACGTCTGCGCCAGCGATATCGGCATAATCATTGGTGCCGGTTATCTTGGAATCGAAACCTTCAACCGGACCGCATTGCGACAGGTCGAGCGCCTTGCCTTGCGGAACGCCTTCGACAACGTCGAACAAGACGACATCGCCAAGACCTTTATATGCAGCGAGATGGGCAAGTGTGCCGCCGATATTACCGGCACCGATAAGCGCAATTTTTTTGCGAGCCATGAAACGAAATCCTTCCCTTAAGGCCTATAGCGGAATTGACGTCGCGTTACGCCGAATCGCTGTGGATAACAACCCAATAAAGGCGACAGGTTAAGGCTTTTTGCGATAATAGTTCGCAATAGCGTTAACTGGCGTCCGGCTAGCCCGCCACCCGCTTCAACATCTCCATCCAGATCGGAATCTGGCCGTGAAACCCTTCGATCCAAACCCTTTCGTTCAGGCCATGGGCACCTTCGCTTTGCCCGACAATTCCCCAAAGCCCGCCAAAGCCGTAAACAGGAATTCCCCGGGCGCGCAGGAATGCCCCGTCGGTTGCGCCTGCTGACTGAAACGGGATGACCGGCGCATCTTTGAAGCGCGTCGCCACCGCCGCGCGATAGGCTTCGGTGATGTCGTCGCGCAACGGCGTCGGCGATGTTTCGGGCGTTTGGGACCCTTCAACGGCTGTGACTGTCACATCCGGACCGGAAAGCGCCTGCAGTTGCTGGCGCACATCTTCTATCTTTACGCCCGGAAAAATCCGGCAATTGACATTGGCTTCGGCCTTTTGCGGCAAGGCATTGGGCGCGTGCCCGCCCGACAACATCGTTGCAACGCAGCGCGTCCTTGTGCCGCCGCTGTCCATCGCTTCCAGCAAATCGGCGGTCTCGCGGTCTTTGGGGTCGGCTAGAAAACGCTTCAAAAGCTCGCCAAATTGGCCGCTATCCCCCTTTGCCAATGCAGCAAATGTGGCGCGGGTGGCATCGTTTATCATTGGTTCGAAACGGTGACGTTCAAGCGCAGTCAACGCATTTGTAAGCGCATAAATGGCGTTGTCGGGTCGCGGTACGCTGCTGTGGCCGCCCCGGTTGGTGGCGGTCAATCTATAATCGGCATATGTTTTCTCGGCGATTTGCATGCCAAATGCTTCCACCCGGCCGTCGGGAAAAACGGAACCGCCGCCTGCGTCGCTGTTCAGCGCATATTCGGCGTCAATCAATGCCCGCCATTCGGTCGCCGCGCGTTTGCCACCATTGCCGCTGGTTTCTTCGTCCCCGGTAAACAAGACGATGATGTCGCGGGTGGTTTGGAACTTTTCTGCCCGCAAATATTGCAGGGCGATCAATATGCCGGTTAATCCGGCCTTATTGTCATTGGACCCGCGCCCGAGATAATAGCCGCCCTCTTCCCGGAATTTGAAGGGCGGATATTTCCAGTCGCTTTCCTTGGCCGCGACGACATCCATGTGCGCCATCAACAATATCGGCTTTTTCCCGCTCGGCTTTTCCGCTGGCCAGCGTGCGATCAGCGTTTGGGTGCCGTCATGATCCTTGACGATCACATCCTTGATTCCGGCGTTGCGGAATTCCGCGGTCAGCAAGGCGGTCAGCTTCTTAAACTCGGCGGTCTGCCCCTCAACGGTGGGGATTTCGACAATCTTCGCAAAAAGATCCCGTTCCGCCTGGCGTTGGGCATTTTGCGCCTGACCCTGCACTGCGGTCATTGCCAGCAGGCCGGCCGCGACTATCGATATATGTCTGAACATCCTCATCTCCTTTGCGTGCAGCCTAACGCGGACCATGGCCCTCCGCCAGATATTCCTCCGACTGCATTTCCAAAAGCCGCGACACGGTGCGGTCAAATTCGAAACGTCCGTCACCTTGCGGGTAAAGCCTGTCGGGAATGGCATCGGCCGCCGCCAGAAATTTCACCCGATGTTCGTAAAGCGCATCGATCAGGGTGACAAAACGCGCCGCCTCGTTCCGGTTTTCGGGGCCAAGCACGGGAATACCGACCATGATGACCGTGTGAAACCGCCGGGCGATTGCCAGATAGTCCGCCGCCCCCCGCGCTTGCGCGCACAGGCGCTTGAACGAAAAGACGGCAACGCCTTTCAACGCCTTGGGCACATGAAGCGTCCGGCCACCGCCGACATCCAGTTCGAGTGCCGGAACATGCGCGCGGTCTTCGGGTGGATAGTCGGTCAAACGGAAAAAGCTTTGGGATAAGGCAGCGGTTGCCTCCGGCCCGTTGGGAACGAGCCATGTTTTGGCATCGCCCAGCCGGTCGCGACGGTAATCGAGCGCGCCATTGAGCGCGATAATGTCGAGCTTGTCCTTCACCAGTTCGATAAAGGGCAGAAACAGCTGACGGTTCAGGCCATCCTTGTACAGATCGTCCGGATGGCGGTTGGATGTTGTCACGACCGTTACGCCCGCGGCAATCAGGCCAGTGAACAGGCGCGACATAATCGCGGCATCCGCCATATTATTGACCACCATTTCGTCAAAACACAGCAAGCGCGCCTCATCCGCCAAGGCGGCGACCAATGGCGGGATGGGATCACCTTCTTCTTTTGCGCGCTCATGTTTCAGGCGGGCGTGGATGTCGAGCATGAATTCATGGAAATGAACGCGCTTTTTGCGGCGGATATTCACCGAATCAAAAAACAAATCCATCAGCATCGATTTACCGCGTCCAACACCGCCCCACATATATAACCCGCGCACCGGGTCAGGCTTTTTGCCCAAATAGCGCCAAATCGTGCTTCCGCGCGGCGGCACGGCTTCAAGTTGGGTCTGCACCCGGGTTAACGCGATGATGGCGGCGGACTGATCGGTATCTGTCTTGAGTTCATTGGCCGCCACCAACGCGGCATAGCGGGCTTCGACCTTATCCATGCAGTTCACCGCGAACAATCATCGTTGCGTGGGTTTCCGGATTGTCCCTGAAAAAGCGGCGACCCGTTCGCTGCCCTGCGTCACGATACCACGCATGAAAAGCAAGCGACCGGTTTCTTTCAGCAATTCGACCTCCGCATCCAAGGGTTCGCCAATGACCCCTGCACCAATGAACTGCACCGAAAGATCGAGCGTCACGGCGGCGCCTGCCTCGATCAGGCCGAACATGCGGGATGCGCCGAACATGGCGACATCGATAAAGCCCAAGGTGACGCCACCGTGTACGGCGTTGCGTAAATTGCTGTGACGATGTTCGGGAAACATACGAAGGCGCGCCTTGCCTTCCCCTTCGCTTCGCATCAGCATTTTGCCCAGCACCGTGCCATTATAGCGCGAGGTGTCGGTCATCTGCCAATTTAGCCAGCCCGGATGATCGGGGTCAGGGCTGCTATCAAATGCGGGAGTTTCCAAACGCCGACCCGAATTTAAATATGCCGTTCGGCAACCATTTTCTTGGTTTCCGCAATGGCTTTTGCCGGATTAAGCCCCTTGGGGCAGGCATTGGCGCAATTCATGATGGTGTGGCAGCGATAGAGGCGGAATGGATCTTCCAGTTCATCCAACCGCTCACCGGTCATTTCATCGCGGCTGTCGGCCAACCAGCGATAGGCCTGCAGCAATATGGCCGGTCCCAGAAACTTGTCGCTATTCCACCAATAGGATGGGCAACTGGTCGAACAGCAGGCGCATAAAATGCACTCATACAGACCATCCAGCTTGGCCCGGTCTTCGGGCGACTGTAGCCTTTCCTTGCCCGATGGTTCGGGCGTTACGGTTTGCAGCCAGGGCTTGATCGAGGCATATTGCGCGTAGAAATGGGTGAAGTCAGGAACGAGGTCCTTAATGACTTCCATATGCGGCAGCGGCGTGATGGTCACTTCGCTTTTGCAATCTTCAATTGCCGTTGTGCAGGCAAGGCCGTTTTTACCGTCGATATTCATCGAGCAGGATCCGCAAATGCCTTCGCGGCATGAACGGCGGAAGGTGAGCGAACTGTCCTGTTCACCTTTCATCTTGATGAGGGCATCCAGCACCATCGGACCGCACTGTTCGGTATCGACTTCAAATGTGTCGTACCGCGGGTTTTGACCGCTGTCGGGATCGTAACGATAGACTTTGAATTTCTTCACCTTGCCGTTCGTTTTTGCCTCGTGAACGGTGCCCTTTTGGACTTTGCTGTTCTTGGGAAGGAAGAAATCGGCCATATCTATATCCTGTGGAATCTAAGGAGCCTGAATCACGGCCCCAATTCTGAACGTCGTGCAATCCGTTATAGAGCCATTGTCTTAATCACAAGCCCTCAACTTCGTCACTCATGCTTGCTTTTTTTGCAAGCGCTACCCGCAATTTGTCGATTTTCCGGCCGTCCATATCGACCACTTCAAATCGCCAGCCTTGGTCGATGAACGATTCGCCTTCTTCGGGCAAATGCCGCAAGATATGCAACACATGACCGGCGGCGGTCGCATAGTCCCTGTCATCGGCCAGGTCGATGCTCAAAATCTCGGCCATTGCGTCTGCGGCCATTGCACCTGATACCAGCATGGAACCGTCCTCGAGGGTTACGATATTGGGCGCGCTTCCCTGCGCCTGATCGGACGCAAACTCACCTGCAATTGCCGCCAGCAAATCATTCGGCGTCACGATCCCTTCAAAATGTCCATATTCATCATGCACCAACAACATCGGGACGTCCGAAGACCGCAGGATTTCCAACGCGTCCATGGCATCCAGCTGATCCGGGACAATTTCCGCCTTTCGCATCAGGTCGCGTAAATCCAGACGCTTGCCGCTGATCTGGGCGGCAACAATATCGCGTGATTGTACAACGCCGATGATGTCATCGCCATTTTCGCCGGTCACCGGAATGCGGGTATGCGGGGAATTCACCAGCACATCGCGCACCTCGTCTTCCGATGCATCGGCCGATATCCGGTCAACGTCGGTGCGCGGTGTCATCACTTCGCGTACCGGCCTGTCGGCCAATCGAACGACGCCGGCGATGACCTTGTGTTCATGCTCTTCAATAATTCCGGCGTGGGTGGCTTCGGCAAAAACCATGCGAAGCTCTTCTGTGGTCAATGCCTCCCGACTGTCCCGGCGCATCCCCAACAGGCGGAAGATCAGGGCGCTCGATCGGTCAAGAAGCCATACAATCGGGGCCGTAATGCGGGACAATATCTCCATAGGTCCGGCAACAATGATGGCGATCCGTTCAGGCGCGATCAGGGCGAATTGCTTGGGGACCAGCTCGCCAACCACAAGCGAGGCATAAGTTGTGATCGAAATGACAATTCCAAAGCCAAAGATATCCGCCCAGTCTTCAGGAACGCCGATAAAGGCAAGTCGCTGCGCCACCGGCTCCCCCAGCGTCGAACCGGAATAGGCCCCTGCTATAATCCCGATCAACGTGATGCCAATTTGAACCGTCGATAGAAATTTTCCGGGATCACGCGCAAGGCGTAATGCCGTGTTTGCGCCGCGCGTGCCGCCATCGGCCATTGCCTTTAACTTCGCTGCGCGCGCCGAAACGATGGCGAGTTCCGACATCGCGAAAATCCCGTTGACGCCGATCAGCACCAATATTGTCGCGGCATCAAACCAGGGAAAGGGACTAAGGGGTTCCATAGGAAGAATTTCCCCTTAGCGGTAAATAGCAGCGTGTGGCAACCGGTGAGCTGTTCGTTATGCGGTGACGCCCTGCAATAATTTGGGCAAAGCGCCACTTTCGCCCCTTGCTTCAGCCATGAAAAATGCTTTGGCGGGGCGTGTGCGCTGGATCATACCCATGCCCAGACGGCGGACCGCCGACGCGGTTTTACCGGGGATAGAAAATAACCGGTTCAACCCGTCCGTCGACATCGCCACCATCAACGTATCGACGCTGCGCCAGCGGCTGTAACGGTCCATCAGCTGGGCGTCGCCAAGATCAAGCCCCAGGCGCAGTCCGTCGACAAGCACTTCCGTCAACGCCGCCACGTCGCGCAACCCCAGATTCAGCCCTTGCCCTGCAATCGGATGAATTCCATGGGCGCTGTCTCCGATAAGAACAAGTCGCTCCGCTGTGATCGACCCTGCGTGATGGAAGCCAAGCTTGTAACTGGAAAGCGGAGCGGCCAGTTCGACCGCGCCCAAAATCCCGCCCATGGCCTTGTGCAATTCGGCCGCATATCCACGGCCTGATAGCTTAAGATACCCTGGGGCATCGGCCGCGTCGACGGACCAGACGATGGCGGAACGGTGCCGTCCATCCGGACTGTCGCACATGGGCAGCACCGCAAATGGGCCGGATGGATAGAAAATTTCATATGCAATATTCTTATGCGGCTTTTCGTGGAATATCGCGCCAACCATCGCACTATGTTTATATTGCCAGTGTACGATCTTTATTCCGGCCTCTTCGCGCGTTGTACTTTGCCGTCCTTCGGCAACGATCATCAAATCGGCTGAGAGCGCAGCGCCATTGTCGAGTTTTACTGTTACGCCAGAACTATCGCGTGTTTTTGCAATTATGCCTGCGGGCATATGCAGGTGAATGGCATCGCTGGACTGCGCCGCTTCGTATAATGTGCGTCGTAAAAAGCGATTTTCGAACATCTGCCCCAGATATCCATCATCGGCACCCGGGACAAAATCGAGCGAGCCGGGTTTCAAGCCATCGCTAACCCAGATCTGTTCGATAGGGCAGCCTTGGCCGTGCAATGCGTTAGCAAAGCCGATGGCATCAAACATCTTTAAGCTGGAACTGGAAATGGCCGATGTCCGGCCATCAAAGCCCGATGCGAGCATGGAGGCCGGATCGGCGCGATCAATAACATGGCTGGTGATGCCGTGCTTTGCGAGGGCCAACGCCTGCGATAGGCCGATAAGGCCACCGCCGATGATGATTACGTCTGCTTTTTGCGTCATATTGTCCATATGGCGCATTTGACGGCGTGACTCAAAGGAGGATTTTGCCCGTAATGCTTGACGGGGACTCCGGCGAAGGCGAAAAGGGGGCGTATTAACCGAATAGAGCAGTGTTTCGATGGCGTCGCGTATTTCAAAGTTTTCATCCAGGAATAACATGGCCAATTGGCGGCAAATGATGCGCGCTTCGCTGATCCGGAGCAGCGCCATGATCGGCGCGGCGGCGCTTGGTATCTTCGCTGTCTTTTATGGATTGTCGGTCTTAAGCTATTCGCCTGCCGATGCAGCCTTCAACAGCGCCGCTGCAAATGTTCAGCACAACTGGATGGGCCAAACAGGTGCGTATCTCGGTGACGCCGCCTTGTTTCTTTTTGGTTTGCCATCGATTTTTATGTGTCCGTTATTGCTTGTGTTCGCCCGCCGTCTATGGCGCGACGTTTCCCAGCCGCAGTGGAAACGGCAGTTGATTTTTTGTGTCGCAGGGATGCTGATCATGGGATTCGGCATGGCCTATTGGCAACATGGCAGCGACATTGGCCTGCCTGCCGGTTGGGGTGGAACAATCGCTTTGTTGCTGGAT
The DNA here is from genome assembly GCF_046154385.1 of Sphingorhabdus sp. Lineage (GTDB taxonomy): Bacteria > Pseudomonadota > Alphaproteobacteria > Sphingomonadales > Sphingomonadaceae > Sphingorhabdus_B. Next base: position 12,361 of record NZ_JBJXFW010000035.1, on the reverse strand, counting down.
AGCGGCATAACCACCTTGGTCGGCCAAATTCAGGGCACATTGGGAACACTCATCCGGGTCATCCTGATAGTGGGCACTATTTTGGGTGGAATTACCCTGGTTATCCGCTCACTTCAGCTGGAACGCCCCTTATTCCGCATTCCCGCATTATCGATTCCCAAATTCGGGAATGGCGCAGGTTTCGTGGCTGATGTGGATGACATAGCCCCGACGCCGGTTTTGGAACCGAAACCCCCACGCAAGGCGGTAGAGCCGGAAAATCGCCCGCCACCGGTTATTGACGACCGCAATGCGGCTCCGAAAAAAGCGGCCTTTTCAACGGGCGCGCGGCAGGGCGATTTTTTTGGCAGCTACGCCCTGCCGTCGCTCGATCTGCTTGATCCGCCTCCTTCCATATCAGCGCCCAAGCTGGACAAGGCCGCCCTTGAAGCCAATGCCAGATTGCTGGAATCGGTGCTCGACGACTTTCATGTGAAAGGGCAGATTGTCGCGGTGCGGCCGGGGCCTGTGGTGACGATGTACGAACTGGAGCCTGCGGCCGGCATCAAGTCCAGCCGTGTCGTTCAACTGGCCGAAGATATCGCACGGAATATGTCGGCCTTATCTGCGCGCGTTTCCACGATTCCGGGGCGCACGGTGATGGGCATCGAATTGCCGAACGCCAATCGCGAAGCTGTTGTGTTTCAGGAAATGGTCGGATCTAGCGCCTTTGCCGATCAGAAAGGCGCTCTGCCGATTGTCTTGGGCAAGAATATTTCCGGCGATCCTGTCATTGCCGATCTTGCGCCCATGCCCCATTTGCTGGTCGCTGGCACCACCGGGTCGGGTAAGTCGGTGGGTCTGAACTGTATGATCCTGTCGCTGTTATACCGGCTGACGCCCGACCAGTGCCGGATGATCATGATCGATCCGAAAATGCTCGAGCTCAGCAGCTATGACGATATTCCCCATCTGCTTTCACCTGTTGTGACGGAGCCGGCAAAGGCCATTCGCGCGCTGAAATGGGCGGTCGAGCAAATGGAAGAGCGGTACCGCATGATGTCGTCATTGGGTGTCCGCAACCTTGCCAACTTCAATGAAAAAGTACGCGCAGCCTCGGCAAAGGGCGCTCCTTTGGGGCGCAAGGTCCAGATTGGCTATGATCCGATGACGGGCCAACCCCAATATGAAGAAGAGCAATTGGCCTATGAACCGATGCCGCAAATTGTCATCATCGTCGACGAGCTGGCCGATCTGATGATGACCGCGGGCAAGGAGGTCGAATTCCTGATCCAGCGGCTGGCGCAAAAGGCGCGGGCGGCGGGTATCCATTTGATCATGGCGACGCAGCGGCCATCGGTGGATGTTATCACCGGCGTTATCAAAGCGAACCTGCCCACGCGCATTTCCTTCCATGTGACCTCGAAAATCGACAGCCGCACGATTTTGGGCGAACAGGGCGCGGAACAATTGCTGGGCAAGGGGGACATGCTCTATATGGCAGGCGGGCGCGGCTTGACGCGTATTCATGGCCCCTTTGTTTCTGACGACGAAGTGCGGCGCGTTGCCGATCACTGGCGCGGGCAAGGGCAGCCGGAATATATCCAGGCGGTCACCGAGGAACCCGAAGATGGCGGCTTCGACTTTGGCGGCATGGGCGGCGATGACAGCGAAGAGGATGCCCAGTATCGCAAAGCGTGCCAGATCGTCTTTGAAAGCCAGAAAGCATCGACCAGCTGGATTCAGCGGCAATTGCGGATTGGTTATAACAGCGCGGCGCGGCTGATCGACCGGATGGAGGAAGATGGCTTTATCAGCGGGCCGAACCATATCGGACGGCGCGAAGTTCTGCGTGACCGGAACGGCGAACCTCTTTAGGCGTTCAGACATGGTTCAACGCCCTTTTGCCAATGCGTATGACATTCTCCCTTGGAATCCAAAAATATGACGTTCGGAAAATACGCACTGATATTCGCACCTGTCGCAATCGTGCTGACGATGCCAGGTTCGGCACAAAGCGGCTCGTCCAAGATGGACCAGGTCGTCGCGCATATGAAAGCGGTTGGCACGATGTCGTCCAGTTTTACCCAAACCGACCGGCGCGGCGGGACGCTTTCGGGCAAGTTGCTGCTCAAACGTCCCGGTCACGTTAGGTTTGAATATCAAAAGGACGTACCGTTGTTGATAGTAGGCGACGGCAAGGCGCTGACGGTGGTGGATTATGAAGTAAGGCAAGTCCAGCGTTGGCCAATTCGCAACAGCCCGCTGGCCGCGCTGCTTGATCCGGGTCAGGATCTGCGGCGCTTTGGCAAATTGGTTGAAACGTCGACCGACGATGTGACCAGCGTAGAAGTGCGTGACCCGAAGCGGCCGGAGTTCGGGGTCATCACAATGATTTTCGTGCGCCGTCCCGGTGCGCCAGGTGGCCTTACCCTGAATGGATGGGTGGCCCTCGATTCCAAGAACAACCGGACGACAGTCCGACTCACCGACGTAAAATATAACATAAATATCGCGAGTTCGGCATTTACGTGGAAGGACCCCCGTCCCGTCCGGCGTAAATCCTAAAGTGACGACGAAGCGATGCTGGGTCCCGACCAACCGCGAAACTGAACTGCCTTGTTCATCTGGCTGACAGGAAAGTCATTGTATAAATTTCCTATCAGCAGTTGGTAGTTCGTGTGGTTTTCCCCCTGTTGCCCACGACGATAAAGCCGCCGCTGATATCCGCGTGACGAACGCAAGCTTAGCCCTCATCCCAAATGCCCCCGGGATGAGGGCTTTGCTTTTTCCGCCATATTCTTCATCCGTCACTTGCCCAGAACCATTCCTGCTTCTAGGGCTTTACTCCTATGTCACAGACACTCCGTATCGCCTCTTGGAATATCAATTCAGTCCGCGCCCGCATCGACATTGTGGAGCGCTATCTGAAAGAAGAAGCGCCCGATATTTTATGTCTGCAGGAAACCAAAGTGATCGACAGCCTGTTTCCCGAAGGGCTCTTTCGGCAGTTGGGTTATCGACACATGATGATCAACGGGCAACCCATGCACCACGGTGTTGCGATTGTCAGCAAGGTCCCGTTGATAAACCGCAAAGTCGAAGATTGGCAAGCCAATGGGGAGGCCCGCCATATAAGCGCGGAGCTGAATCTGGAATCGACCCGCGGTATTCGTATCGATAATGTTTATATCCCGGCGGGAGGCGAGGTTCCTGATCGCGAATCCAACCCGAAATTCGGGCAAAAGCTCGATTTTCTGACCCGGATGAAAATATGGTCACAAGGCGTTAGCAGCGCGCATATATTGACGGGCGATTTTAACGTCGCGCCATTTGAACATGATGTGTGGAGCCATAAGCAGCTCGTTAATGTCGTCAGCCATACAGCCGTAGAGTGCGAGCTTCTTGCCGCGATCAAGGATGCCGGCAATTGGGTGGATATCGCCCGGCATTTTGTCGACCCTTCGCAAAAATTATACACATGGTGGAGTTACCGCGCGCAGGATTGGGAAACATCGGACCGTGGCCGACGGCTTGACCATATGTGGGTTACGCCCGACCTGAAAGCCAAGGCCAAGGCCCATGTGGTGCACAAGCATGTCCGCGGTTGGGGCAAACCTTCGGACCATGCGCCTATCGTAACGGAATTCGCCTTTTGAATATCGGCCCTTCTTCGGACGGTGACCCGAAGCGCGCCGCACGGGCCATTGATGCCCTAAGACGCGGGTGGCCCATTCGGATCACACACAATGGTGAAATGATACGCGTGGCCGCAATCGAAACGGCGGTTACGGTTCAGGGCGCTTCAAGTCTGCTGTTATCGGCAAGCCGTGCAGCAACTCTCAAGCTTGTGAATCAGCGCGCCGCAGCCAACACCGATTTGCCCGTCCGTATCGCAGCCCCGGCGGATCTTGATATGAGTATGGCAGTGGCAATTGCCGACCCGACGCTTGATCTGCTTTACCCGTTGAAGGGTCCTTTTCTGGCCCAGGCGGTTACAGATATGTTCCCTTGTGTTGCCGCCATGGAACTGGCGCGGCTGGCCGGACTGCTGCCCGCATTTCTGGTTTTGGATACCGATGCTTCGACCGATGATATGGTTGCGCCCGCCGATGTCGATGCCTTTGACGACAGCGATAATTTGCAGATCGCCGCGCGTGCCAATTTGCCGGTCGCGGTCAATGCCGATACCGAAATCGTGGCGTTCCGTTCGCAGGCCGATTCAACCGACCATGTCGCGTTGGTGATAGGAAAACGCGACGGGTCACCGCCCGTCGTCCGTTTGCACAGTGAATGTCTGACCGGCGATGTTCTGGGCAGCTTGAAATGCGATTGCGGCCCGCAATTGCATGAGGCGTTGCACCAGATATCCGACGCCCAATGGGGCATATTGCTCTATTTGCGTCAGGAAGGTCGGGGCATTGGCCTGATCAACAAATTGCGCGCTTATGCGTTGCAGGATCAAGGTTTTGATACCGTTGATGCCAATGTCCGCCTGGGCTTTGCCATAGATGCCCGCGATTTTTCGGTGGCGGCGCGGATGCTCGACCTGTTGGGCGCTCGCTCGGTGCGCCTGCTTACCAACAATCCGGAAAAGGTGGCCGGGTTAGAAGCCGAGGGTGTAGAGGTTTGCGAAAGGCTTCCGCTGCAAATCGCTTCCAACCCGCATAATGCGCGATATCTCGCCACAAAACGCGACCGGACCGGGCACGCGCTTTAGGCCTTAAAACCCTGCCGGTTCATCCGGCTCTGGCGGAGCATCCACGGGTCGGCGGCCGATCGCCTTGTCGATAAAATCCTCATCCAACTGCTCGGATCGGATGCCATCGGGAAGACCCGGGTCATCGACAGACGGGACGCCTTCAATCGGGTTGCCATTTTCATCCAGCAACAAAGGTTCGCCATCCGCGCCCAGCAATAATTCTTCTTCCTCCAGCCGTTCGGGGAAGGTGACTTCGGTGGCGAATTGTTCGACGGGCCGATTGGCCACAGCAACGCGCATAAATGCGGCCCAGGCCTGCGCCGGTGCCCGGCCGCCCTCCAATCCGCCGACCGCTCGGGCATTATCCCGTCCCATCCAGACCCCCGTGGTGAGGCCGCTTGAAAATCCAAGAAACCAGCCGTCTTTGTTGCTGCTGGTTGTGCCGGTTTTGCCAGCCGCCGGTCGACCGATATTGGCCGCGCGTCCGGTGCCGGTCGCAACTGCGGTCTGCATCAAATCGGTCATTCCGCCCGCAACCCATTCTTCGACCAATTGGATCGATTTTTGCGGCTTTGCAGAATAGATGACGTCACCGTCAATCGTGGTGACTTTGGTAATTCCATATGGCGTGATGCTCCGACCTTTGGCCGCGACAGCGGCAAAGGCACGGGTCATGTCGATTACGCGCGCCTCCGATGTTCCCAAAACCATCGAAGGCTGGGTATTGATCGGCGTGGTAATTCCAAAGCGCTTCGCCATATTGGCGATGCTGCTGGTTCCCACTTCTTCTCCAATTTTCGCGGCTATTGTGTTTTTGGAATATGCAAATGCTGTCCGCAACGTAATTTCGCCGGCATAGCTTCCCCCGCTGTTTTTGGGTTGCCACCCTTCGATTTCCACAGGTTCGTCCACAACCTTGTCCTCAGGTCGAAAACCGGATTCCAATGCGGTCAGATAGACGAACAGTTTCCATGCAGACCCGGGTTGCCGCACGGCCGTGACGGCACGGTTATAGTTACTGGTAACATAATCGGTTCCGCCGACCATCGCCTTGACTGCGCCATCACGATCAATGGCCACCAGAGCGCCCTGCGTGCCCTTTGGTGCATTGGCAACAATGGCTGCTGTCGCGGCACGCTGCATTTTCAGGTCAAGTGTCGTCCAAACGTCAATCGCTTTTTCGGTTTCGTCAATCACCCCGTCGAGCTGCGGCAGCATCCAGTCGGTGAAATAGCGGACACTGTCTTGTGGCGGCTCGGAAGCGATCTTGACTTGGGCAGGCTTGACCGCAGCGGCCTGTTCAGCCGTGATCATGCCCGCGTCCTGCATAACCTCGACCACCACTCCTGCGCGGTCCAGCGCGGCTTTTGCGTCCGCAGTCGGGGAATAACGTGACGGGGCCTTTACCAGTCCGGCGATAATAGCAGCTTCCGCAAGCGAGAGTTCTTCGGCGCCATGGTCAAAAAATTTGCGGCTGGCCGCATCAACACCGTAAGCGCCGCCGCCAAAATAGACCTTGTTCAAATAAAGCTCGAGTATCTGTTCTTTGGAAAATTTGGTTTCCATTGCGAGCGCGAGGATAATTTCACGGATTTTACGGCCGAATTCCTTGTTGCTGTTCAGATACACGTTACGCGCCAGTTGCTGCGTAATGGTTGATCCACCCTGCGTCCAACGGCCTTCTATCGCACGTACATAAAAGGATCGCGTGATACCAATGGGATCGACCCCCGGGTGCATATAATAGCGCCGATCCTCGACCGCGACCATCGCCTCTTTCATCTCGTCGGGCAGTTGCTTGAATGTCAGCCAACGCCCGAAACTGGGGCCAAGCGATTGGATGACGGTACCGTCTGCGGCCCGAATCCGGATCATTTGGCCATTGGGTGACGCTTTCAGATCTTCAAAACTGTCAATTTCGCCACGCGCGATTGCGACAAATATCCCGATCACCATCAGGCCGAGCAGCAGCCCGAAAATGCCGATTTTGAAAAGGCGGGCGATCCATGTCATGAACGATCCGCGTCCGCTATTTGGTGTATATGCACGTGCCATTGCGCGTGGTGTTAATGCCAATGCGATTCGCCGACAAGGACCAAGTTATTCAGGATCGAATTCAAGCGCCGCGCTGTTAATGCAGTATCGCAAGCCATTCGGGCCCGGACCATCGGGAAAAACATGGCCCAAATGGCCTTCGCAGGCGGCACAGCGCACTTCGGTGCGGACCATTCCGTGCGACATATCACGATGTTCCTCGACCACTGCTGGGTCTGCAGGCGCCGTAAAACTGGGCCAGCCCGACCCGCTATCGAATTTGGTATCGGAAACGAACAATGCCGTGCCGCACCCGGCGCAGCGAAATTCACCTTCGCGCTTTTCATCGGTAAGCTTGCCCGCAAAGGCCCGTTCCGTCCCCGCTTCGCGCAGGACATGATATTGCACAGGGTCGAGCTCTGCTCTCCATTCAGCGTCGGTCTTTTCAACTTTTTTCATATCACGGGCCTTTCCGCGTTTAACAGGTCCAGACCCTGAATGTGGGGGTCAGATTTTGGTTGGTCAAGGGGCTGACTTAACCACTCGTTTACCATGTCGTCGCTAAAGTGAACAGGTTATGACAGGACCAGGTCATAAGTTGCGCGCTTTGGTGGCGTTGGGGCTGTTGCCGTTGCTTTTGGCGGCGGGAGAGGGTCCGTGTCTTTTGTGCACCGCACCGGATAACAAAACGCCGGAAACTGCCGAACAGGATATTCCGCTTTCCATTGATATCACCACAAAGCTGGATTTCAGTCGCGCCGCTCTTTCCGGGCAGGGTGGCGGCCACATTGAAGTCGATCCCAGCAATGGAACCCGCCGGGTGAACGGCGGCATTTTGGATTTGGGCGGTTCGGTCCTGGCCGGAACCGCGGTGGTCAGGGGGCAGCCGGGCCGATCGGTGCGAATTGACATGCCCACGACTGCCCGCATGACGTCATCACAAGGTGGTGTCGTGGAAATTGCCGGATTGCGGACCAGCTTGATCGGTAATTCACGGCTGGATCAACAAGGTCGGCTGGATTTCTCTTTTGGCGGCACATTGATTGTCCGCGGCAACGCAACCGGTACGTTCCGCGCGCGTATCCCAATAACTGTTCAATATGAATGACCTAGCCCCGGCGGGCTGCGGCGCGCGCGATGCGGATCAATTCTTCTTCCAATATCACCATTGCCAGATTCTCGCGGACGCTCATCAACTTTGATTCCACGTCGAGCAAATGGCTATTCAAGCCCGCCAGCCGCGCCGAAGGCCAGCGCCCCAATTGTTTGACGAAATCATCAGCTTCTTTCCAGAATATCGATCTCGTCGCCTTTACCACCGCACCGGGATTGGACCCGCTATCTACTTTTGCCCGTAACGTTGCCAATAACGTAACCCGTCGTTGGAACGCCCGGATGATACGGATCGGTTCGACCCCCATTTCGCGTGCGGCGACCAACTCACGCCCGGTTCCCCGTAATTCGCCGCCCATCACCTGGTTAACCAGCCCCCCTATATTTTCTTCGCCGGTTTCGGCCGAAAGGGCTTCAAACGCAGCAATTTCGACCGTTGCGGGCCGCTGGGGTGAGGCATCATAATAGAGCGACAGTTTCTCGATTTCGGCTTGCGCCAATTTGCGGTCTTGGCCGGTATATCGCGCGATCCGTGCCGCAAGGCTGCGGTCAAGTTTCAATCCCAACGTCGCGGCATAGCCCATGACCGCCGTCGCGGCGTCGCCTTCTTCGGGCAGGTAGCTTATAAATGACAGTGCGCGGGGGTGGCTTTCCGCCAATTTGCGTAACTTGCTGGCCTTGGTCAGGTTGCCGGCAATGGCGATGACGGGATTTGCTTCACCTTCCAGCGCCAACAGATTTTCGACGGCGGCCAATCCTTCTTCGCGGCGAAAATTGACGCGCACATAGCGTTTGTCACCGAACAGCGACATTGATGTCGCTTCATCGGCCAACAAAGCGGGATCATTCCGGATCTGGTCACTGTCAATATCGACGCGTTCAGCGCCGACCAATATTGCGGCCATCTGGCTGGCGATATCGGTGTTGGCAGATTCGTCCTGGCCGAAAATAAAAAACAGCCGGATGTCGGGCCGCGTTGTGATTGCACCAATGAAACCGCGTTCCTTGGCGGTGCTCATTCGCCGCCTGCATAAAGCGAGAGGCGGGTTACAATCTGGTCCGCCACGCGCTGGGTCAGGTTTTCGAGCGCGGTGTTCTCGCTGGCGATGGTGGCATATTCGGAACTGACGACGTCGATCCCTGCATCTGCGCCGGCCGTCGCATCCAAAACGGTTTCGCCCGTCGCGCGTGAAATAAGCTGATAGCGCGCACGCAATGTGCGCCGTTCACGGGTAACGGTATCATCGGCCCGCACGCCAAATCCTTCGATCTGGTCATCCAGAGCGACCACCAGCCGGAATTGAGCAGCGTCTGCTTGCGGCGCGCCCAACCGGTCGCTGAGCGCATTACGCATCAACCATCCGCTTTTCCCCTGGATAGGTTCGACGGCGATGGACCCCAAAGTCGAAGCCACAGCGCCTTTGGATCCCCCGCTGTAAAGCGGCTGCAACCCGCAGGCGGGAAGCATCAGGGCAAGCAACACGGGGGCAATAAAGCGTTTCATATGACGATGTTGACCAGCCTGTCCGGCACAATAACGACCTTGCGGATTTCCGCGCCGTCGATCGCAGCCTGAACCTTTTGGCTGGCAAGCGCAAGCGCCTCCATCGCGTCCTGGTCCAATCCCTTGGGCACGGTCAGCGTATCGCGCAATTTGCCGCGGACTTGCAATGCAATGGTCACTTCGTCCTCGATCAAAAGTGCGGGATCGAAAACGGGCCAGGGTGCATCGGCGATCAGGCCGTCCCCTAAATTCGTCCACGCTTCTTCGGCCAGATGTGGCACCATCGGGGCGGACAACAGGATGATCGTCTTGATAGCGGTATCGCGCGAAGCCGAAGGCGCGGCCTTTTCTATGGCATTGGCCAGATCGTATATTTTCGCCACAGCCTTGTTGAAGGACAGTGCCTCGATATCGGCACCAATGCCGGCAATCGCCTGATGCACTTTACGAAGCAAAGCCTTATCGTCTCCGCCCGCGCCGCTGACCTGCCCGGTTAAGCGCCAAAGACGCTGGACAAAGCGCCAGCAGCCTTCGATCCCGGATTCGGACCATTCCAGATCGCGCTCGGGCGGGCTGTCGGACAGCATGAACCAGCGCACCGCATCGGCCCCATATTGGTCGACAATATCGTCGGGATCGACGACATTTTTCTTCGATTTGGACATTTTCTCGATGCGCCCGGCCGTAACCGGCGCGCCGGTATCGATCATTGTCCAGACAGCACCTTCGCGCCTTACCTGTTCCGGCGTGAGCCACGCACCTTTGGCGTCCTGAAATGTCTGATGCGTCACCATGCCTTGGGTAAACAGGCTGGCAAACGGCTCTTTCACGTCTATCATACCGATATGATTGAGCGCCCGCGTCCAGAACCGCGCATAGAGCAAATGCAAAATCGCGTGTTCAACGCCGCCAATATATTGCTGCACCGGCAACCATTTTTCCGCAATGGCGCGATCAAAGGGCTTGGTACCCGGCTGGCTGGCAAAGCGGATGAAATACCAGCTTGAATCCACGAATGTATCAAGCGTATCGGTTTCGCGGCGCGCGGCTTTGCCGCACAATGGGCAGTCAACTTTGCTCCAAGTCGGATGGCGGTCCAACGGGTTCCCGGGGATGTCGAATGTCACATCTTCCGGAAGTTTTACTGGCAACTGTGCTTCGGGAACCGGAACTGCGCCGCAGCTTTCGCAATGGATGATCGGGATCGGCGTACCCCAGTAACGCTGACGGCTGACGCCCCAATCGCGCAGGCGATATTGTGTTTGGCCCTTGCCCCATCCTTCGGTTTCGGCTTTTGCAATCACGTCGGCCTTGGCCTGTTCGATCGACAGGCCGTTCATCCAGTGCGAATTCACAATAGTGCCGGGTCCGGTATAAGCGACGTCGCCGGTGAAATGGCTATCGCTTAGTTCACCGTCGGACACCACGCGGGTGACGGGCAGGTCATATTTACGCGCAAAGTCGAGGTCGCGCTGGTCATGCGCGGGGCATCCGAAGACCGCCCCCGTACCATAATCCATCAACACGAAATTGGCGACGTACACGGGCAGATGCCAACTGGGATCCAGCGGATGTTCAACCGTCAGGCCGGTATTAAATCCCTTTTTCTCGGCCGTTTCGATATCAGCGGCCGTGGTGCCGCCTTTGCGGCATTCTTCGATAAAGACGCTCAATTCCGGTGCATGGGCCGCCAATTTCTGAGCGACCGGATGGTCGGCGGCGATGGCGACAAAGCTGGCGCCGAACATGGTGTCGGGCCGCGTTGTGAAAACGTCGATACCATCGCCGTTCGATCCGGGAAAGGCGAAGCGGAACGTGAGGCCTTTGCTGCGTCCGATCCAGTTTTCCTGCATCAACCGGACTTTGTCGGGCCATTGATCCAACGACGAAAGACCTTCGAGCAACTCATCGGCAAAATCGGTTATTTTCAGGAACCATTGGCTGAGCTTCCGGCGCTCCACAGGTGCCCCGGAACGCCATCCTTTGCCATCAATGACCTGCTCATTGGCGAGCACAGTCATGTCCACCGGGTCCCAATTTACCGCCGATTCCTTGCGATACACCAGACCGGCGGCATAGAGTTTCAGGAACAAGGCCTGCTCATGACCATAATATTCCGGCTCGCACGTTGCCAGTTCCCGCGTCCAGTCAATCGCGAAACCCAGCCGTTTCAATTGCGCTTTCATGTTGGCGATATTGTCGCGGGTCCAGCCGCCGGGATGGACACCCTTTTCCATGGCTGCATTTTCGGCGGGCATTCCGAAGGCATCCCAGCCCATCGGATGCAAAACTTCGTGGCCGGTCATGCGCTTATAGCGCGCCAGCACATCGCCCATCGTATAATTACGGACATGGCCGATATGGATTCGCCCGGACGGATAGGGAAACATTTCGAGCACATAGCTACGCGGCTTCGGAGAAGCGTCGTCAGCGACGAAACTCGCCTGATCTTCCCAAATCTTCTGCCACCGCCCGTCGGCGACGTGCGGGTTGAAACGATCAGGCTGGGTCATAATTATCCGCTAATGGCTGTACGGCGCAGGTCGCGAGCCTTGGTCAGGATAATGGCTTCCATTTTTTGCACAGTAGCTGCGCGCAAAGGTGCGGCAACCCATTGTCCGTTTTGGGAAACTTCACGACTTCCCGCTACACGCAGGGCATCGGCGCGCAGATCCTGATCCAAAATCGAAATCGTCAACTTGATGCGTTCGCCGGGGCTTTGCGGATTTACATACCAGTCGGTCACAATCACGCCGCCAGCCGAATCGGTCTGAACAAGCGGCATGAACGACAATGCATCCAGCGATGCCCGCCATAAATAGCTGTTGACGCCGATCGTGGTAACCTGACTTGCCGCAAGATCGGCTTTCGGACGCATAACGCCGCCGCAGGCGGACAGCAATAATGTGCCAGAGGCGAGAATGAGTGCCAGGCGAGTGAAGCGCATAATTTGTCCTTGAACGATGAAAAAGTGAGAATCCTCTATAGCGCCTTGCTGGCTTGAGCAAGCTTTCTGGGTGCTGAACCAG
>NZ_JBJXFW010000039.1:0-26963 GCF_046154385.1 Sphingorhabdus sp. | reverse complement strand
CGCCATTCAGCAAAAAAAGGAGAAATGGCGGGTCTGGGCATCAATCAATTTAGATCAACGCCCAGGCCCAGCTCTATGTATCTTGCGCAAACTTCGACCAATCTACTTTCCGCTTCGCCGCGCCTGCCTCCGTTGCAGCCATCAGGGTATCGTTAGCCAAATGCGAATAGCGCGCGACGCTCGCAACGTTCGCATCACGCAAATGCATACCGGATAACCCCAAAGCGCCCCACACCAGACCCAAACTGTCCGGAGTTGCCGATTTGGAGTTTTCCTATTGAAAGTTCTTTGGTCCAATAAGATAGGAAAAAGCGATCTACGCAGAACCTACGGACGACCGGCCGGAACCGCTATCAATTCAAATACTCGATCAAGGCATTGCCATTGCCGAAAACTACCATCTATTCAGCAAATCTCGGTGCGGTTCCCAATGATACCGAATGCCATATCACCCCGATTTAGGCGCACTTATCAACGGTAATGCCTACCTATTTGGCAAGTAATTTCGGCCAATTGACATTTGCCGACCGGATGTGGCCCGGAATGTTCTTTTCCCACTTGTTGCCGACTTCGCGATTGTAATTGAGGTACAATTTGCCGTTCACAATTTTCCAGACTGCTGGATCGCCCGATGCGGTGTAGCCTTGGCTGATGGCCCAAGCGCAATAGCCGCCATATTGGGGGGCGTAGGCTGACGGATTGGCCTTGAACTTTGCAAGATTAGCTGCATTAGCGAAAAGATATTCTGCACCCTTGTGGCTAATCTTATAGGCTGTGCTGCCTTTAACCGGCTTTCCAATGGTGAAATAGGCGACGGGATCGTAACCGGATACCGCGACATTGTTGAATATTCCGGTGTAAACCGGATCGGTTTTGGCAAAGGCTTGTGCAGGCTGGAATGCGACTGCGCATCCAAGTGCAGCGGCGGCAATGATAGCAATATATTTGGCCATGAATCATCTTTCGTAAAACGTGCAATCGTCTCACGCACATTCGTTACATTGGCGTCCCCGGTTACAATTTGTTGGCGAAGACGAGCCCAACCCCGTTCGTGCATCGAAACGATAACCAAAGGTGATTTTATCCTTGGGCTGGCATTTGGCATTTGTCCCTCGTCGGAACCACCGAGGAGAGAATATCATGTTACGCAAATATCTGCCGATTGTGCTGACGCTCTACATTGCGTTCGTGTTCATCCAGTCGCTGTTTTTCAAGTTCACCAATTCGCCGGAAACGCAATATATCTTCGGCACTCTGGATGCATGGGGTGGTTCGCTCGGTTGGCCGGGGCTTTTTGCGCCGACCGGTATTTTCTCGCAATATGTCGTTGGAACCGGCGAGCTGATCGCTTCGGCCATTTTGTTGGCTGCACTCTCCAATGGCTTTCGCATTCTTCGTCCGCTGGGCGCGTTGATGGCGATTGGCGTCATTTCCGGTGCGATCTTTTTCCATCTGTTCACGCCACTGGGCGTATCTGTTCTCAACACCGACGGAACGCACGATGGTGGCGAGCTTTTTGCACTGGCATGCGGTGTCTGGATCGCCGCTGCGGCCTTGTTGTGGATGAGCCGAGAAACTATTGCCGACCTTATCGGTCGCGTTCGCGGGGCACGCTAAAATGCTCGCCGACCTTCTCATCTCGCTTAGCCAACAGCCATTGTTGCTCGGCCTGACCCTGTTTGCAGCCACTTTTATCGCAGAAGATGTGGCAACGGTCGCGGCTGGCGTTCTGGTCGCACAGACCGGTGCCGATCCATTCGCGGCGCTATCCGCCGTCATTCTTGGCACCGCTATCGGTGATCTGGCTCTCTATGTGCTTGGCCGATGGGGCGGCAACTCAAAATTGGGCCGCAAGTTACGCGCTCGGTCCGATGTGAAGCGCGCCGAAGGCTGGATATCGGGCCGCGTCCTGGCTTTGGTATTTGCCGCGCGCTTCCTGCCCGGATCACGCCTACCGGTATTTACCGCCAGCGGCCTAGTCGCCGCACCGTTTGCACCCGTCGCCGCAATCATCGCCGTCACTACTCCGTTCTGGACGGGCACGCTTTTTGCGGTCGCCCATTACGCAGGCGAAGCAGGCGCACAGCAACTTATTACCGCTGCACTGCCTGCCGGCATGGCGCTCGTGCTTGGGGCTTTATGCATTTGCTGGGCAAAGGCGAATATTTTCGCACCGAAGCTGACATAGAATAACTGAGAGGATAGTATCATGAACGAGGAATATTTCCATCTGCCTATAACGACTATCTCGCCGCCCGCTGCATCGGCGATTCACGCCTTTGCCGAAGAATTGCTCAGCCATGGCGCTGGCGCGAAGATCATCTTCGATGCCGTTGCCGAGGACCGCGAATGTGCGCTCGGCCATGCCTATGCAGCGGCGGTTTTTCTAACCCAGATGACGTGCGAAGGTCAGGCGCAGGCTGCACCGCATATCGCGGAGGCCCTGCACAACATTGCCTTGTGCAGTGAACGCGAGAAAGGAACTATACACGCTATCGCGGCATGGGGTTGCGGCGATGAGCGGTCGGCGATTTCGTTGCTGCGCGGCGTCGTCGAATGCGCCCCGCATGATCTGGTTGCGGCAAAATTCTGCCAGATACTCGAATTGAGCCAAGGCGATATCATCGGCATGTTAAGGACTTCGGGTATGGCGGCCTCGGTTGAAGGGCGAAGCGGTTATGCACTTGGGCTTCATGCTTTCGCACTGGAACAAGCAGGTCATTCCGAGTTGGCCATTCGCTTTGCGCGCCGGGCAATCGATGTCAATCCGGTTCGCGACCCTTGGGCGCAGCACGCGCTGGCTCATGCCCTGCTGGCGATGGAACAGCCTGTCGAGGCGCGTGCGTTTCTTCATAGTGTTTCGCATAGCTGGGACCGCTGCTCGTCGTTTATGCTGACGCATAATTGGTGGCATCTGGCGCTGATTGAGCTTGAATTGGGTAACAAGGCGGCGGCGCTTGCGCTGTTCGACGAAAGGGTCTGGGGCCGACGAAAAGGCCATGCACAAGACCAGATAAACGCAATATCGTTGCTGTTCCGGTTGGAAATGCAGGGCGTCCGCCCCGCTGCTCGATGGGATGACATCGCAACATATATCGAGGGACGTGTTACCGACGGGGTCAATGGCTTCCTTGATCTGCACTATTTGATTACGCTGCTGAAAAGCGGGCGGACCGATGCGGCAACGCGCTTGACCAAATTGTTGCAGCGCGACCGGGTCTCGGGCGCAATTGCCAATGCGATCCAGTCTTATTCTGCGGAAAACTACCGCGAAGCCGCAGCGACCCTCGCTCCTGTCTGTCATCATCTTTCTGAACTTGGCGGCAGTAATGTCCAGCGCGAACTGTTCGAATCGATCTTTATCGACAGCGTCCAACGCTCAAGCCGCCAAACCGTTTCTTCCGCTCACGAATATTATCGTGTCGCAGCCTGAAGGCCCAATAGCGGGATCGGCGATGCCGCCGTTCGGGGACGGCCCAGCCTTGTCGCATTTCGAATTCTGGCCTGCGTGGAAATTTTACGCGCCGGTCTGGCTCTGGATTGGTTGCCTGATGGTCCGTCACCGCAGCATCCGCGCGCCGCTCGTCGCAAATCCGGGTTTTCCGGCTGGCGGGTTGGTCGGCGAAAGGAAGAGCGAGCTGTTTGCGCGTTTAAGTGGGCCCGAACGCAGGCATCTGCCCGATTATGTCGTGGTAGATCGCCTTGACGCAGCATTCGATGCCCAGTGGCAAACAATCGAGGCGGCTATCGAGACTGCGAACATGGAATATCCCATGGTTGCAAAGCCCGATATCGGTTGTCGCGGTGCAGGTGTTCGTCCCGTCCGTTCGCCGGAAGAATTGCGCCAATATGCCGAAGACTTTCCGAAAGGCGAAACATTCCTGATCCAACGCATGATCGATGTCGAGGGCGAAGCAGGTGTTTTTTATGTCCGGGAGCCCGGTTCAAAATCAGGCCAGATCCATTCGCTGACGCTTAAATATTTTCCGCATGTTGTTGGCGATGGTTTTTCAACCTTGCGTCAGCTCATCCTCGCGGATACCCGTGCAGGCATGGTACCCCAGCTCTATCTCGGGCGGTTCGGTAATGCATTGGACGGCATCGTTCCAATGGGCGAAAGTCGGCGGCTTGTATTCTCGGGCAGTCATTCGAAAGGCGCGATTTTCCGCAATGGCAACGACTATATTACCGAAGCGATGCGCGCGCGGTTCGACGCGATTGCAGACGCTATCGATGGCTTCCATTTCGGCCGCTTCGATGTCCGGTTTGCCGACTTTGCAGCATTCCAGCGCGGCGAGGATTTTGCTATCATAGAATATAATGGCGCAGGTGCTGAAATGACGCATATCTGGGATAGTCGTACAACCTTGTTGGAGGCATGGAGCACATTGTTCCGTCAGTTTTCGATGCTCTTCAAGGTTGGAGCAGCAAATCGCAAACGCGGTGTGCGACCCGAAAGCTGGCAGAGTTTCTTTCGGCAATGGAAGCGTGAAAAGTCATTAGTCGACCAATATCCTGTGACGGGATGACATTACCCCCTCCGCTAGATTGGCAGATCGCCAAGATTGGTCCGGGACAAGAGGTTCCGCCCGAACATCGCGTGACGCGCGAAAATTGGAGGCTCTATCCCTATTCACGCTGGGCCTTCCAGCACACGCGGGAGCTTGTACCTTCGCGCGCGCTGTGCCGCAGTATTGCTCCACGCCCTCTCGACGAAGACTTTGTTTCGTTGGATGATTTGCACATTATTGGTGACGGCGCCAGTTCCGCAATCAGTTGGGCCGAATTTGAAGCGCAGACCTACACCGACGCAATGCTGATCATCCACAACGGGACGATCATCCACGAACGCTACTACAATGGCATGACGCGTCACACACCTCACCACGCGTTCTCGGTCAGCAAATCGTTCATTGGGCTCTTGGCAGAAAGCATGATCGCCGAAAACGTGCTAGATAAGGGCGCGCCTGTTACAACATATGTTCCTGAACTTGCCGGGAGCGGCTTTGCCAAGGTAGATGTACACCATCTTCTCGATATGACCGATGGCGTGGCGTTTGACGAGGATTATGCCAATCCGGGCGCAGATGTGCATCGTTATTCGGCGAACTATTGGACGCCTGCGTTGGCTGATGGCGGCGTTCACGCGGCATTGGCAAGACTTACTGGTCGAGATCATCCTCCCGGCAGCGAATTTACTTATCGCACCCCGGTCACAGATGCCCTGGGCTGGGTGATCGCGCGGGCGAGCGGAAAGCGGCTTGCCGACCTGTTCTACGAACGGATATGGCAACCCGCAGGTTGCGCGGATGAAGGGCATTTTCTGGTCGATACCGCAGGCGACGAAATTGCGGCATCGGGCCTGAACACAACGGCTCGGGATATGGCGCGGTTGGCGTTACTCGTCAGTGAAGGCACGGGAATTCCAGCTGCGGCGCGGGCCAACATCCTCAAGGGCGGCAACCGCAACCTCTTTGCCAAATCAAAATATGCTGAACGATCAGGCGGCTCCTACGGCAGCCAGTGGTGGGTCGCGCATGATGATTTTGGATCGATTTCAGCATTGGGTGTCTATGGCCAGCGCGTTCACATCGAGACGGAAACGGGACTGATTATGGTCCGCTTTGGCTCGCATCCATTGGCGTCAAATCTCCACACAGACGGTTTACACAGGCGGGCATTGGAGGCACTTCGCAATTTTCTGCGCTAGATAGTTGCAATGAATAAGTGCATTTTGACGCTTATTCCGTAAGTCATCCCATCGCACGGTATCGCTTTTCGGTGCCCAATTCTTTGGTCTTCAATACATATGCTGGCCGCCGTTGATGCTGATCGTTGAGCCGGTGATGAAACTGCTTTCTTCGGCACACAGAAATGCGACGACGCGGGCAATTTCATGAGCCTCACCCAGTCTACCGACCGGGACTTTGGCGACGATTTTGGCCAGTTGTTCGGGCGGGACAGCAGCGACCATGTCGGTGTTGATATAGCCTGGAGCGACGGTATTTACTGTAACGCCAAACCGCGCTCCTTCCTGCGCAAGTGCTTTCGTGAATCCGTGGATTGCGGCTTTGGTCGCCGAATAATTGACCTGTCCGAACTGTCCCGCCTGACCATTGATCGAGCCGATGTTGACGATCCGGCCCCATCCGCGCTCGCGCATAGCGGGCAAAACTGCTTTTACCATGTTAAAGCCGCCGGTCAGGTTGGTATCGATCACATCGGACCAATCTTCGCGCGACATTTTCAGGACCGAGCAGTCGCGCGTAATACCAGCATTATTGATGAGGACATCAACAGGTCCCAATGTTGCCGCGATTTTGTCGACAGCCGCGTGGCAGGCGTCGTAATCGGCGACATTCCACTGGAAGCTGTCGATCCCGTTCCGCTCGCTGAACTCACGTGCGCGCTCGACATCGCCGACATAGCTTGCGGCGACCTGGAAGCCAGCATCGCGCAAAGCGATACTGACCGCTTCGCCAATCCCGCGCGTACCTCCAGTTACCACTGCAACGCGTGTCATAAACCCTCTCCCGATAATAGCCGTTTGCAGGCGTGCCTATGCATGTGTTTTGTGACAAACAGTGTGGTCGACAGCGCCCGGATTGGTTATTCTTTCATCAGATCCTTGATCTGAGCGGCTGTAATCGCTTGTTTCTGCAGCGGCTCGAACATTGCGGTCATTGTCTGAAACATCGTCTGCGAAAGCTTTGAATATTCCGCGATGGCCGCGGTAAATTCGGTCTGGGCAAACTCGCTTTGCAGCTGGATCAGTTCCGGTGCAGTTCTTGCAAGCGCCATTGTCCGACCAGCAGCGGTCGTCCGTTCAAACGTCTGCTTTCCATAATCGGCAACTTCTTGTGCTATCACCTGCATGCCGCCGGCCGCAGCGCGCGAGGATTCAAGCAATGCGTCCATGTTACCGCGTGTCATCTCGGTTACGACGCCGACGGTCTTCATGCTCTGTTCCATCGCCTCGCGTGATTTTGTTGCGATCTGTTCGAAGCTGGCTTTCGCCATCGTGATCGCCTGTTCGGTCTGTGCCGTCATCAGTGCCGCCGGGTCTGGTGTTACCGATTCTGCATTCTTCTTGGTCGTATTACTCATCAGACTATCCTTTCCATTATTTGTTTCGAGTTTTATGTTGGCTCAGTACGCGGGAGGGGTTTCGACCATCTTGCCGGCCATCGCTTCGTGTAGAACAAAGCCTTCCAACGGATCAGCCTCGGCCCGCCAAGGCGCGTTTGCGAGCATTTCGCTGGTATGCGCGTAGCCGGCTTCCCAGCGATCACGAATGCCGCCAGGGCTGAAATCCACGTCTTTGGTGTGGTCTTCATTGTCGAGTTGCGGCGCGAGCAGGCGGACGACGTGCATTGTCGTCGAACAGCCATAGCTGCGCATCGTCTTCAGGTCCTCGTTCGATAAGGCGTCGGGCGGGACAAGCTGGGCAAGCTGTTGGATGATGTGACGCAATTTGTGTAGCTGCCGCTGGCGTTTGATATGCGTGTTGCCACGGCTCGAATATTGGACATCCTTTTGCCGGTTGGTGACGTCCCAGATCGATTGTGGTTCGGTGCCATGTGGATTCCACAGGTGGACAGCAAAGACGATGGCGTTGCTTCTGGGGTTATCGTCAAATACAGCTTCGACCGGCGTGTTGGAAACAATGCCGCCGTCCCAATAGAGCTCCCCGTCAATACGGACCGCCGGGAAAGCTGGGGGGAGTGCGCCCGAAGCCATGACATGGCGCAAATCGAGCGGCATGTCGCGCGAGTCGAAATAGTGCATCTCGCTGGTCTGGACATTCGCTGCACCCACGGTCAGACGTGTCGGACCTGAATTGACCAGATCGAAATCGACCAGTTCAGTCAAATTGTCACGCAACGGGTCGACCGAATAATAGCCTGCGTGCTCTGCGCCCAAAGGTATTCTCTGGCCCATGAATGCGAGGGGGTTTGGCTTGAAGAAACCTGGAATGCCCGACATCACGGCGCTCATCGTCCGCATTGGTGCAAACATGTTGGCGAACGGTCCGTCAAAAAACTGGCCATGCTCGACGCGGCGCCAGAATTCGCGAAGCTTGTCGAGCCGGTCACCTGGCGCATTACCAGCGATCAGCGCTGCGTTGATGGCGCCGATAGAGGTTCCGATTACCCAGTCGGGTTCGATGCCGGCTTCCTGCAACGCTTGATAGACGCCGACCTGATAGGCACCAAGCGCGCCGCCGCCCTGAAACACCAGCACGGTCTGGCCGAAGGCGGAGATTTCCTTTTTAAGGTTCGGTGTCATCGTCATTTTCCTTTGATGTTCAAACGTTGAGGGGGCGCAAAGCGGGTCGCGGGACGAGCGTTGCTGGCAAATCGGGAGAAACTTCGCCGGTGATGAGACGAGCACCGCGTGTAAATGTGAGGTAGTTCCAAAGCCAGTTCGCGCCCACGACAAAACGGTTACGATATCCCGAAAGAAACCAGATATGCGCGACGCACCAGAGTAGCCATGCGAGATGACCCGAGACCTGAACGCGTCCAAAATCTGCAACGGCTCGGTTGCGGCCGATCGTCGCAAGATTACCATAGTTGCGGTAGTGAAACGGCTCGATACTGCGGCCCTTGATTATTGCGACTATGCTTTGTGCAACGTACATGCCTTGCTGCTTTGCGACCGGAGCGACGCCGGGCAGCGCCTTTCCGGCTGCATCCATGCATGCGGCGGTGTCACCGATCACAAATACCGAATCGCTGTCCGGCGCGCGCAAGTCGCGACCCACAGGCACCCTGCCGGCCCGATCGGGCGTAATTCCAAGCCATTCGGCGGCGCGAGATGCCTGCACCCCGGCTGCCCAGATCGCGGTCGAGGCGGCAATGAATTTTTCGCCTACCATCACACCCATTTTGTCGACCGAAACAACCTGCTGGCCGAGGCGAACTTCGACGCCCAACTGCTCGATAGCGGTTTTTGCCTTTGCCGAAAGCGTCTCGGGAAAGCTCGCAAGCAGACGTTCGCCGCCCTCAATTAGAATGACTTTGGCGCAGTGCGGCGTGATGCTGCGGAAATCCTTTGAAACCGATTGTCGGGCGAGCTCGGCGATGGCACCTGCCATTTCGACGCCAGTGGGTCCGCCGCCGATTATCACAAAGGTCAACAAGGCATGGCGCTTGTCGGGGTCAGTTTCGGTCTCGGCGCGCTCCATCGCCATCAACACCTTTCGGCGGACGGCGGTCGCATCCTCGATTGTCTTGATTCCCGGAGCAAAGGGCGCCCAGTCGTCGCGTCCGAAATAGCTGTGGCGCGCGCCAGTAGCAAGCACCAGCCAGTCATAGGACATTGGTTCGCAATCACCCAATATGACGCGCTTATGTTCGGTATCGACGCCATATACACGATCGAGCACGACACGCGTATTGGCATTTCGTTTAAGGATGCCACGGATGGGCGCGGCGATATCCGCTGGCGACAATCCAGCGGTTGCGACCTGATATAGCAATGGCTGGAAGAGATGATGATTGCGTTTGTCGATCAGCGTCACATCGACGTCGGCGCTGCGCAAGCCCTGGGCGGCCGCCAAGCCGCCAAAGCCTGCGCCAACGATCACAACGTGAGGACGCTGCGCTTTGTTCACTGGCCGGTCCAACCGCCATCGACCGGCAATGCAATTCCGGTAATCGAGCGGGCACCTTCGCTGCAAAGAAAGACGGACACAGCGCCCAACTCTTCGACCGTTACGAAGCGTTTGGTCGGCTGCGCCGCGAGCAGGACATTGTTGATGACTTCCTCGCGGCTGATACCGCGCGCCTTTGCCGTGTCCTCGATCTGGCCTTCGACCAGCGGAGTCCAAACATAACCCGGGCAAACCGCGTTGCAGGTGACACCGAACTGGGCACCTTCAAGTCCCACCGTCTTGGTCAGACCCAAAACACCGTGCTTTGCCGCGACATAGGCGCTTTTATAGGGCGAAGCGATCAGGCCGTGGACTGAAGCGAGGTTGATAATCCGGCCCCATCCTGCAGCTTTCATTGAACCAAAGGCTGCACGTGTGGTGTGGAAACTGGCCGACAGGTTCAGAGCCTGGATGGCATTCCATTTGTCGACGGGAAATTCCTCGATTGGGCTGACATGCTGGATGCCCGCATTATTGACGAGGATGTCGATTTTGCCGAATTCTGCGATTGTTTCGGTTACAAGTGCCGCTGCGTCGGCCCCATCAAGCAGGTTGGCACCATTATAGTTGACCTGCACGCCAGTTGCCGCTGCCAGTTCGCTGCGGGTGGTTTCGATCTGGCCAAGGTCGCCTAGGCCGTTAAGGACAATGTCAGCGCCTGCTTCGGCCAATGCGCGGGCGATACCCAGGCCGATACCGCTGGTCGAACCGGTAACAATTGCTACGCGTCCTTTAAGCGATGTTGCTGTTCCGGTCATTGAGGTCATGTCATTCTCCTGCATTTGATGGGGACGATATGCTGGAATCGGGCCGCCAATTAAAATACCATTTGTGCATCGAATCTATGCCGACAATCGAATGGCTGCGTCAGCGACGCTGGATTATCTCTAGGCCACGCCATCGGTGCTCGCCGATAAATTATTCATGAAACCGGCTTCGGTGGCGACCTGTTTCAAAAAGAAGGAATGATTTATGAAAACGACATTGGCTCTTATTGCGGCGCTTGCCGTCGCAGGCACCGCCGCTCCAGCTTTTGCCGGCACCTGCCCTGCAGGTAAGGAGGGCGCCAATTCGCTCGCCGGTGCTGCGACGATGCCATCGAAGGTAACTGACGATGTTCTCGGCACAGTTGATCTTGGACCCGAAATTAATGTTGCTGGCCGCTCATTGCGCCTTCGCAAGCTTGTGCTTCAACCTGGCGGCGTCGTGCCAATGCATAGCCATGGCGACCGTCCTGCATTGATTTTGACCGCCAGCGGCACGGTCACTGAATATAGCTCAAAATGCCTCGTTCCCATTGTCCATCGCGCTGGTGAAGTGTCGACAGAAACCAATGGCGTAACGCATTGGTGGAAGAACACCGGTAAAACTGCAGCCGTTCTTTACTCATCGGATGTCCACAACGACGCGATGGCGATGCGTAACGCGATGCAATAATAACGTCCGGTAGAGTGCCCACAAAACCGGACGCAAATGGCACCCTGCATATACCATGCAGGGTGCCAGACTATTTAGGTCATGAGGATCAGGCAAAATCCATGCAACGATTCCGGATAGTTTAGAAAGGTGCTGCATTGCAGAGCATCGCTTCCATAATTCCCAAATCACGCATGTTATCGGTCCGGTTAGGATCATCCGCCGCCGATATCGAGGCCGCGCAACGCTTGCGATGGGATGTGTTTTATCGGGAAAGAGGTGCAACGCCATTGGAAGACGCGCCGCTAGACCGCGACCCCTATGATCCGGTTTGCGATCACCTGCTGGTCGAGGATAGTGCGTCGGGAACACCTAAAGTTATCGGCACTTATCGCTTGCTTCGCCAAAGCGTGGCCGCCTCACGCGAGGGTTTTTACAGTGCGGGTGAATATGACCTGACCCCGCTTTCGCGCAGTTCAGGTGAACAGCTTGAACTCGGGCGATCATGCGTGGCCGCCGAATATCGCGACGCCGGGACCATCCAGTTACTATGGCGCGGTATCGCCTCCTATCTCCGCCAGCATCAGATTTCGACAATGTTCGGGTGCGCGAGCTTTCACGGCATCGATCCCGAAGCACATGCCGATACGCTCTCGTATCTCTGGCATAATCACCTCGCGCCGCCTCCGTTCCGGGCTCGGGCGCTTGAGGAGAGATATATCGATATGGCAAGGTTGCCGCTTGGCAGCTACGATCCACGCCAGGTGATGCGTAAGCTACCTCCTTTGATCAAGGCCTATCTCCGCGTTGGTGCGCAAGTCGGTGATGGTGCGGTTATCGACCACCAGTTCAACACCGTGGATATCTTCATCGTGATGCCCGTTGCGGAAATTTCCAATCGCTATTTCGGGCGGTTCGGTGCAGCGGCATAAGCTAGAAGCATCTCTTGACGGATATTTTCCGCCAGTGCTTTTCGATCATCCATAGCTTTAACCGGCGGCAGGAAATCGACACGCGCCAATGTTTCCGATTTGGCGAGGCGCGCCGCACCTGACAGCAGGTCATCATCATCGATCCACGCTACCTCGCGCCGACGGTCGGGGGACAGTGCCGCGCCATTTGGCATCAAATAGCTCAAGATAACCGGCTGGATAACCGCTGCAGCATCGGCCGCCGCAAACAGGCTGGTGCGGAACTGCAATATGCTTGCGCCATCCGAAGTGGTTCCCTCCGGACATAATATCACCGAGCGCCCCGAATTCAGCCGTGCGCGGATCGCAGCGGCCTGCGCATGGCTGCGATGCCGCTCGTCCCGGGCGACAAAGACCGGGTTGAACCGACGCGCGAGTCCGCCGATAAACGGCCAGTCCTGCATATCTGATTTGGCGACAAAATCGGCATCAAGGATCGTCATCATCACCGGGATATCTGCCCAGCTGATATGATTCATGATATACAAGGTTCCCGGCGTCGCGGACGCAGCCCCATGTTGCGCAATGTTGATGCCAAAGCCCCTCGTTATCATGGCAAAAAATGCGCGTTCATGGCGGCGGCGCTGACTGTCCGGGGCTTTCAGCCAGCGCGGTATTTGCAGCATAGCGACGGTAAGTGTCGCAAAAGCTTTGGTCCGGCCAAACAGGCGCTTTGTCAAACTTTGCCCTTACGCATATTTCTGCTCAATCTTGAACGCAGCCCAAATGACCCCGCACATGATAAAAATCGAAGCCCATGCATATGGCCAAAGCAGCGGCAGACCAACGAGGATCAAGCCGTCATTGCTGCCTGGCACAAGCAGGCTGCCCCAACCCATAAGCATTCCGCCCGCCAAGCATCGCGCAAGAGTTATCGCGCTTTGCCGATGCCATTTTAAACTTCCGCCGACCCATCCGCCTGCGACCGCACCGGCCAGCAAGGCAATGAACAAAAGTCCCTGCCATACGAGATTGTCCGCCATTCCGTGGGCAAAATGGATGAGCAAATCCATATAGCTCCATGCACCTACAATCACGAGCATGATTACGAAAGTAATGCCGATCACTATGGTCGCTTCGTGTGGAGCCCATAAACGACGCCAGCCCTGAGCTTCAGGATGCGGCGTGCGAACGATACGAAAAATCCGCCAAATTGCAAAAACTGCAAAGATGGGCGCCAGCCAATAGGGCAAAGCCGAGCCCATCGGTAGCGTGTCGAGTGGAACAGGCATCATAGCGCCGAACAGCAATGGCGCAGTGAGTACGCCAACAAAAAAGCCGATCGGCGTAAGGATATAAGCCCATTGACCCGACCCGAGCCGCGCGATCGCGCCGAACACGCAGGCCTGATTTAAATATGCTCCCAGGCCGAGAAACACAGCGCCGATAACTGTCCATTGATTGAACGCAAAACCACCCGGCACATTGGGCAGTAAGCCAAGCGCCCGCGCCATCAGCAGTCCGCCCGCAACCCAAAGCGCCGTTTCTGCCAGCGCGACAATCTTGGTAGTTGTCCCTTTATGAACGACTTCACCGACCGCTGCGACCGTACAAGTCGCGCCGCGCTGGATAGCAAAGCCCATCAGCGCGGCGCAAATCGCGGCCAGCAAAAAAGTGAAACTGGCGACAGCAATCGTCATTTTGTGGCGCTGGATGCGATTGAAGCAGCGACTTCGCTCGCCATCTTGAACTGCGCTTCTCGGTCGGTGATGCTGTACCGATTGGCAATATAGCCAAAATCTGTCCATGCTACACTGACGCTGCCGTCGGCTTCCTGCAAGACCAGCATACGCACCGGCCAGTCGAGGCCGGAGTAAGGATTGGATGACAGAAATTGGACTCCCAGCGGTGGATTACCGAACAGGATCAGTTTCGACGGCCGGATCGCGATATTGGCACCAGCGCCCAATTGCGACTGGTCGATCTCTGTGAAAAACTTGATACCTTTGGCGGCGATGTCGGCTTTCAATTTTTGGATGGTTTCATCGACACCGTAGATGCTTTTGACCCGCAACACGCCTTGCGCAGGTGCAGTTGGTGCAGGTGCCTCGGCCTGAACGGCCGGTGCAATCAAGGTGGCGGCGCAAAGCGCGATCAGAAATTTTTTCATAGAATTTTCCTTTGGCTACATTTTATGTGCGAGGAGCGTTTGTGCTCGTACCATGGTTTTGCCATTGCACTGCTTTGGGTTGAAATGGCATTCGGGCATGACAGCTATAACCGGAAGGCATTTCACCATCATCGTGACCATGTATATTTCGCTTTTGTGAAACCGCGTTGCGTCCTAAGATATTATCTGCAGTGAGAGGAAAGTCGTGAATCAACCCATCGTGATGGCACTTGAACAGGCGTTTCAGGATGTTCGTGATAGCGACATTCCGTTGGGCGAACGTTTGACATATGTCGCCGACAAAATTCGCACGTTGAATCCCCATTTTTCTGGCCTGGTCGACAATTTTGTGGACCGGCTTGAACAAAGCGGAGCGGGGGATCAAGCGCCTCAGGTTGGCGAAGTGATGCCCGGCTTTGTGTTGCCGGACGATCAGGGCCGGTTGGTCAGCCTGGACCAATTGCTTGAAACCGCGCCTGTCGTGGTGGCGTTTCATCGCGGCCACTGGTGCCCATTTTGTCGCTTGAATGCCGTCGGGTTGGCGCAAATCGAACAGGACATAAATCCGATTCAGATCGTCGCGATCTCGGCCGAAACCCAAAGCTACACGCGCGAAATAAAGGCAGAAGCTCAGGCGCATTTCCCGTTCTTGACTGATGTCGGTAATGGCTACGCACTTTCGCTCAATCTTGCCATCTGGGTAGACGATGCGATGTCATCTCTGATTGCCGACGCAGGTTGGGATATTCCGAAATATCAGGGCCAGGATGGTTGGATTTTGCCAATCCCCTCGGTTTTTGTGGTAGGGCAGGATGGATTGATCAAGGCGCGTCACGTCGATCCCGACTATCGGCGGCGAATGGACCTTGATAATTTGCGCGCAGCGGCGCAGGCCGCCCTAGTTTGAGCGTCCCTCCCAGTTCCAGTCTTTGCATCTTAACAAGTTGAGTAGCGCAGCGGCTTCGCGCGGGCGTGGTCGGCCGGCGACCGTATATACCGCAACGGTCCGCTGCAGGTCTAACGTCGGCAAGCTAATCCGATAGCCCGCCGTTGCACGCAATGCATGCGCAGGCGCAACAGCTATTCCAAACCCCGCCGAGACAAGCGCTTCTAAATCGCTGTTAGAATCGACTTCATGCGCGCTCGTCAAATCGATGCCGACCCGGCCCAGGCGCTCGAGCTCATAGTCCGTAAGGTCAAGGCCACTAAAAAGCAAAAACTGCTCGGCACGGAAGAGTTCGACATCGAGCTCGACGTCATTACGCATTGCCAATGAGTGATCGCTACCAACGATCAAACCAAAAGATTCGGAAAACATCGGCCATGCCTCAAGCCGGTCCCACGTTTCGCCGAGCGGTCCACCCATGGCAATATCGGCCTCCCCGGATTTCAGCATCTCGGCGATTTCCGGAGCGTTCCCACGTTTCAGTTTTATCTGGATGCCGGGAAACGCAGGGTACATTTCCTGAAGCGGTCCCATCACCAATGCTGAATCAAGCGACCGTGCAACCGCGATGGACAGCGTCGAAACCTCGCCCCTGCTTACTGCCTTGGCCAGCGACTTTGCCGCAAGCGCCGCTTCGTGGCATTGCCGCAGCATCGGCAGCATCTTGTTGCCAAGATCGGTCAAATGGGTATGCCGCCCTTCGCGCCGGATAAGATCTCCACCAAGCTCAAATTCCAGCAGTTTGATGGCACGTGTCAGCGCGGGTTGCGTAACACAGCACTCCTCCGCTGCACGGGTGAAATTCAGAGTCTTGGCAACCGATATGAAATAGCGGACCTGCTGCATTTCCATCACAAGGTCTCCAGTAGCAAATATTAAGATAGGGCCTGCTGTAAATACAGTCAATCAGTTCGCCGGACTTACATTAAGTCGCATAAAGAATTAATCACCTGTATAATTTGTGTAATAATAGGTAGAGATCTGGGTAAATCATCTCGGCGTACGAGGTGATACACACACGCTGAGGGGGGGGCGGTATGAATGAAATTTCTATCTGGATGCGAAGTTTTGTCGCGGTCGCCAATGCGGGCAGTTTTTCCGCCGCTGCTAGCCAGATCGGCGTAACGCAATCGACTATTTCAAAGCAAATAGTGGCGCTTGAACGCCATTTGGGAACGCAGCTTTTCCGCCGGACAACCCGCTCGCTTGCGCTGACAGCTGATGGCATGCTCTTTTTGGAAGGGGCATTGCGCGCCCTTGCAGCGATCGATGAGGCAGAATCGCTGGTGGGACTTGTGGCCAATATTCAGGGCACCGTTCGCGTAACCTGTCCGCTTAGCCTCGCCGAGAGTCGGCTTGTGAGCATGATTAGCCGCTTTTTAATGCTGCATCCCAAAATGGAAATCGACCTGCAATTGTCCGATCATGCACTTAACCTTGTTTCGGACAATCTCGATCTGGCGATCAGGGTAGGACAATTGGGCGATAGCCGACTCACTGCGCGAAAAATCGGCTTAGCACGTCGCGTAATCGTGGCGTCGCCTGATTATCTCAACCGAGTTGGCCGGCCAACTGTTCCAGCCGAATTGCGTCAGCATAATTGTATTTCTTATACCCTGTTGAGCACGGGTAGCCGCTGGCAATTCGTCGGTGGCGAAGTCGCGATGGTTACGGGCAACTTTCGTGCCGACAGCCCCCACGGGCTTCGTGCTGCTGCTTTGGCAGGAATAGGAGTTGCCGCGAACGCCCGTTGGTTGTTTGAACGGGAATTGGCAACCGGTGATCTGGAAGTTGTATTGCCGGATTTTGAACTCGCACCGATGCCCATCCACGCCGTCTTGCCATCGGGTCGCTTTGTCTCGGCCAAAACCAGGGCGCTGCTGGACCACCTTATTGAAGAGTTTATTCGCGATCCGATGTTGTCAAACTCAACACCATAAGCTTAAACATGCAGACCCACGCGGCACACTGTTTTATCGACTTCCCATAGGAAGCGGTTTCACAATAAGGGTTAAGCTATGGTGCGCCACGCAGTCCCAATTTAACCCGTCTCAGTGCAGGTTACCCATAAATATGGGAAAGTAGTGGGAATATTGCCCGCGAACCCTTAACTTTAATCGGGTATATGACGCCAGTATCAGCCAATTTTTGGGTTTTCTTTGCTGACGTACTTAAAAATGTATGGGAATTTACAATCGCATTGCTGGGAACGCTCCTAGCCTGATTGGGTGATTAGAGTACGACATGGGACAAGCGGGCAATAACATCGATTGGGGCGTTGAGGTAGAGGTTGTGGAGCAAGCTGATCCTGAGATTGATCGCGCTACTGCACGAGAAGTTCGTCTCTGGGAATTATGCGATACGCTTTCACTTGAGCCAGCTGACGCAAATCAGCTCCACAACGTTTGCTACGAAATCCTCATGTTCTATTCCATCAACAAAAATCAGGGTGGATCGGATTTTGCGCGATCTCGTGAACTCTTGCTCGTGTTGGCAACGCGGGCCGATGAGCTTTTTTCAGGGATCGGCGAGCTCCGAACCGAATTCATGGTGGAGCTGATAAAATCTCGCGAACATGTGCCGGACGTATTAAATCGCGATAGCTTTTTCCCATACGCATTTCTTTCAGAGTTGCGTGATTTCTCAAATGTTGCGCGGAGCCTAGCTGGCAGGACGCCGCCCAAGTCAGTAGGTACCCCAGGCGCCGCGTTGACATTAGATGCGCTGGAAAAAATGGTTGGTGCTGTCGAACATTATACCGAGCAAAAGGTCCGAAGCGTTCGCTGGAAGAACGGCGAGGACTCTCCGCATTTTGTCGGGATGGCGGGTGAGTTTTTGCGGGATTTTTGGCTGACCTTCGAGCCACAAATGACCGAACGGCAGTTGGCGAACGCGATGCGAAATTTGAAGGAACGCAAAAAGAAGAGCGCCTTGAAAGATAAATCCGACCGAGAATGAGAAGCTCGGTTAGCAATTCCCGGTCTTTCTTGGGCGAAAAATTAGCTTAGTTGAAGTCTCTGCCCCATCGGCGGAGACTAAAAATGCAACCCAATCTTTCAGTAAAGGCGCAGCTCAAAATTGAGTACCGTCCGGTTTCATCACTGAATCCCTACGCTGGCAATGCGCGCGTACACCCCAAAACCCAGATCAAGAAGATCGCCGAGAGCATCAAGGTATTTGGTTGGACCAATCCGATTATCATTGCAGGTGATGGTACCGTATTGTGCGGTCACGGACGTCTCGAGGCTGCCGCGCTGCTAGGTATGAAATCGGTGCCTACGATCTGCCTTGAGTATCTCAGTGAAGCAGATCGTCGCGCCTACATTATTGCAGACAACGCGATTGCTGAGCATGCTGGCTGGTCGAAGCAAACTTTGGCAAGCGAGCTCAGCGGTCTCGCCGAAATCGGCTATGAGCTGGAACTGACAGGTCTTGATACGCTAAAGATCGAAACTCTTCTCTCAATGGATGATCCGGAAGAACAGGTAGACGATGAGGTCGAGCTGCCGGACGATGACGTTGCTTGTGTTTGTCGCCTTGGCGATGATTGGGATATAGGCGATCACCGCCTAGTGGTTGGAGATGCCCGGGATCCCGCGGTTTATGAGCGTTTGTTGCAAGGTGAGCGTGTGCAGTTAGTCGCTACAGACCCACCCTATGGTTGCAAGATTGAAAACAATGTGTCGGGCAATGGTCAGACCAAGCATTCCGACTTTCTAATGGGCGCAGGCGAAACTGGCCTTAAGGAATTTGCAATGACGCTGCTGCGGCCGGCGTTCAAGTGTATTGCCGCGCATTGTAGTTCCGGCGCCATTGCCTTTGTCTTTTCCGATTGGCGCGCACTGCCACACGTCGTCGACGCTGCCTCCGGGGTGTTTCTTGAATGGAAGCAGCTCATAATTTGGTCGAAGACGAATGGGGGGCAAGGCGCATTTTATCGATCTGCGCATGAAGAGATCTTGGCGTTCAAGGTCTCCGAAGGACAACATATCAACAATTTCAAATTGGGCGAGGGGGGTCGTTACCGGACCAATGTTTGGACATATGCAGGCGCGAATGTGTTTCGTTCCGGCCGTATGCAGGACTTGACCGATCATCCTACGGTGAAGCCTAAAAAACTTATGGCCGACGCTATACTCGATTGTTCGAAGCGCGGCGGCATCGTGTTGGACGCCTTTGCAGGTAGCGGCACTACATTGTGCGCCGCCGCTGCCACTGGTCGCCGCGGAAGGGGTATCGAGCTTGATCCAAAATATGCCGACGTCATCTTACGCCGCGTTCAGGAGGAAACAGGGGCGGTAGCTACGCTCGATGGAGTGCCGTTTGACGAAGTCGCGCGCGTGCGTCTGCAGAGCAACAATGAGAACCAAGATGTCTGATGATGAGACGCCGCAATCTTCTGTCGATAACGGGAACGCAGTCGGTAGCTATCTTGTAGGTCGCAACAAACCACCGGAACATGGCAAGTTTCGAAAGGGCGACGGTCGCAAGCGCGGTCGGCGTGCGAAAGGCACACGCAACTTTGCGACTGACTTTAATGAAGAGATGGCCGAGGTCGTAACACTTACTGTCAACGGAAAGTCGAAGAAGGTTAGTCGTCAGCGCTCGATCATCATGCGTGTCGCCGACAATGCAAGCCGCGGTGTTCCATCGGCTGTGAAAACGGTTTTCGATATTCGCCAGAAGCTCGGCGATCAAACATCAAATACCGACAATGTCGAGCATGCCAAACAGTCAGAGCACAAATTGGAAAATCTCGACGACTATGAACTCAAGGTTTTGGAATGGCTTCTGTCTAAACTACAAGGTGTAGAGTTTGAGGAAATTGAGCCCACAATACCCGAAGGGCCACTCTCATATCGATTTCTGCCGCCGAGTATCGACCGCAGCTACCTGGAATCTACCCATGAAGGCGTCCTCTACCGACGCTACCGATGTGTGGGAGATCCATTTGATATCATAACGGTCGGTAGCAAGGCCTACCATTCTGCGGCATTACCGCGCCGCTATGGTCGCTCCCGTTACAATAGCGAAATGCGGCAATAGCATGGATATCGCTGGCAAGATTGCAATCGTAACGGGTGGGGCATCCGGCTTAGGGGCGGCAACAGTCGCGATGCTTTGTGAGCGGGGTGCACAAGTTGTGATATTTGATATTGATGAACAGTTGGGCGCAAAGATTGCCACTCATCACTGCTGTGCATTTATGTGCACCAATGTGTTTAAGGTAGAAGAAGTCGATGCCAGTATGGAAGCTTTGCTAAACCAATTTGGTCCCCCCTCCATTCTTGTGAATTGTGCAGGCGTCGCGCCATGCATGGATACACTTCGGGCAAACCGTGAAATCTATCCGTTCGAAATTTTTGTCAGAACGGTCGAAGTGAACCTGTTCGGCACCGCACTCATGTCCATACGTTTTGCATATTATTGCAAGATGGACAAAGCCGCCGCAGAGAACGGTGTGATCATCAATACCGCGTCAATTGCCGCATTTGACGGTCAGGCAGGACATATTGCATATGCCGCCTCAAAAGCTGGTGTAATAGGTATGACGCTCCCCATGGCGCGCGATCTTGCAGGGTCGCAAATCCGGGTCGTCACAATTGCACCAGGCATATTTGACACACCGCTAATGAAGGATGTGCCGGGAGCAGACCGCGTAGAGCTCTGCACACAGGTGCCCCATCCCAACAGGATGGGGCTGCCAAAAGAGTTTGCCATGATGGCCGAGCAAATAATCTTGAACCCAATGTTGAATGGTGAAGTTATTCGCTTGGACGGCGCGTTACGGTTTGCACCGTTCTGAACTAGCTCTTTTGATGCGTAAAATTGTTCGAAATCATCAGATTTTATAAGCGCCTATGGCAGAACGCAGCCGTTAATGCGTTATGATGATCACGCTCCAACCGCCAACTCATATCGTGTTTTTGAAAATAGAAGTAATTGAATGGAAGAATAGCGGGGTACGACATTGCCCAGGCCCGCAAGCGGGAAGGAGACATCAAGGTGGCTCCTTTCCAAGGCAAGCCACTTGATCCACAACCGGTGATGATCTGACCAAATCGAATACACAAAAACTGCCGCCAAGGGCGGGCAATGAATTTCAATATACGAGCGATCGCGAAGCCCTGTGCAGATTCGTCCGGACCAAACAAAAATTTGTTCCATTGCCTGCCCCAGGAACTGCCGAGTAAAGCTCTCTTCCTCGCGTCAGGTTCGGCGCGGCCAGACTTGAAGAAGCAACGCTCCCATTACGACCGTAGCTCCGGCAATTTGCAACGCACTAAGTCTTTCATCGAGCAGCACATAACCGAGCACTGCCGTCATGACCGGAATCGATAGTAGCAGAAGGCTCGCTGTGCTTGCTGTTAGGGTTTCCAGCTGTCTCACAAATAGCACGAATGCTAGAGAATGCATCAACAGTCCCGACACGCCGATTATGAGCAGTGTTTCCATTGTCAGGCTAGCAAATCGCTCGGGATCTGGCCAAATCAGCCAAGCCAGCGCAATGACGGTCAGTCCGCCACATTGAGCAATGGCAACAACTGGCACAGCGTTTTGTGTCTCAACTTCACGCTTGATCAAAACGCTGTAAAGTGCGGCCCCAGCAACACCAATAAGGATCAAAACCGGACCCAACAGGCCAACAGTAAGGTTGGTTGAAGATCCTAGCCCAGTCACGAGCGCGACGCCAACTGAACCGAGAATACCAGCGGCTATCGTTGTGCTCGGTGGTCGTTCCCCGAGTAATACCCATGCGAAGTAGATGATCATCAGAGTTTCAACAGAAAATAGCAGCGCTTCAACCGTAACCGATGTCATTGTCAGGCCGATAAAAGATGCGCCATAGGCGATGCCGGGCTGCCAGAATCCGAGCCGAAACAGGCGACCTTTCCCACTGACGGGCAATTTTCGCCTTCGAGCGAAGGCAACAATCCATAGCACGGGGGCACTAACTAACAATTGTCCAAACAACAAAGTGAGCGGAGCAACGCCAGCGTCTAAAACGACCTTATTTGAAATGTTGCAGGCAGACCAAATAACACACGCGCCCACTCCGGGGAGAATAGCGCCGAAATTCTTTGTTGCTAATTTTATCGTCACGTGGTCACAACCATTGAATCTGGCTCATCCAACGAAGGCTGTTCATCGATAATCCGGAAGGACCCGGCCAGGAACGCCTCGCCTGCCGTCCAAAGCGCCGCGCCGAGTAATGTCAGGTCCTTTATCAGGAATCCCTGCAAATCGGGTGTCAGCCTGGGAGTGGTTAACAAGAAGCTTAGCGTGAACAAAAGCGCTGCCGCCGCCATCAGACTACCAGCTGCCGACAGAAGTGGCCTCCAGCGGCGCAGCGCCATGAGAACGCCCGTCGTGATTTCGAGACCGCCGATCACATTTGAGGCCCCCTGCACGCCAACCAGCGGATAGAGCCAGCTGAAAAATGGGCTGTTGGACATCAACGGCTCAATCGTGAGTGCCTCTACCAATGTGAATTTGTAGAGCCCAAACCCGACGAAGAACAGAACCAGACTGTAGCGCATTATTCCCTTGCCTACCCGCAACAGCCACTCGATTTGGTTTGCCATAATGACGATTCTCCTCATCCGCCCGCAATCGAGATGTGCGTAGCACACATATTAATTGCAGGTTGATTTTTATGTGTCAAGCACACATGATGTCAGTATGACGACACTTAGAACCGCTAACTTGCTAGGCGCGCTCGCGCTGATGATCGTGGATCGGATCAAAGCAGAGGTAGAGGGTGGTCTTGGGCATGGCGGAGAGGCGCCGGGGGCATTGATCACGATTGGGCATGAACCAGGCCTGTCGAACGATCTGCTCCGTCAGGCGCTGGGCCTTACCCATTCGGGTACGGTTCGGTTGGTTGATCGCTTACAAAGAGAGGGGCTAGTCACGCGCCGCCCGGGGACAGATGGCCGAACAGTTGCACTGTATCTCACAGCCAGTGGGGAAACTGTACGACACCAACTCTTGCGTAAACGGGCAGCCACCCTCGATCCGCTTGTCAGTACGCTGTCAGTGCAACAGGTTGAGGTTCTGGATGACATTCTAGAGCAGATGCTCCAACAGGCGTTCAATACTCGGTCTGACGCTTATCATATTTGCCGCTGGTGTGATGAGCAGGCCTGTCATATTTGCCCAATGGAACGGTAGACGAAGATTAAATGACTATCGTGCCACAAACATCAATCTGAAATGGTAAACCGATGAGTGATGTACTAAGCGATATCCTCGATACAGTTGACATGAAGGCGACGATCTACTTTCGGACTGAATTTCATACTCCGTTTGGTATCGAAGTGCCAC
This sequence comes from Sphingorhabdus sp., assembly GCF_046154385.1. Lineage (GTDB taxonomy): Bacteria > Pseudomonadota > Alphaproteobacteria > Sphingomonadales > Sphingomonadaceae > Sphingorhabdus_B. Next base: position 3,534 of record NZ_JBJXFW010000039.1, on the reverse strand, counting down.
AGTTTCGTCGCGCTGCGCGCTTTCATTTGATCATTCAGGGACAGTGCTACGTTAGGCTCAAGAACGGTACAAACTTGCTCGCTATGCCTGGAGACCTCGTGTTTGTGCCCAACGGCGAGTCGCATCTGCTTTCCAGCGATCCAAGCGGCGACTGCCGCCCGCTTAGTGATCTGATGACCAAGGCCAGATTCGAGGGACAGGGGCCGTTCGTTGTGGGTAAAGGCGCGGCAAACAAGACTTGCCAGATGGTGTGTGGGCATTTTGACTTTGCCGAGGGTGCTGACCATCAAGTACTCCACGCCGTGCCCGAAATTCTTCATATTTCCGCAGCTGATCGGGCTACACAACCAATGCTCGATGACGTTATGCGCCTGATTGTGCGGCGTGCTTTTGCCGCCGGAAGTGGAGCATCAGCCAGCATCACCAGGCTGTCCGAAATACTGTTTATCGAAGTGATGCGGGCAAGCCTGACCCAGCTTGGTGGTGAGACCCCGATTATGGTCGCCGTCAACGATCATCAGATCGGGCGTGCCCTTGCAGCCATTCATGGGAATATCACAAAAAATTGGACGGTCGATAGTCTGGCGCAAACGGCTGGCATGTCCCGCACTAGGTTTTCCGAGCGCTTCCGGGAACTAGTGGGCAGCAGTCCGATGGCTTATGTCGCAGAATGGCGCTTGCAACGGGCGCTGTGGTATCTTGGAAATGGGAAACAACCCGTAAAAGTCATCGCGGGGGAGGTCGGGTTCCGCTCCGTTGCGGCGTTCAGCAGAGCCTTCCGGGCGCGATTCGGACGCGCACCGCGAGAGAGGCGAGAGAGCGGCATGGATGCCTGAAATTTGCTGATTGACCCAATTATTTTGCCAATTGACCCATTAGATTGGTATTTGTTTGCCACTGAATGATCCAGCAGCAACCATTCACCCAGATGCAAACTGGAGGACAATGGAACTATGAAACATTCTGAGCAAAGCGCGAGCCGTCGCAATTTCTTGCAGAACACGGGAGTTGCCCTTGCGGGGGTCGGTTTGGTCGCGGTGGGCAGCTCACCCGTCCACGCAGCTCGTAACGCGAACGGTGTCGGCAAGGGCGACATTGGCGTGTTGCAGGGTGCATTAGCCTTGGAACATGAAGGGATCGCGGCTTACATGATTGCGGGCGCGAGCGGACTCCTTACGCCAGATGTGCTCAAGATCGCACTTGTTTTCCTAGGCCATCACCAAGGTCACCGTGACGCACTGGCCAACCTGATCATTAAAGCTGGCGGCAAGCCGGTCGAACAGAAAACCGATGCAGAGTATGTCGCGGCGCTCAATCTCGGTGAACTCAAGTCGCAAGGCGACGTGGTGGCTCTAGCTACTCGTCTGGAACAGGGCGCAGCAAACGCCTATGTTGGACAGATTTCGGCCATTAAAGACCGTTCGACCGCGAAACTTTTCGCGCAGTTGGCGTCTGATGAAGCGGTCCACTGGGCCGTGTTGAACAATGCGCTCGGCAACGCTGTTCCGTCACAAACCTTCCTGTTTGGATAGGTGGGGCATATGGTAAGGGAGGTAGCACTGCCTTTGCTGGCTGCAATTTTCTTAGTTTCTGCGGCAACGGCGCAAACTAAGAAAACTTTGCCGATTGGCAATCCAATTGCCGGAAAGGTATTGTACGAGGCCAAATGCGGGGGGTGTCACTCTCTTGACGCCAATCGCATCGGACCACTGCATCGCGGGGTTGTTGGGCGACGACCCGGTGCTGTGACCGGCTACGCATATTCGACTGGTGTCAAAGCGCTTGGAGGCATTTGGACACCCGCGCGGCTTAACCAGTGGCTTCAAGGGCCGCAGCAGATGGCCCGCGGCAGCAAGATGTTTACGACAGTCAGTCACGCAGTAGATCGACGCGATATTATTGCTTATCTGCAAAGCGTTTCACCACCAAATGCAAAGGGACCATGACCAGTTTAATCAGTGAAATCCGCTCCTGTGTTCATTGCTCGCCTCACTTGGCTGCGGGACCACGTCCGATCGTACAGTTCAGTAGAACGGCGCGGATCGTCATTATTGGTCAAGCGCCCGGAACTCGGGTGCACGAAAGCGGCATTCCTTGGGACGATGCGAGCGGCCAGAGGCTCCGTGAATGGACAGGACTTACATCGAAAATCTTTTATGATCCGACGCGGATAGCGCTCGTACCTATGGGTTTTTGCTATCCTGGCACCGGAACCAGCGGGGATCTGCCGCCGCGACCCGAATGTGCGCCGCTGTGGCACGAAAGGGTTATGGCGGAATTACCACCTGAACGCTTCACTTTACTGGTCGGCAGCTACGCGCAAGAACGCTATCTGCCAGAAGCCAAGAGTCACTCGCTGACCGAGCGAGTTCGCAACTTTACCACTTTCGGGCCGGCGCAGATTCCACTTCCACATCCTTCGTGGCGAAGCACCGGCTGGATGCGCAAGAACTTGTGGTTTGAGAGTGAGCTGTTGCCGGTGCTCAAGGACCGGATCGCACAGCTGCTGCGCTAAACGATCACCCTAAGTGGACTAGGCGGCGGTCAGCCAAACTTCGACTTCGCGATCAACATATGTCCATTCTTCGGTGTCGCGCAGCCGTTTAAGCAGTTCGCTGAACCGCTCGGTGTCGCCCTCAGCAAATTCGAACCAGGTCAAAAAATCAAACGGTTCGCCAATGTCGCGGCAGTGATGCAACTGACGTGCAATTGCCGGGAGGTAGTCGAGGCCGATAGGCGTGTGGTTCGACCGGGCATAAATTGCACGACGCTCATCTTGCGCGAGCATCCACCACGCGGCCGATTTGCGGATCGGAATCAGCACGGCACATCGATTGCCACTTCTACTTAGGCTACTTTGCCGGTCCTGCAGCGCCCGGCGCTCTTCAGACGTGGTGTAGCGCAAGTTGCTGACAAAAGCGCTAAGTGTCCAGCGATCACGCGCCGCACCTTCCTGCTCGCCGACCCTCACGAATTTTACGGTATCGATTGTTGTCCCGGCAACGGAAATGACATCATTTACCAGCCACTGGCCGGACTCATCGCTACCGTGAAAGCGGATCAAACGGCCTGCGCTGGCTGCGCTAAGGTCGTATCGCCCTGACTGTCCTGAGATCATATGACACCTACTCTGCCTTATGTTTGCACTTCAGTGGAGTTGTCCAAGTGATGACAAGTTCATCATCTAATACTAGGATAATTTTAATATAGATATCGACAACATCCAAAATTTCAATATGGAGGTTCCTATCACATATTGACGACATTATCGAATATCTAAAGTCAAATGCAGGGCCGGTTCATTAACACCGACCCTGCGTTTGATTCAAGTATTTAGATCGATCCGGGTTTGATTAGCGGATCGATACATCAAGACTTACCACCGGAAAGTCTATGGCGGTCTGTGTTGTCCCCCGTCAGCATTCAATAGACACACTGGCTGCATAAAATAGGAGAGTGTTTTGGGTTCATCGTAGTGACTGTAAGGAACGAAGATGAACGCAAAACACTCAAAGCCATCCGCGCAAGCGGTGG
>NZ_JBJXFW010000026.1:0-8663 GCF_046154385.1 Sphingorhabdus sp. | reverse complement strand
CGCCGGTCTATACCAATCAGGGCGGCAAGGGCGAGGCACTGGGCCGAATTCTGGACACATATAAACCGAGCGTTGCGGTTTTTGTTGATGATCTGGGGCATCAGCATGATTCGGTGGAGGAGCATTTCCCCGACGTCTGGCGGCTGCATTTTGTCGGTGAGCCATTATTGTGGGAACGGGTAAAGTCTTCCAAGGCCGCGCATGCACGTTTGGACCGATGGGCGGACGCAGAACATTGGATCCGGGAAAAACTGGTGGCAAATGCGGTCGCACCTGCTTTGGAAAAGGGACTATCATGATTGAAGAAAAACTTGCCGAATTGGGAATCATCTTGCCCGAACCTGCGGCCCCTGTTGCGTCTTATGTGCCAACGGTCGAAGCGGAGGGGATGCTTTATGTGTCCGGGCAATTGCCCTTTGTCGACGGCAAGGTGATTACCGGAAAAGTTGGCGATGCGCGTAGTTTGGCCGATGGCCAGCTTGCTGCCCGGGCTTGTGGCATCATGCTGATCGCGCAGATGAAAAAGGCATTGGGCGGGGATCTGGACCGTGTCGAGCGGATCGTCAAACTAGGTGTCTTTGTCGCATCGACATCTGAATTTACCGACCAACCGGAGGTCGCAAACGGCGCGTCCGACTTGATGGAGGCGGTGTTCGGCGATGCCGGAAAACACGCGCGTGCAGCGGTATCGGTACCTGTTCTGCCGCGCGATGCGACCGTTGAAATTGACTGTGTTGTAAAGGTGCGCGCGATTTAATGGCGCCCTTCATTTCCGTTCGTGTCGAGCGCAGTCGAGACACCCGGAAGGCGCGCACTCCCTCATGGCATCTCGACTGCGCTCGATGCGAACGGTTTTGGGTGGGCTATGTCTGAGGTTACTGCCGAACTGTTGAGCCGGGTCAGCGATATCGCGCCTGCCGCTTGGGATGCGCTCAACCCGCGCGGTAACCCCTTTGTCAGCCACGCCTTCCTGTCGGCGCTGGAGGAATCGGGTAGCGTTGGCCCGGGTACGGGATGGTCGCCCGCCCCCATCATTATCCGAGATGCGGCGGACACCCCTGCGGCAGCTCTTCCTGCGTATCTGAAGACGCATAGCCAGGGCGAATATGTGTTCGACCACCATTGGGCTGATGCCTTCGAACGGGCGGGCGGACGTTATTATCCAAAGCTGCAAATAGCGGCGCCCTTCTCGCCGGTGCCGGGTCCAAGGCTATTGATGCGCGATCCGCTGCAAGCGGCATCGCTGCTGGCGGCTGCGGAAACCGTGGTCGACCAAAATGGTCTGTCCTCGGCCCATGCGACCTTTGTCGACGAATCCGAGCTGGAATATTATCGGGCGGCGGGCTGGCTTGTTCGCATCGGTACGCAATTCCACTGGCAAAATCGCGGCTATGGTAGTTTTGACGATTTTCTGGGGGAATTGTCCTCGCGCAAACGCAAGGCAATCCGCAAGGAGCGGGCGGCGGCGCAGGCATCTGTTCGGATTGAGCAAATTTCGGGGACGGATATCACCGCCGAAATGTGGGACGCCTTTTGGGTTTTCTATCAGGATACCGGCGCACGCAAATGGGGGCGACCCTATCTTACGCGATCATTTTTCGACATCATTGGCGACAGCATGAAGGACAGCATTATCCTGTTCCTTGCCTATGATGGCGCCACGCCCATTGCCGGTGCGTTGAACTTCGCCAGTCCCGAGTGCCTCTATGGCCGCTATTGGGGGTGCACCCGTGACGTCCCCTTTCTCCATTTCGAGCTCTGCTATTATCAGGCCGTCGACTATGCGATCGCCCATAGTCTGCCGCGTGTCGAAGCCGGGGCGCAGGGCGAACACAAGCTGGCGCGGGGTTATGAGCCGGTCCCGACCTATTCTGCGCACTATATTGCCAATGGCGGCTTTCGTTCGGCGGTTTCCGATTTTCTGGAGCGCGAGACACAAGCCATGGAACGCGAGATCGAGTTTCTGGGCGAAATGGGGCCGTTCAAGCGGACCTGAAAAGTAAAAGAGACGGGAGAGGGAGAGACGTCCCGTCGAGATTATACGAACATCTCCCCTTCTCCCGTCTCTTTTACATTGTATTTTGATGCTTCACGCTCTTGCATTCCAATCTTTAATCGCGCAATTAAACATGCAGAGAGGAATCAGCCATGAGCAAACCAAGCCCACAAGAACTTGCGGATTTCGAGAAGCAATGCGACGCCTGGTTCGCCGAGAACACGGTGCGCGACCCCGGATTCATGTTGCCGCTGACCTTTATGGAAGTGTCGACCGACCAGCAGTTCGACTTTCTGCGCGCATGGCAGCGCAAGGTATATGAGGCTGGCTATTTCGGCATGAGCTGGCCCACCGAATATGGTGGCTATGGCATGCACCCGGAATATCAGCGGATCGCCACGCGTATCATGAAATCGCATGATGCGCCGATCATGATCAATGCCATTGCCAACGGGTGGACCGGACCTTTGTTGCTCGACATCGGCCGGGAAGAGGACAAGCGGCGCTATATCAAGCCGATGCTGAGTGCTGAAGAAATCTGGTGCCAGGGCTTTTCCGAACCCGAGCATGGATCGGATCTAGGTTCCGCGCAGACCAAGGCTGTGCGTGATGGCGACGAATATGTGATCAACGGATCGAAAATCTGGACCTCGCTAGGTGACCGCGCGGATTATATGATCCTGCTCGCGCGGACTTCGAATGATGGCCCGAGCAAATATGCAGGGCTCAGCTTTTTCCTGGCGCCGATGAAGATTCCCGGTGTGGAAACACGGCGGTTGAAAAAACTGACCGGCGAATATGGTTTTACCCAGTGCTTCTTTACCGATGCGCGTATCCCTGCCTCGGGCCTTGTCGGCGAAGAGGGGCAGGGCTGGATGGTCGCGATGAAAACACTGGAATATGAACGCGGCGCGAAGGTCAATCCGGTGGGCGGATATTTCGTCAAGGAAATGGATGTGATGAGCGTTGTCGACATGGCGCGAACGGCAAAGCGCGGCGGTAAGCCTGTGCTTGACGATCCTGTCATGCGTGACAAGCTTGTTGACTATATGATTGAAATTCAGGCCCTCAATCTCAATAATCAGCGCCGCCGGATGGCGCCGTTGACCAGCGACCGGCCCATGGGATTGGCATTGATGAACAAGCTGGCGCGGACCGAACTGATCCGCGAACTGACCGAATTTTCGCTTCAGTTTCAGGGCAGCCGTGCAGGCTATTATGTCGGTGATGAAAATGCTGTCGATGATGGCTATTGGCACCGTGCCTATCTCAACAGCTTTTCCGCAACCATTGGCGGCGGGACCAGCCAGATCCAAAAGAACATCATCGGCGAACATGTACTTGGGTTGCCCAAGGGGCGGTGATGCCGCGCTACCTCTCCCGTTCGTGTCGAGCGCAGTCGAGACACCCATCCGTCTTGCGCGCCTTAACGGTGTCTCGACGATGCTCGACACGAACGGGAAACGTGGCTGAAGTGAAAGGAATACAATGAGTGAAGTGCTGACGCAGGTGCAGGACGGCGTCCTGATTATTACGATCAACCGGCCCGAAGCCAAGAATGCCGTCAATCAAGCAGTGGCGCAAGGTGTCGCCGCAGCGATGGAGCAGCTCGATAGTGACAAGAGCCTTAATGCTGGCATCATTACCGGCGCTGGCGGGACATTTTGTTCGGGGATGGATCTGAAAGCGTTTCTGCGTGGCGAATTGCCTAGCATCAAGGGCAAAGGCTTTGCCGGATTTATCGAATCCCCGCCTGCCAAGCCGCTAATCGGCGCAGTTGAGGGATATGCTTTGGCAGGCGGTATGGAAATCGCCATTGCGTGTGATCTGCTGGTGGCCAATGATAAGGCCCAATTTGGTATCCCTGAAGTCAAGCGCAGCTTGGTTGCGGCTGCAGGAGGCCTGTTGACGCTGCCTTTGATTATCGGCAAACGTATGGCAATGGAACTGGCGCTTACCGGTGACTTTATTTCTGCGCAGCGGGCCTATGAAATCGGTTTCGTCAACCGGCTGACAGAAGGCGCGGCCATCGACGCCGCTTTGGAACTGGCGGCAAAGGTAGCCGCAAACGGGCCGCTGGCGCTGATTGCTACCAAACGTGTTATCAATGAAAGACCGGATTGGACATCGACCGAAATGTGGAAGAAGCAGAACGAAATTTGCGGACCGGTCTTTACGTCAAAAGATTCGCGTGAAGGCGCGCTGGCATTTGCGGAGAAACGCAAACCGAAATGGTTAGGGGAATAATCATGGGGCATCCCGTCGTCCATGCTGCCGCAAATCCCGACAAGCCCGCGGTCATTATGGCGGGATCGGGTGAGACGATTACCTACCGGGAACTGGATGAACGATCGAACCAATGGGCGCACCTGTTCCGCTCGATAGGATTGCAACATGGCGATACGGTCGCATTCTGCCTCGATAACAGGGCAGAGTTTTTCGATCTGGTCTGGGGCGCGCAAAGGGCCGGTCTGATTTATGTCGCGATCAGTTGCCGTCTTACGGCGTCGGAAATGGACTATATCCTGAACGACAGCGGGGCAAAGGCGCTGTTCGCATCGTCCTATCTGGGTGCGACTCTTGATCAACTGCAAAGCCCGGTGAAACGGTATATATTAGGCAGCCCCCATGCCGGTTGGACAGATTATGCCGCTGCCCTGTCCGCCATGCCGAAAACGCCCATTGCGGACGAGCGCGCCGGAACCGATATGTTGTATAGTTCGGGGACAACCGGCCAGCCTAAAGGCGTGCGTTTTCCATTGCCGGAAGACCCGGATATTGCATCACCTAATTCATTATCCGGTTTGGCCGCCATGGCGTTCCGCTTTTCGGGTGATAGTATCTATTTATCGCCCGCACCGCTTTATCATGCCGCGCCATTGCGGTGGTGCATTGCGGTCCACCGGTTGGGCGGGACCGTGGTCGTCATGGAAAAATTTGATCCCGAAGCGGCTCTGGCGGCGATCCAGAAGTATAAGATCAATGCCAGCCAATGGGTCCCGACGCATTTTGCCCGTATGCTCAAACTGCCCGATGATGTGCGAAACACATATGATGTGTCGTCGCTGGAAACCGCAGTTCATGCGGCAGCGCCTTGTCCGATACCGATCAAAGAAGCGATGATTATATGGTGGGGACCAGTGCTGCGCGAATATTATGCCGGTACCGAAGGGCAGGGGATTACCTTCATTTCAAGCGAAGAGTGGCTCACGCACAAGGGGTCCGTGGGGCGCGCACTGAATTCGATCATGCATATCTGCGATGAAAATGGAGACGATGTTCCAGCAGGTCAGGAAGGCACGGTCTTTTTCGAAAGCGAGGCGTCGTTCAGCTACCATAACGACCCTGAAAAAACGAAGAGCGCTACGAACAAGCATGGCTGGACCACATTGGGCGATGTCGGCCGATTGGACGAGGAGGGTTATCTCTACCTTACGGATCGCAAGAGCTTTATGATTATATCGGGTGGCGTAAATATTTACCCGCAGGAAATCGAAAATCATCTTGTCGCCCATCCCAAGGTTCAGGATGTTGCGGTAATCGGCGGGCCGCATGATGAAATGGGAGAAGAGGTTATTGCGGTTGTCCAACCACTGAACATGGCAGATGCAGGTGATGCCTTGCGTGACGAATTGACCGCTTATGCCCGTGAAAAGCTATCGGGTATCAAAATTCCGCGGCGGATCGATTTCAGGGAAGAACTGCCTCGCCACGACACGGGCAAGCTTTACAAGCGGCTTTTACGCGACGAATATTGGGCGAAACAGGACAAAGTCTAGTTTCGGTATTCCCGCAATATGATGATATAAGTCGAGAGACTCATGAGGAGAGAATTGATGACCACCCAATATAAGAACCTGATCAACGGCGAATTGGTCGCAGGCGACAAATGGATCGATGTCGTGAACCCTGCCAATGAACAGGTTATCGGGCAGGTCCCCGATTGCGGTCAGGCCGAGCTGGACAAAGCAGTGGCGGCAGCACGCGCCGCGTTTCCCGCCTGGAAGAAAACCAGTGTTGAAGAACGCCGCGCCTGTTTTGCCAAAATGGCGGACGCCATAAAGGCGAACAGCGATGAACTGATGCGCCTTTTGACCAGCGAACAAGGCAAACCGCATATGCAGGCGGGCAGCGAAATTGCCGGTTGCGTCGGCATGACCCGTGCGTTGCCGATGTTGAATCTCGATGAAAAAATCAGCGAAGACAGCGAAAAGCGTCTGAGCCGGACGCGCCGCGTTCCTGTGGGTGTTGTTGGTGGTATCGTGCCGTGGAATTTTCCGGTGTTAATGGCGGTACAGAAAATCGTGCCTGCCTTGTTGTCGGGCTGCACCATGGTGTTGAAACCTTCGCCTTTCACGCCGCTGGCCACCCTTAGAATGGCTGAATTGATCGCCGGCGTTTTTCCGCCCGGCGTCTTGAATATCATCACCGGCGGCGATGCACTGGGACCGTTGCTGACGTCCCATCCCGACATCGACAAGATCACGTTCACCGGTTCGACTGCCACTGGCAAGCGGGTGATGGAGTCGGCGTCGAAGGATCTTAAGCGGATCACGCTGGAATTGGGCGGAAACGATGCTGCGATTGTGCTGCCCGATGCGGATGTTGCCAAGGTTGCGGAAAAGCTGTTTTGGGCGAGCTTTTACAACGCGGGTCAGGTCTGTATTGCAGCAAAACGCATCTATATTCATGAAGATATCTATGACGAACTGTCGGCCGCAATTGCCGCTTATGCCAGTGCCGTAAAAGTGGGCGACGGTGCCGAACAGGGCACAGCAATTGGTCCGATCCAGAATAAACAACAATATAAACGCGTTCTGGAACTGATCGCCGATGCCAAGGACAAGGGCTATAAATTCCTTGTTGGAGGCGACCATGATCCTTCGATCCCCGGCTATTTCGTGCCGGTAACTGTCCTCGACAATCCACCTGAAGATGCACGCATCGTGGCGGAAGAACAATTTGGTCCAGTCATGCCGCTGATGAAATTTGCGACTGTCGACGAAGTCATCAGCCGCGCCAATGCGTCGGATTACGGGTTGGCTGGCTCCATTTGGACCAGCAATCCAGAAGCGGCTGTTGCGGTGGCGGAACAATTGGAAACCGGTACGGTGTGGATCAATGAATCGATGCATCTTGCGCCCAATGCCCCCTTTGGCGGACATAAGCAGTCCGGCTTTGGTGCTGAATTGGGTGAGGAAGGCCTGCTCGAATTCACCTATCCGCAAGTCATCACGATCGCACGCGAAGCGGCCTAACCCCCATACGCCTTTGTACCAGGGCGAAGGATGACAATCTCAACTTGACTCTCTTGGGTCAAAGTTTAATCGTCTGATTAAATTTTGACCCACAGGAGAGTGAAGATGGCGGATGCCTATATTGTTGATGCGGTCCGGACCGCTGGTGGACGGCGCGGAGGAAAACTCGCCGGGATACATCCTGTAGATTTAGGCGCTGCTGTCTTGGATGCGATTGCCGACCGCAACGACTTTGATCCCGCGGCGATCGAAGATGTCATCATGGGCTGCGTCATGATGGGCGGTGAGCAGGCAGGCGATGTTGGTCGCAATATCGTGCTGGCTTCCAAAATGCCCAATTCGATTCCGTCGGTCAGCATTGATCGCCAATGCGGTTCTTCTCAACAATCGATGATGTTTGCCGCGCAAGGGGTGATGTCCGGGACACAGGATATTGTGTTGGCCGCCGGTATTGAAAGCATGACCCGTGTTCCGATGGGGTCGACATCGATGCTTTTCAAAAAAGAAGGCCTTGGAACATATAAAAGCCCCCGGCTCGAAGAAGCCTATCCCGGCATCATGTTCAGCCAGTTCATGGGCGCTGAAATGCTTGTGAAAAAGCATGGCTTTTCGCGCGCGGATCTTGATCAGTTCGCTTTGGAATCGCACCAGAAAGCGATCGCTGCAACCGAGGCCGGACTATTTGCCAATGAAATAGTTGGCATTGAAATCGAAACGCCGGAAGGAAACATGATCCACAACAGCGACGAAGGTATTCGCTATGATGCGACCTTTGAAAGTCTGTCAGGCGTTAAATTGCTGCAGGAAGGCGGTTCGATAACCGCGGCCAATGCCAGCCAGATTTGTGACGGTTCGTCGGCGGTCCTGATCGTGTCGGAAAAGGCGCTGAAGGACCACGGTTTGACCCCGCGCGCACGGATCGTCAATCTGACGGTCACCGCGGGTGATCCGGTTATCATGCTTGAAGAACCCTTGTTCGCAACCGACCGTGCGTTGCAGCGTTCGGGAATGAAAATCGAAGATATCGACTTATATGAGGTCAACGAAGCTTTCGCGCCTGTGCCGTTGGCGTGGCTGAAGCACATCGGCGCTGACCGTTCGCGGATTAACGTGCATGGCGGTGCCATTGCATTGGGCCATCCGCTTGGTGCGTCGGGTACCAAATTGATGGCGACACTGCTGAATGCGCTGGAAACGCGTAAGGGCAAATATGGTCTACAAACCATGTGCGAAGGCGGAGGGCAAGCCAACGTCACGATCATCGAACGGGTTTGATTTTCCCTCTCCCGCTTGCGGGAGAGGCAGCGAGACTTGGCAATTTATTGCCTAGTCGCAGCGGTGAGGGCCCTCACCAAGTTCGACTAGCGAGCGAGCTCGCAAGTCTTCCTATCCTCTCCCGCAAGCGGGAG
>NZ_JBJXFW010000013.1:0-3518 GCF_046154385.1 Sphingorhabdus sp. | reverse complement strand
AACGCAAAAAAATGAAGCCCGATTTTGAAATCCTGCTGGCGCTTCCCGATCCAAAGCTGCCCGACGGACGGGCCATCCGCCTGCTGGCGCTCGGCTCCGGATCGAAGGCGCGCCGGATGCGCGGCGCGATCATCGACCTGCCGAACATAGGCGCACCCGCCGAAGTTCATCTGTTAGATCTGAAACCGCTCTTTTCCGCAATCGCCCCGCTGGTGCCCGAGGTCAATCTGGAAGGGGTCGTGCTGCGCGGTGACCATCTCCTGCTGTTCAATCGCGGCACGATGACTCATCCCGCCTCGCACATATTGGAGGTGCCGCTGGCCGCGGTTCTGGAAGGCGGAGCGGTCTCTGCCAGGCTGTGCGCTACGCTGACGCTGCCGAGTTGCGCGGGCGTTCCGTTGACCGTCACAGACGCATACCGATTGGACACGGAGGAGCCAAACGGGGGCCGCATCCTGCTCTCCGCCGTCGCCGAAGCCACCGACAACAGCTATGCAGACGGCGCGCTGTTCGGCGCGGCGATCGTGGAGCTCGACGCCGACCTCAATGTGCGCAATATTCAGCCGCTGGAGCCCATCGTGAAAGTCGAAGGCCTGTCCGCGCGCATCGCGGCAGATGGCGTGCACTTATTATGCGTGACGGACGCCGATGATCCGGATCGGGCGTCGGCCTTATATAGCTGTGTGTTAATGACCGCCGACAGCCCCCATCCCCTGCCCCATAGCTCGCCTCCCTTATCACCCCGCATATTGGTCGATGCCGACGCCTGTCCGGTGAAGGAGGAGATTTACAAAGTCGCATATCGCCGCAACGTGCCCGTCGTGCTGGTCAGCAATGCGCGCTTTCGCTTGCCTGACCATCCGCTGATCACCCGGCATATCGTATCGGACAGTTTCGACGCGGCGGATGACTGGATTGCGGAGCAGGCGGACGGGCGGAGCATCGTGGTCACCGCCGACATATTGCTGGCGGACCGCTGCCTGAAGGCAGGGGCGGTCGTCATCGGCAATAATGGCAAGCCGTTCACCAGCGCCTCCATCGGCAGCGCCATCGCCACCCGTTTTATCATGGCCGACCTGCGCGCCGGAATGGACGGCATCACCGGAGGCCCCGCACCCTTTGCCAAAGCCGACCGGTCGAGGTTTTTGCAGGCGCTGGATGAGGCGTTGGTAAGGCTGGGGTGAGTTGCGAAAGGACTCAAACTGCTCCAATGTGCTCAAATGGTTTGGGTATCTGATCTTGTAATCGAAGCGATGGGGTTCGAAAAAGCCCGTAAAAACATGGCGTTGACCGCCAAGTTTCATGGACTGCACGTTTTCCACATCAAAGGCATTCGAGTGGACGAAGGTGCATTGATTGTTCAGACTTATCAGCTGGATGGTAACGCCATACAAGTCGGTGTCGGGAATAGCGTCAATGGAATTTGCCGTAAGATGCTCAGTGACAGCTATGCGGACAACGAAGACGAATGGCAGAAAGAGAAGAACTGCAAACCACCTTACGTTGTTATTCATTTAGGCCCAACGGAATCCCATACGCAGAATTTGCGGCATTTCCGTCGTGACGGAAAAACGGTCCATACCTATGACACATTCTATGATGCGAAAATAGAAATCAAGAAGCTGGCAAACAAGCTGTTGCCCTCAATTGTAACGAGTCTGAGTTGTTCACTGTTTGAAAATGGTCGCCCATTGCCGGGACTTGTCCAAGTCGACAAAACTACTTTCGGCATAACGCCTTCTGGTGAGACCGTGCTCGACATGCGTCTCGACCTAACTGCTTCCGCCAACACCTCGTCCGGGTGGAATGCTTCTTCGATCCGAAAAGCGCTAAAACATGTTTCAGGCATCCTGCCCAAAGTCGACAGCAAATCGGCGTCCTTCTTTCACCTAGCTTTGATCGAAAAAGACGCGCTGAAAAGGTTTTTATACTTTTTCTTATCGATCGAGATAGCCACGCATTCATCGTTCGGCGCAATCGACCACGAGCAGTGTGTAAATCAGCTTTCCGGCAAACGAGCGAAATCGTGGATGAAGGACTTATCTTTTCTTCGAGAAGTGAAAAAATGGCCAAACCTTAGGGATCGGTTCTTGTGGTGCGCACTTTTCGTGTGGAGGCACATTTCTGAAGAAGATGTCGAAACTTTTGCTCGGCTTAAAAAGGCTCGCGATGATATCGCGCATGGCAACATTCGAGAACCTAATGCAGCTGATTTTGGGGCAGCCGAACTTCTGGCTACAAAACTACATTCGTTTCATCAGTTTTGAGCTTCTGAAAGTGCAACACCACCTGAAATCCGTTGCGCTTACGTTTTGACCTGCGGATTGTTTTGAATCCAAACAGAACTCGGCTAATTGGGTATCATTTGTCTCGACATTCCCCAAACCACCCAAAATCTTAACCCATCCCCCTGCATCATAAACATCCGCCTCCCCTATCAAAGATAGGCGCGGGCGGTCGTTTATAGGTTTTATGGATGAGATGAATATCGCGGCGACCAAATTGAGGCTGGTTTTGACGGGGCTGGGCGTTGTTGCCTTTTCCGTTATCGCGTCGCTGGTTGCCACGCATATCAGTTTCCAGATCAGCGGGACCGCCGATTATGCCACGACCATGATGGTGGCGTTCATCATTCCGATGCTGGTCGCCCCGCCCTCCTACGGCTTTGTCGCGTTCTTAAGCTGGAAACTGAAAAAGGCGAATGAGCGGCTCGACAAGCTGGCGCATCTTGATCCGTTGACGGCGCTCCATAACCGCCGGTCCTTTGTCGATGCCGCCACCGCGCGGTTGGGCTCGGGCAGCAGCCAGATGCTCGCCATGATCGACATCGACCATTTCAAGAAAATCAACGACCGGATCGGCCATGCCGGGGGCGACAATGCGTTGAAGCATGCCGCCGAGGTGCTGCGCAGCTCCGCGCCCAAAGAGGCCCTGCTCGCCCGCTTGGGCGGGGAGGAGTTCGGCTTGCTCTTCGCGATCCCCCATGATGAGCGCGGTGCGGCGGCAACAGCGGCACAGGCGCATATCGAGGCGATGCGCCTGCAGCTGGAGGCCATGCCGCTCATCACGCCGCAGGGGCTGATCTATGTGACGGCGAGCTTCGGCCTTGCCATCAGCCGCCCGGACGAAACGCTCGACACCCTGTTAAGCCGCGCCGACATGGCCCTCTACGCCGCCAAAAACGCCGGCCGCAACCGCCTGCAACTGTCGATGTGAAGGGCGCGGGCTGCCTGGGGGCAGGCAGCCCCGGTTCCGCCCACAAAAAAGGTCGCCGCGCCATAATGGACGCGGCGACCCTCATATTATTGCTGATTGTAATTACTTCGTCCAGTTGCCGGTGCCGCTGCCTGATCCATTGACGCCGACGAAGGTCATCGCTCCGCGTTTACCGGCGTACATTCCGGTCTTGCCAAATGCCCATCCGGTGCACACGACGGTGCCTGTGTCCTTGGCCGGGTTGGTGCATCCCCAGATCGTCGAACTGGCGCCTTCTGCACCGGTGCTGTCGCACATGATGC
>NZ_JBJXFW010000027.1:0-15216 GCF_046154385.1 Sphingorhabdus sp. | reverse complement strand
GTGGTGTTCGATTTTTACGACCGGCTCAAGAGCATCAGCCGTGGTTATGCCAGCTTCGACTATCACCAGATCGGCTATCGCGAAGGTGATCTCGTCAAGATGAGCATCCTCGTCAACGCCGAACCGGTCGACGCGCTATCGATGATCGTCCACCGCGGCACGGCGGAGACGCGCGGTCGCGGCATGTGCGAACGCCTCAAAGACCTGATCCCCCGCCATCTGTTCAAAATCCCGATCCAAGCCGCGATCGGCGGCAAAGTCATCGCCCGCGAAACCATCGCCGCCATGCGCAAGGACGTGACGGCCAAGTGCTACGGCGGCGACATATCGCGCAAGAAGAAGCTGCTGGAGAAGCAGAAGAAGGGCAAGGCCCGGATGCGTGAATATGGGAATGTGAGCATCCCGCAGGAGGCGTTTATTGCGGCGCTTAGGATAGGGGAGGAGTAAAAGTATGAATAAGGCAGGCGCTCAATTCAGCATTGATCTGCAGATTTAGACCATCTCGCAGGCCTTCCTCTTATCCTCGGTTTTCCGAGCCCGTCCAAAAATTCAGAAACAGCATCGGCCATCTCAGGAAAAATTTTGGCACTGATGTGGCCCTGAGTAGGAGCACATAAATCAACACCCTCAAAGTCTCTAAGATAATTCGGGACTGACGGACCATCACCACCCCAATAAACATATTGATCTGAGATTAATACGTGGTTCGAGCTGGTATCTTTGTTTTTATTATAAAGGTTCTCGGCGCCATTTGCTAAACTATGGTGAGATGGTATTTGTGTCCAATTGCCACCTTCGTCTGGTTGGTAAATATTGTCGCCGTAACCGACCATTCTTCCTTTCGTCATCGTCGGTCGCTTGCGAAAAAATCTCGGGTCAGCCCAATAAGATTGAAAATCCATCTTTTCGGTGACGCGCATAACGAATACTAAACGGCCGCTCAAACCCTTCGATTTTGTACCTGTTCCGACAATGATATCCCCGACTTCCGCAACACGTCTAATCGTCGGTTTACAACAAGCAACAGTGCAAAATCCAAAAAACGGGTTGGGTGCAAATCCCCAATCACGATCCACAAGGTACGAAAAAACTCTCACGTCACCAAATCAACATTTTGACTGATTGCTCTTTGGTGGTGTCGGAGCAGTATCTCCTTTAGGCCCATTCCAGCTATCTACATTGCCATCGATAACATCATCAAATTTCGGGTCATTTTCGCCGACTATGTCACAACCATAATCAACCAAAACCGACGGAATCTCGATATCGTCCGAATCTTTTGTCCAAATTCCGACAATATCTGACCCGCCCTCTACGGCACAGCCGACAGCCGCACCAAATCCAAAACTTCCGTCGGCACATTTTGAAATTAAGACAACGCAAAGGTCGCACGTTTCAATCTCCGTCCGCATTTCATCAGACAACGCCGAAAAATCTCCTTCGCCTGCTGCCTCAGCTTGATCTACCGAAACCGGACATAGCACCACCGTATAGCCCTTGCCCTCCAGTTTTGCTTTAGTTGGATTTGGATCAATCCCGTCACTAGATATATAGATTACACAAGCTTTCATATTCTCTGCTCCTTAGATTTGGAACATAGCAGAAACATGAGTAATGTCGAGTGCGATCAGATATGAAAAGAAAATTCGCTTTGAGTCTTATTCAGCGGTTGGAGATGGTAAATCGAAGATAAACCTGAGACGAAATCTGCTGTGCCACCATAGCTAGGATGCCGAACCTTTTCGGCCTTTACTCCTAATTCTAACAGTCCTTCGGCTGCACTGTTACCGATGGCGATTATCTGCTTCGGCTGCAGAATTTGTATCAAGTTTTCGAGCAAGCTCTGGCATGCCATTCGTTCCCGTCGTGTATGTTGACGGTTTGTAAATTGATCCCCATTTTCAAACGGATGGAAAGGAAACACATTCCATGTAAAAACAGGCTTGTTGAATTCACGAATTATCTTCCAAACGGTTGCCGCTGTACGCTCCGCTACAGCCTCACCCGTGGTTGCTCGTTGAACAGGAACGCCTAGCATTGATCCAAATGCTGACACATGAACATCATCGGTCAGCGCCAAACCTGTTCTACGACCTCCGCGATATCCTAAATCTCTCGCTACCCAAAGATACTCGACATTACTCTCAATTGCCCCAGTTATCGCCAAAGCCAAGTTGTGTCGGCGAATAGCAGGTGCATCCCTTTTATCATGAATTTCGCATCGATCAGAGTAAGGATTAAAAACATTAGGAAACGACAGACCCGCTATTCTATCGACAAAATCTTCAACATTCATAGCGGTTCTACCTTCAGTTTTCGTTTATTTATCAAAATTCTGCCGCCCCGATGTGCTTTTATGAAGCGGAATGCTTCATATCCCTGCAAAATAGCGTCTTCCCATGCCCAATATGGCAGCTTGTCAACTTCGTATCCATCAACGAAAGTTTGAATCGTTTTTAACAAATCGAAGCTTAGCTTTCCACTTTTTACCCCAGCAAAAAGACTGTTTTTCTTCGCCTCATTGAACACGATCGCCGATATGCCTTCTTCAATCAACGTTGCTCGAGCGCCGTCCTGACACTCATCTACTGTTCTGTTGCTTTTCCGTTTCAGCTTATACAGCGATCGTATGACGGGCGACCAGCCTAAAACGGCGGCGTAAGCGTAGTGAAAAACGTCGTGGAACCGGTAGTCATCCGGGTCAGAAATGTTGTCGGTCAATCTATCGCCGATATTTATTCCATTGCATATTTGGTGAACAAAATACCCGCCGCCTGGCGTTTTTTGCTCCTGTATTGTAACTTCCAGTTGTCTCGGAATTTGTTCATAGCGTGGAAAGCCTACATCAAAATATGGCAAAGGACGACGAACTCGTGGCCATCGATTTTGCGTTTTGCGAAGGTTTTCGACCGCAGCTATTTCGAGCGAAATTCCAACTCGGTTCGCTACAGCGATCATCTCGTTTAGCACCGTAACAAACGAGTCAATTAGCATAGTCCTATCACGTTTTTTCAGAAATGTTCGGTGATCAGAAACTAACTTCCCAACACTTTCAGCTAAACTTATGAGATTCCATTCTAGTAGCAGTGTCGGTTTTACGTTGATTACTTTACGAACCGATTGGATATCCGCAAATCCGAGATCATGACCTTCGTTTGATATTAGCTTTTTGTGCGAAATAGCAATTTGAGTACCAATCTCGCTTAGTAATATATCATTCCTTGCTGCCGCCGCCGCAACGTACCAGAGCAAGTCTCCAAGTTCTTCTACGATTCGGTGTATGTATGCAGCGGCTTTTAAATTGTCACGCTCCCGCTTTTTTATCTCAGATAGAACACTGCCCGCTTCGCCAAATAGCCCAAGCAATATGAATGATGGACTGTCAGTTCCTTTCGATACGTCGGTTGCTACCGCGCTCCGCTGGTAATCATCTAATGATCTAATTAGCACCTTTGCCATTAGGTCATATAACTGTCCCGATATTATTGTCCCATAGATTCATTTATTTTATCCACGGGTTTTTTACCGGAATTACCGTGCAACAACGACAAACCAAATTCGCCCGCCACCTTCTCAATCAATGCCAACGCCGCCTTCGGATCAGCATCCACCATCCCCAATAACGTCCGTGCAGGCGCATCGGGTGAGCGCCGGTGCTGCTCCCAATCACGGACAGTGCCGACGGGCAGGCGCAACTTGCTGGCGAACTTCACCTGAGTTAATTTGGTCTTGGCGCGGATGGCTTTGACGTCGGGGCCGGCCGCAATGTGGCCCTTGGTTTTGTCGCCCTGAACAAAGGCGATTGCATCATTCAGCCCAGCAACAATGCCCTGAAAATTTTCATCCTTCATGTGCGTAGCTCCTTTTTCAACAATGTAGTCAACGACTTGAAAACTTTTTCCTGTTCGTCGGTCAGTGTGTCCTCGTCCGTTTTGTCGAGCAGCCAGAGCAGGAACACTGGGTTGTCGCGGTCGGCAAAAAAACTAAACACCCGATATCCGCCGCTTTTTCCGCTGTGATCCTTCGCAACCCGGCCCTTGCGCAAGCCGCCGGTGTTCCGGATTACCTTCCCGTAATCTGGTGTTTTGGCATAGACATCATAGATTGATGCCAATTCTTCGGCTGACAGCCCAAGCTTCTTTGCACGCGCAGTGAAAGCTTTGACTTCTACCAAAGTGTGAACTGGGACATCATCCATTGAGATAGCCATACGGCAATGCCTTAACTAGATCAAGTTAAATTATACGGCAAAGCCGTAGTTTCTTCGAAGCTCTCCACTCCCGCCGCCAGATGACAAACCGCTTCCACTCATTTTCGTCGGGCCCCGGCAGCGACCGGCTCACAATTGTCTGGTCGCTTCTAATGCACCACAGATGAGGCAATCCCCACCTACCTCAAAGCATTCGAAATCCTATTAAAAATCCCCGCCAAATTCAGCCCCAGCGACGTAAACGCAATAATCGCCGCCAGCGCGATCAGCGCGGCGATTAGGCCATATTCTATCGCTGTTGCGCCGTCTTCGTTTTTGCCCAGTGCTGATATGTCGGTCATGATTGCTCCTCATCCGTTTGGGGGTTTTCCCCGGTAAAAGTAAAAACGGTGGGCGCGGGGTTTGGTTTACTTGGCTCACCCCATAATCCCACATGACACAGGGCGCGCGCTCTGCTAGGCGCGCGCCATCATGCTCAATCTGAACGGTATCACCGTGCGCCTTGGCGGACGCACTATCCTTGACCGCGCCACGGCGGCCTTGCCTCCTTTTTCGCGCGTTGGCCTGATCGGGCGCAATGGCGCTGGCAAGTCGACCTTGATGAAGGTGATGATCGGCGAGCTTGAAGCGGATGACGGCGCTATCGAAATGCCCAAAAACACACGCATCGGCTATATCGCGCAGGAGGCGCCGTCGGGCACGGCGACGCCGTTTGACACCGTGCTTGCAGGTGATGTCGAGCGCGCGGCGTTGATGGAAGAGGCGGAGCATTGCGCCGACCCAGACCGGCTCGGCGAACTGCATGAGCGCCTGATCGCGATAGACGCTTATACCGCGCCTGCACGGGCGGCGCGGATATTGGTCGGGCTTGGTTTCGACGAAGAAATGCAGGGTCGGCCGCTTGACAGCTATTCAGGCGGTTGGAAAATGCGCGTGGCTCTGGCGGCGTTGCTGTTTTCAGAACCTGACCTATTGTTGCTTGACGAGCCTTCGAACCACTTGGACCTCGAAGCGACATTGTGGCTGGAAAATTTCCTCAAATCCTATCCGTCGATGATGGTGGTGATCAGCCACGAACGCGATTTGTTGAACAATGTGGTCGACAATATCCTGCATCTGGAAGGCGGCGCGGTCACACTCTATTCGGGCGGCTATGACAGTTTCGAACGGCAACGGGCGGAGCGCGCGGCGCAGCTTGCCGCGGCCAAGGCCAGCCAGGACGCACAGCGTGCCAAGCTGCAGGACTATGTTGCACGCAACTCGGCCCGTGCCTCGACCGCAAAGCAGGCACAGTCGCGCGCAAAGGCGCTGGCACGGATGCAGCCGATTGCCGCGATGGCCGAAGATCCGACGCTCAGCTTTGACTTTCCGTCGCCGGACGAACTGCGCCCGCCATTGGTCACACTCGATATGGCAGCGGTGGGTTATGCCGAAAACAAGCCGATATTGCAGCGCCTGAACCTGCGGCTCGACCCCGACGACCGTGTGGCGTTGCTCGGACGCAACGGGAACGGCAAGACGACGCTGGCGCGGTTGCTCGCCGCGCAGCTCGCCCCGATGGATGGCGCGATGTCGGCGTCGGGCAAGATGCGCGTCGGCTACTTCACGCAATATCAGGTCGAGGAACTCGACGGCAAGGACACGCCGCTTGAACATATGAGCCGGTTGATGAAGGGGGCAACCCCGGGCGCGGTGCGCGCGCAATTGGGACGGTTCGGATTTTCGGGCGCGAAGGCGACGACATTGGTTGGCAAGCTGTCGGGCGGTGAACGTGCGCGGTTGGCGCTGGCGCTGATTACCCGCGATGCACCGCATATGCTTATCCTCGATGAGCCGACAAACCACTTGGACGTCGACGCGCGCGAGGCTTTGGTGCAGGCGCTCAACGATTATGACGGCGCGGTGGTTCTGGTCAGCCATGACCGTCACATGCTCGAGCTGACTGCCGACCGGCTGGTGCTTGTCGATAATGGCACGGCCACCGAATATCAGGGCAGCATCGACGATTATACCGACATGATCTTGGGCAAGACACCGGCCAAGGAAAAAATGTCGAAGGCCGACCGCAAGGAAGACAAAAAGGCACAAGCCGCTGCCCGTGAGGAGCAGGCAAAGCTGAAACGCGCGGTCAGCGATGCCGAGGCGGATCTGGCGAAGCTCGAGGTCGTGCTATCCGCCATCGACAAGGCGATGTTTGATCCCGCGTCGGCCGCGAACGAGTATAAGGACCTGACGATGGGCGAACTGTCCCAACGGCGCGGCAAGATTATTGCTGCACAGGAAGCAGCCGAAGCACGCTGGGTCGCGGCGAGCGAGGCTTTGGAGAAGGCTTAGCTGATACTGTCGCGATTGAAATCCATCGTCCAATTCGTCTCCCAACTTTCGCCGCCGTCGAGGGACATGGCCTGCTCCCAACGTGGGGAGGGCGTATCTGTTCGGGACCAGATGAACCGGACCTTTAGGGGTTGGCCTTCAAAATAATCTTCAGCGTAAAATGTCCCGACTCCATTTTCAAACTGGCCGATGACCGGCACGTCCAACGCATGGGGACTGCGCCCGTCGAGCCACCAGATGGCCCAGTTTCCCGTTGCAACATCATAAGATCGCAACGCCACCGCGCGATAGCTGCCCGGTGCGATATGCAATAAGTTATCTTCAACATTGCCGTTGCCACCCAGAATTGGGCGGGTTTCGGCTGTGCCTTCAAATTCTTCCCAATCGGCGCTCTGGACGAGCCGTTCTTTCAACCGGCGATGGGCAACGCGCCATCGGCCGAATTCGAAATCGAAGTCGTGCGATATTTCCGGGGATGGTGACATATTGGCCTCGCTGAGTCTGTAATATCCCAATGTTCTTTATATGTTCCGAAGAATTGTCAACTCTTTTGCGAAACAAGTCAGGAGCGCTCCCTGCGTTGTTTCAACCCGGTTGACACAACAGGGACGGCGCTTTATTCAATGATTCGATAATTATGGAAATATGGATTCGTCATGGACAGTAACACCACCATTCGTGCCTTGGCCGCCCTTGCGCAGGAACATCGCCTCGCGGCGTTCCGCTTGCTGGTGCAGGCGGGCGAAGCGGGGCTTCCGGCAGGCGCCATTGCCGAGGCCGTCGGCGCGCCTGCCTCGTCCATGAGCTTCCATCTCGCGCAGCTCAGCCATGCCGGACTTATCCGACAACGGCGGCAGAGCCGTTCGCTGATCTACAGCGCGGACTATGCCGCGATGGGCGGGTTGATGGCCTATCTCACCGAAAATTGCTGCGGCGGGCAAAGTTGTGTGCCTGCGGCATCGTGCGAAACCCCAAATGACACAGAAAGGAATGCTGCATGAAAAGGCTGCATGTGCATATTGGCGTCGACAATCTGGACCAGTCGGTCGCCTTCTACTCCGCGCTTTTCGGCGCTGAACCCAGCGTCACCAAGTCCGATTATGCCAAATGGATGCTCGATGACCCCCGCGTCAATTTCGCCATTTCCTGCAAGGAAGGCGCGGTCAAGGGCGTCGAGCATCTGGGTATCCAGGTCGAGGACGGGTCGGAACTCGCCGATGTCTATGGTCGGTTAAAGCTGGCAGGCGGACCGGTGCTGGAAGAAGGCGCGACGACCTGCTGTTATGCCAAATCCGAGAAAAGCTGGATTACCGACCCCGACGGCGTTGTATGGGAAGCTTTCCTGACGCATGGCGAGTCCACCATCTATGGTGACAGTCCCGATTTCGAACAACTCAGCGGCGACAATGCCGCCGCCACCGCCTGCTGCGCCCCCAAGGTCGAAGCGGCACCGAAGGGATGCTGTTGAGCCATGGCACAGCGTGTCTATAATGTGCTGTTCCTGTGCACCGGCAATTCGGCGCGCTCGATCCTTGCGGAATCCTTGCTGAACCATGACGGGGCAGGCCGGTTTGCGGCCTTCAGCGCGGGTAGCTTTCCCAAAGGTCAGGTGCACCCGATGGCGCTGGAAGTGCTGGAGAGTTTAGGCTTTCCGCACGCAGCTTTTCGTTCAAAGAGCTGGGACGAATTTTCAGGTCCCGATGCGCCTGTTTTCGATTTCATTTTTACCGTTTGCGACAATGCAGCTGGCGAAACATGCCCGATTTGGCCGGGGCATCCAATGACCGCCCATTGGGGTATCGAAGACCCCGCTGCGATAGAAGGCGAAGGTCAACGCGACGCTTTTGTGCAGGCATTGCGTTATTTGCGGCGGCGGATCGAACTTTTCCTCGCTTTGCCTTTGTCGGCCATCGACGATATGGCTTTGAAAGCAAAGTTAAAGGATATCGGACGGCAGGAAGGGGCGTCTACACAGGTGTCAGGTTGAAACCGGATATGCGCCGGTCAATTGCTGCAGAGGCCGTGGGTTCCTTTTTCCTGTTCGCAACAGTGGTCGGTTCTGGAATTATGGCCGAGCGTTTGTCGGACGGCAATGTTGCCGTCGCCTTGCTGGGCAATGCGATCGCAACCGGTGCGATGCTGTTCGCGCTGATAACAATGCTGGGGCCGATTTCGGGCGCGCATTTCAACCCGGCGGTGACGTTGGTCATGCGGCTCCGCAAGGATTTGGCGACGACGACGGCGCTTGTCTTTATCCTGGCGCAACTGGCAGGAGGGATCGCAGGGGTGTGGACCGCGCATCTGATGTTCGACGAGCCAATATGGCAGCTTTCGACAAAAAGCCGAACCGGTGTGGGGCAATGGGCTGGCGAATTTGTGGCAACTTCCGGTCTGGTTCTTACCATCTTGGGGACATTGAAAACCCGCGCCCATCTGGTGCCGATCAGTGTCTCGTTGTATATTATCGCGGCTTACTGGTTTACGTCATCGACAAGTTTTGCCAATCCGGCGATTACAATTGCGCGCAGCTTGAGCAACAGCTTCGCCGGAATTGCGCCCGTTGATGTCGCTCCGTTCATTGTTGCCCAAATATTGGGTGCACTATCCGGGCTGGCGATGGCGCATTTCATTTTCGACCTTCCGGAAAAGCGATAGTTACCAATTCGGGAATTCAGCTCAATTGACGTGAGCGAAAGTCCGTGCAATCTCTCTTGCCGGGAAAAGGAGAGGTTCATGGCCGGAAAAGCTGAAAAAGGCACCGAGAAAAAAGCAGGCGCAAAGAAAGCCAAAAAGGGAACACCGTTTAGCGGGATGGCAGGGGCATTTGACGCTGCCAATGACGCGACGATGGCGCTCGGGCCGCTGGCCGGTTTGGCACGTGAGGATTTTATCGGGGCCATCGGCCTGATGCTGCGCCAGACCGCGACAAATCCTGACAAGGCATTCAAGGCGATGGGCAATTTCAGCGAGGATGTTGTCAAGATCATAACTGGCAAGTCCGAACTTGCACCCGACGCCAAGGACAAGCGTTTCATGGACCCGGCTTGGGCGTTCAATCCCTTTTTCAAGGCGGGCGCGCAATATTATCTGGCGGTCCAGAAGGGCGTCAAAAGTTATATCGAAGATCTGGAAATGGACGCGCTGGAGCGTGACCGGGCAAACTTCATTTCGCAGATCATCATCGATGCGCTGTCGCCGACCAACAGCCTGATCGGCAACCCGACCGCGCAAAAGCGGCTGGTGGATTCAGGCGGGCTTAGCCTCGTTAAGGGTTTGAAAAACGCCTATAACGACATGGTTCACAACGACATGATGGTGAGCCAGGTCAACAAAAAACCCTTCAAATTGGGTGAGAATGTTGCGACTGCCAAGGGCTCCGTCGTCTACCGAGACGAACGGTTCGAACTGGTCCAATATGCGCCGACCACTGACAAGGTCTATGCGATCCCACAACTGACCATCCCGCCGCAGATCAACAAAATGTATATCAACGACCTTTCACCCGAAAAGTCGGTGATCAAGTGGCAGACCGATCACGGTATCCAGCCCTTCATGATCTCGTGGCGTAACCCGACCGACGAAATGGGCGTCTGGGGCATGGCCGAATATATTGAAAGCTGCATCAAGGCGCTGGACGTTGTGTGCGACATCACCGGCAGCGACAAGGTCAATGTCTCGGGCGGATGTTCCGGCGGTCAGACCATGTCGGTTCTGCTGTCCAAGCTCGCGTCGATGGGAGACACCAGCGCCAACGCCATCACCATGATGGTGTGCGTGCTCGAACCCAAACCGGGCGATACCGAAGCATCTTCGCTGGTATCGCATAACGGCATCGCGCTGGCGCGGCAGCGGGCGTCGAAAAAGGGCGTCATCGAAGGCTCCAGCCTAGCGCGGGGCTTTGCGTGGCTGCGACCGAATGACCTGATCTGGAACTATGTCATCAACAATTACCTGCTGGGCGATGATCCGCCCGCGTTCGATATATTGTTCTGGAATGCCGATGCCACTAACCTGTCATCGGCGTTGATGGGCGATTTCCTCGAACTGTTCGAAGCCAATGCTTATGCAGCGCCGGGAACATTCGAGATTGCCGATCATACGCTCGACCTGACCAAGGTGACCGGCGATATGTTCATATTGGGCGGGACAACCGACCATATTACGCCATGGCGCGCTTGCTATCGTTCAACCCAGTTGTTCGGCGCGAAAAATGTCGAATTTATCCTCAGCCAAGCTGGCCATATGCAGGCAATCCTCAACCCGCCGGGCAACCCCAAAGCGAAATATTGGAAGCATTCAAAGGGCAAGACCCCTGCCGATGTGGGCGAATGGATGAAGGGGACCGAAGAAGTCGCCGGAAGCTGGTGGCCGCATTGGATGGAATGGCTGCACGCGCGGTCAGGCAAGGAGGTCGCAGCGCCGACCGCGCTGGGGAGCAAGGCGTATCCCGCGATGGAGGCCGCACCGGGCTTGTATGTTTTGGAGTGAGGGGTTTGAGTGACGAGCGCGTTCTCATGTGCGCTTTGACGAGTGCAGCCTGATTGTCGACCATCATGGATGGGCGGACTATTTCCGCACCTCTTGCATGGTATCCGCGGTTGGCAAATGCGTCCGTTGAACAACGCGCACGCTGCGAAGGCGGCTGAACCATTACACGCACTGTGACGTCAGCGTTGATTCGCTATGTGGAAAATATGGGATCAAATAAAGGTGCAGCATTTGTGTCGCACCCACCAGACCCGTGTTCAAGCCAACATCTGCAATCCGTGTTTCTCGACAATCGATAGCAGCTTCAAGGCCATGCCACTGGGTCGCTTAGCGCCGCTTTCCCACTTTTCGACCGTCGACTCGCTGGTGCCCAGATAGCGGGCAAAGACCGGCTGGCTGACTTTGTTGGCCTTGCGTAACCGCCGGATATCCTTGGGGGCGAGTTTAGGGACAGCAGAGAGGCAGGCTTCGTCAAATTCCCGCATGGTGATCGCATCGATTGCGCCAGATTCGTAAAGCCCTGCCATTGATTCATGGACGGATTCGTAGAGGTCATTTTTGAATTTACTGTTGCCCATTTTCATTTCCTTGTATCCGGATCGGTAATATCAAGTTCAAGCAGTTTTCCATTTGCAACTTGTTGATTGATCTGGACGTCAGACAAGTTGGCATATTGCTTCGAAGCCGCTCGCAAAATGTTCAATTCACTTTCATCAATATTGGCGCGATCTTGTTTCGCGAAAAGATATTGATACACCCAAAAATCACCACCACGCGCCAAGATAATCGAGCGATACTGGTTGTTCGACAGCCGCTTTTTATAAACGCCGCCGCCGAGATCATCAGCCTGTCCCGCCATCACTTGCACTATAGCTTTGCATAAAACCGCGTCCGAAATCCTTGCCCTTTGCGCGGCTTTTGCAAACCATGCCGTTTTGAAAGCGCGTTGGCAGTTCTCTTTAGGCATGAATTTGTATAGCACCCAGTGCTACCTAACGCAAGATACGGAATTGACTTGCACCATCTAACCGTTCGGTTAAACCAAAGCCCGAGCGACCCGTACATAGGGGCAGGGGAACGAACATGAGCAAGGGCCGCGAGCCAGTTTACAGTATGGAGACCGTTGACGGCCGCACGTTGCGCGTTGCTGTCTGGCGCGCCAGCAAGGCAAACCCCAAGCTTCCCATATTATTCTTCAACGGCATTGGCGCGAATATCGAGGCGATGGCGCCGATGGCGGAATTGATGGATGATCGCGACTTCATCACCTTTGACATGCCCGGCATAGGCGGTTCGCCTGATCCGGTGGTGCCGTATAATGCGATACTCATGTCGCGGATTGCGGCGTTGTTGCTCGACCGTTTCGAAATGCCGCTCGTTGACGTCATGGGCGTCAGCTGGGGCGGGGCGATGGCGCAGCAATTTGCGATCCAGAACGGCGCGCGCACCAACAAGCTGATCCTTGTTGCAACCAGCGCCGGAATGTTGATGGTGCCGGGGAACCCTGCTGCACTCATCAAAATGGCGGACCCGCGCCGTTACATCGATCCGGAATTCATGGCCAAGCATTTCCAGACGCTGTATGGCGGTATGGTGGGCAACAAGGCGGAGCATATCAACCGCCTGAAACCGCCGTCGAAAACCGGTTATTTCTATCAGTTGATGGCGATGATGGGCTGGACCAGCGCGCCGTTTCTGCCGTTCTTGCAAACCGAAACGCTCATCATGATGGGCGGGGATGACCAGATTGTACCGCTCGCCAACGGAAAATTCCTGAAGTTCCTCATTCCCAATAGCGAATTGTTCGTGGTTGAAGAGGGCGGGCATCTTTTCCTGTTAAGCCATGTCGAGCAAAGCATCGCCGCAATACGGGGCTTCCTGGATAAAAGGGAAGAAGTAAAGCAAGCCGCATAATGCGCTCTTCCTTTTCGCTGGTTCGACGTTAGCGTGTCGAATCAAGGGTAAGGAGAGAGCCCATGCGGCATATCGCGATTATTGGTTCCGGCCCGGCAGGCTATTATTCTGCAGAGGCCGCGCAAAAGAAATTCGGATCCGATGTCCGTATCGATATCATTGACAGGTTGCCGGTTCCCTTTGGCCTCATCCGCTTTGGCGTCGCACCCGACCATCAATCGATCAAGGCGGTTTCGGGCCGTTATGAGAAGGTAGCATTGTCGGAAAATGTCCGCTTTGTCGGCAATGTCACGGTCGGCACGGATGTCAGCGTCGACGAATTGCAAGACCTTTACGATGCCGTAATTCTGGCCACCGGCGCGCCCAATGACCGCAAACTGGAAATCGCGGGCGGCGATTTGCCTGGAGTTTTTGGAAGCGCGGCCTTTGTCGGCTGGTATAACGGCCATCCGGACTTTGCCGACCTTGAACCGCCGCTGGATGGTCGGCATGTGGTTATTATTGGCAATGGCAATGTCGCCCTTGATGTGGCGCGTATCCTGTCCAAAACCCGGGCCGAATTTGGTGGATCGGATATTGTCAGCCATGCGCTGGATCGGCTCGATGCGTCCGCTGTCGAAGAGATTACCATTTTGGGTCGCCGTGGCCCGCACCAGATAGCAATGACACCCAAGGAACTGGGCGAATTGGGGCATTTGGCGCGCGCCACGCCGCGTGTTGAAAAGGATGATCTGCCCGACATCGGTGAAGATGCGCTGCTTGAACCCGGAATGCGCAAATCCGTTACGCATCTCCGGGAATTCGCCGCCATTCCCGAGGCGTACCGTGCCGATAAAGATATCAGCATCAACTTTGATTTCTTTGCCGCCCCGGTTGCCATTGAAGGCGATATTAAAGTCGACCGCATCATGGTCGAACGAACCCGGCTCGACGAACAGCTACGCAGCGTCGGCACTGGCGAAACCTATGCCATCGATTGTTCAATGGTCATCAGCTGTATCGGTTACGAGACCCCATCTATCGACGGTGTGCCCTTTGAACATGGGCGTGGCCGCTTTGCCAATGTCGAAGGTCGGATCTTGCCGGGTTTATACTGTGTCGGGTGGGCGCGGCGTGGTCCATCCGGAACCATCGGCACCAACCGGCCCGACGGATATACTATCATCGATATGGTGGCCGACGATATCGGGGAGGGCGAGGGTAAAACGGGACGGCCGGGGCTTGATGCCTTGTTGGAAACGCGCGGCGTTCAAGTTGTGAAATTCAGCGACTGGAAGAAGATCGAAGAAGCCGAAACCGCTCGCGCCCGCGAAGGTGCCCCTCGCGAGAAGTTTGTGCGTATCGAGGATATGATAAAGGCGGGGGGATAAATTTGCCGCTGTCATGATAATCACATAAAAACTGCGTTAAGTCATTGACTTTATGTGACAGCAGGGTGGCAAAAATGATCGAACGGATAGGCATTATTACCGGCGTAGACGCAGAAGCGGCCGCGCTATTTTCGGGCCAAAGCGCGCATGGAGAACCGCTGCACGGATTTCTTGTGCGGCAAGTGCGCTTTGCCGGTAAGGATATCGCCATTACCTGCAGCGGTATAGGCAAGGTCAATGCTGCCATGGCGGCGATGATGCTGGTCGATCATTATGAAGTCCAGTTGCTGATGGTTGTGGGCACAGCAGGCAAGTTGACCGACATCAACGCTGACTGTTTCCAGATTACCGAAGCAGTACAGGGC
The DNA here is from genome assembly GCF_046154385.1 of Sphingorhabdus sp. Classification (GTDB taxonomy): domain Bacteria; phylum Pseudomonadota; class Alphaproteobacteria; order Sphingomonadales; family Sphingomonadaceae; genus Sphingorhabdus_B. Next base: position 535 of record NZ_JBJXFW010000027.1, on the reverse strand, counting down.
GATTATGGCGCATCACGGCACGATCATTTCGCCCATTATAGCGCCGGTGCATGGCCAATTGGGGAGGAGCATGTTGAGGTGTTCCGGGCCAAAGTCACGCCGGACATCGGCCTGCCGAAAGCGCGGATAATCACCACCGACAGCTTTATTGAAAACCCCGATCAAAGCCGGCGGCTACAAGAAACATTGGGGGGTGACATTATAGACATGGAAACCGCCGCCGTTGCACAAGCGGCGGCACGGATGGACCTGTCCTGGGCCGCGATCAAGGCGACCACCGACAATGCCGATGGCGACAGCAGTGGGGATTTCCAGAGCAATTTGAAACGCGCGGCAAAAATTGCGGCGGCGGCGGCAGAGCGGATGATCTCGGCGTTGTAGTTTGGTCCTTGGCTTTGGACGAATAAGTTCGTTTTCTTTCGTTAAACTTCGTCACCCTGAACTCCCAACCACATCTAACTGTATTTCCCAACCCCCCGTCACCCTGAACTTGTTTCAGGGTCTTAGTTTTCAACACCGCAGTAATAAGACCCTG
>NZ_JBJXFW010000056.1:0-5223 GCF_046154385.1 Sphingorhabdus sp. | reverse complement strand
TTGGTGTTGGTCATCTTTTCCCACGGCTTTCCCCGTCGCCCATGAAGGCCACTAGCGCAAACTAGGTTGAGGTCGATAATTTATGGTTAATTTTTTGTGCTCGGCACGAACGCACAACCTTGCAATTTTTCGCATTCGACTAATTAATGTCCGTGCCATGCAAACAAATTGATTAGTCGTAAGTTTATTGCGCTTCATCCTCAACCGCTTTCACCCCGAAGTCGAAGTGGATCCGCACCCACACGCCCAATTGCGGCTTGTTGTCGACACGCGGAGGTTTAACCAGAAACTGCCATGCAGCGAGGCGTAATGCTTTGGCAAGGCCGGTGCCGCGGGGGTTTTCACCAATGATCTGACAGTTTTCGACGCGATTATGTTCCGCCATACGGCACGCAATGTCAGCAGAGGCACCGGGTGGTATCCGTTTGATGGTCGCAAGATAGGGTGCAAGCTCGGCATCATAAGGTTCACGTAGCCAGGCAACAGGATAGAGCTGAGCGCCGCCGGGGCCAAGCCCGGGACCCATCATGCCTTTATTACCCTGTCCGCTACCTTTGCCGTCACCTGCTCCAGCGCTACCGCTGGAGGGGAGCTTTGACAGGTCCATCGCATCGAATTCGGACTTACTGACCTTGATGAATTCAGGGCTGGGCGGTGGTGCCCTGACCGGGTTGACCGGCGGTAATAATGGCTTGGGAATTGGCGGGTTGATGGTACGCTGCCGTTCTTTGGTGACCGGTGTTTCGGTGTCGCTCTTGTCGGCAGATGCGGACTCCGTTTCCGCTTCAAGTGCAAAGGTACTGAGGCCGCGCTTACCCGCCTCTGGCCCACCCGTTCGCATACTCAGGCTTAGTATCGCAATGATAATCAGTGCCTCGAGAAGCAAGGCAATGATAAGGCCAGCGCCACGCCGTCGAAGATCCTCGCGGTCCCATTCTGTCTGTTCTGAATATGCCATGCGACGGCAGCGACCTTTAGGGCATCGGCCATGCCTTGCAATGTTGGATTTGGTGCAGCCAAGAGCCGTTGGACGGTGGCGTCAGCTCAAAGCGGCACGAACCTAACCTTCAAACCATCCTTCGGCTTCGGGATTGGCCATGCCTGCCATTCCGGCACATAACCTTCGGCAATTTCGACATGCACGCTGGTCAGCAAATGATGCATGAATAGCTTCATTTGCATATAGGCAAAGTGCAGGCCAAGGCACATATGCGCGCCCCCACCGAAAGGCACCCAAGCATATTTGTGCCGCGCCTTGACCTTGTCCGGCGTAAATCGCATAGGGTCGAACACCATCGGATCTGGCCAATATTCTTCCATCATATGGACATAGGCGGGGCTTATGCTGACGGCTGTGCCTTTTGGAATGTGAAAGCCCATGAATTCAAAGTCACACAGTGCACGGCGCGGGATTGAGGGAACGGGCGAAATCATCCGTAACGCTTCTTTGAAAGCATATTCGGTCAACTCGAACTTATCGAGATCGGAAAAAGCGATGTCGCTTCCGGCGGGCGCGATCGACAGGCATTCCTGACGCAGCTTTTCCTGCCATTCAGGATGCTTCGCCAGATACCAGATCATTGAAGTTACCGAGGACGTTATAGTGTCGTGCGCGGCCATCATCAGGAAGTTCATATGATCGATCAGCTCGCCATCGGACATATATTCGCCGTCTTCACGCCGTGAACGGCAGAATTGGCTGAACATATCCTGCCGGTTTTCGTTGCGGCGGCGTTCGGCAATTTGCGGCCCGAAATAGTCGATTAGATATTTGCGACCAGCAACTCCGCGGCCCATGGACGTGAAAGGAATGGGTGCACGGATGGGTGCAACCGATGCCTGCACCATGTCGACAAAGGCGGTGTTGATCTTGTCCGCTTCCGGGCCAAGGGGAATGCCGAGGAAACTGCTTGCGGCGACATCAAGTGTCAGTTGCTTGATCGCGGGATAAAACAGCATGTCACCGCGCCAGTTTTTCAGTTGCTCCGAAAATATGCGGTTCATGTCCTGCGTATAGGCTCGCATCGGTTCAGGTTTGAATGCGATGCCAAGGGCACGCCGATCCATGCGGTGATGATCAAAATCCATCAGCATCAGCCCGCGAGGGAAAAGTAAGTTCAAGACTGGCCCCCAGCCTTGTTCCGAAGAAAAAAGCTTGTCGCGGTCGAACAGCATCAGTTCGTTTGCTTCGGCGCCCACCATCGAGATTGTAGGATTGCCAAAGGCGTTGGTGCGGAACACCTTACCGTAAGTTTTGACCATATGCGCGCCATAGGCAGGAGGGTCGCGCAAAACCCGGAAGGTTGTCCCGACAATCGGCAGGCCATTTTCCCCGGGGATATGAGACAGATCGCCAATCTTTTTGCGAGGAACCCAATGCGGGTTTGCAGCTTCGCTATGGGCAAGTGCCATACAGGGAATTCCTTATGTTAATCGCACGATTAAAACTTACTGCCACCGTTGTCAGTAAGGTGCAAGCAGGAATTCCATCAAGATAACGCTTAGGCTATTCACAGGCAGAAGGATTGTCGTGTGAAAAAAGCGGCCGTGCCGGGGGCATGGCACGGCCGCAAGACGCGCGCAACCAGGGATTGTCCGCGCGAATAAGGGTTTTAGAAGCTGTCCTGACTAAATGGCGCGCGCTTGCCCAGACGCCGCGCCTCGATGGCTTCGTCGGCAACACGCGTCATATAGTCCAGCTGTTCGAACTGCGCCTGACGGCGGGCTGATGGTGTCATATTGGCAAAGCTGGTTACCAGATCGGCTGGTTCGTGGCCTGTGATACCGATTACCAACGCCAGAAAAATTGAAGCGAATCCAAGAGATGTAAAAACGACGAGCGCTGAATCCGGCGACATATTTCCTCCGATATCTTTCAAATTTCTGCCGGATAGACAATAAAATCAGACCATCCGCAGTTAGAGAAGAATGGCTTAGGCGGGTTAATTTTCCCTGATGCCAATTGGCCAACGGAAAATTTACCATCCTGATTTTCGTGGATCGCGCTTACGAGACTTAGAAGTGACTTCGTAAATTGTGAATTGAAGCCGCCATGATTAAAATGTAGACCTGAGAGCGGTAACCTAATATGCGGCTCCAAATTTTGCTCTTGGCGCATCGGGAATAGATAGACAAATACCTAATGATTGACGTCAATTACTTTGCGTTGCTGGTTGCTTGCGCATCGATGACTTTGTTCTTGTGCTTTAATGCAGTGCGACTTTGCGCTTACCTGAATCTTGTGGACGTTCCTGTCGGTCGCAAGCAGCATAAAACCCCTACACCACTCATGGGTGGCGTCGTAATGATAGCCGCTCTTGCCCCTGTTGCGCTTGTTTATGTTTTTTCCGGGGTTTCCGACCGCTGGTTCGGTTCTTTGCTTATCTGGATAGCATGTGTGACGATCATGGCATTTGTGGGTCTTGCAGACGATCGCCACACCCTTTCGCCTCGCGTGCGTCTGCTCATCTCGTTTCTTGTATTCGCAACAGCAGCGGCAGTTGACCCAACTTTCAACGTGAGGGTTCTGGATTTCAACTTACCCAAGTTCAGCATGGGGCTAGGGACGTGGTGGATTGCGATATTGTTCACAACGACGTGCTGCGTAGGGCTGATTAATGCCGTAAATATGGCTGATGGAAAAAACGGGTTGGTCTTAGGCCTATCTATTGGCTGGCTCCTTATTTTAGCGACGCGGGCTCCGGAAACGCTCACTCCATTCATATTTTTGTTTGCAGCTGTGCTGGCGGTATTATTCATGTTCAACATGGCCGGTCGCTTATTCCTAGGTGATGGCGGCGCTTATGCGATTGCCACTGCCATCGGTTTGTTATCTATCATGATTTACAACACCCCGGGCGTTGAATCGTTGCGCGCTGTATCTGCTGAAGAAATAATGCTGCTGTTTCTTGTGCCGGTTTTCGATTCTTTCCGTTTGACCTATACTCGGCTGCGTCAAGGGCGCTCGCCTATGTCTGCTGACAGAGATCATTTGCATCACCACATTCAGTCGATTTTCGGTTGGCCTTTCGGGCTGATCTTGTATTGGGTAGTTGCATTAGTGCCAGCGGCTCTTTTGTTTTTTGCAGGCAATACAAAATTCTAAAGAAGTGAGAATAATGAAACGCATTTTTATTACAGGTACCGCTGGCTTTATTGGATTTCATCTAGCGAAGCTGCTAATTGAGCAGGGGAATATTGTCGCCGGATATGATGGCATGACCGACTATTACGACGTCAACCTGAAAATTAAGCGTCACGAGATACTCAAAGCCAGCAATGCGTTTTCCTGCACCACAGCTATGCTGGAAGATTCAGACCTACTGAGGGAGGCGATTGTATCATTTGCACCGGATGTAATTGTCCATTTAGCCGCTCAGGCCGGAGTGCGGTATAGTTTGGAAAATCCACGAGCATATATCGATGCCAATATTGTCGGGACTTTCAATGTAATGGAATGCGCCCGCGAACTCGGTGTTTCTCACTTACTGATGGCGTCGACCTCGAGCGTTTATGGCGCTAATGAAAGCATGCCTTTTTCTGAAACAGAGAAAGCTGACACGCCGCTCACCATTTATGCTGCGACTAAAAAAGCTAATGAGGCAATGGGGCATTCCTACGCGCATATTTATGGCTTGCCGACCACAATGTTCCGGTTTTTTACGGTTTATGGACCCTGGGGTCGCCCGGATATGGCTTTGTTTAAATTTACCAAAGGTATATTGGAAGGCACGCCAATCGACATTTACAATGACGGCGACATGTGGCGTGACTTTACCTATGTCGAGGACCTCGTTCGCGGAATTTCGTTGTTGATCGATACACCTCCAGTACGACCAACATCCCCAGATAAAATTGGGGAGGGGGATAGTCTTAGCCCCGCCGCGCCCTTCCGTGTTGTGAATATAGGTAATTCAGACAAGGTCCGCCTCTTGGACTTCATCGAAGCAATTGAAGAAGAGCTCGGCCGCAAAGCCATTCGAAATTACATGCCGATGCAACTTGGCGATGTGCCGGCCACTTGGGCAAATGCTTCTCTTCTGGCGACGCTGACAGGATATCAGCCGCAAACCCCTTTCCGGGAAGGTGTGGCGCGTTTCGTCAAATGGTACCGAGAATATTATCAACTTTGAAGTTTGAGTTTTTCTATGTCATCCAAAATGCAAGAATTGCCAGCGCTCGAAAATGTTCGGATCGCAATCATCGGGCTTGGTTACGTTGGCC
>NZ_JBJXFW010000055.1:0-3554 GCF_046154385.1 Sphingorhabdus sp. | reverse complement strand
TGGCAAAGGGGATACCGATTAGCCCTGCGACGGACGATGTTACGATCAGTTTACCGGACTGCTTACTCTCCAGCCAAAAGCGCGTCGCCAGCTGGAACGTCGTGATCACGCTAGAAACGTTGAGATCTACTGTTGTTCTCCAGTCATCAGAAGAAAGCGTGTGAAATGCACCGCGCACACCTGATCCGCCCGCATTTGCAAAGCAGCTGTCGATTTTGCCGAACCGTCCCAAAGTCTCCTGAAACGCCGCGGCCGCAGAGCTTTCGTCGGTGACATCGCAAGTAAAGGCCGCCACGTCGCCACCCATTGCTGTCAACTCGGCGACCGCCGCCGCGTTCTTGTCGGCGTTGCGCCCCCAGATCGCAATGCTGGCGCCAGCCTTGACTAAGCCTTTGGACATGGCGAGGCCGAGGCCACCATTACCACCCGTTACCAGGGCCACATGCCCATCAAGATCGAAAATTGCTCTGTTCATCGTGCCGATATTCCCGTCATTGTCCGGTTTTCTTATGGTGCAGTTCCAGCCCGGTTGCCCAACGGCGTTGAAACCCGCGCCAATATTTGTCTTGCTTGCCCCCGGCGACAGTGCCGTTAAGCTGTTCGCCAAATGTTGTCGGCCATTCCCCGGCGTTGGAATAGACGGTGGGGACGTCGAGATAGGCGCGTTTGGTTGCGTCACCCTTTAGAGATACGTCCAAAAATGCGGTGACAAAATGCTGGTTGATCGCGTTCAGCCGATCACTTCGCCACACCGGTTCTTTCAAAAACTCTGCAGCCATGAATGGAGCGTCAGAGCCGAGGGTAAATTCGTTTCCGACGATGTTGTGGCGCGCCTCGCGGTACACGAGCATGTAACGATCAGCGCCGGCCATATTGTCAAATAGCCAAGACACCCCGTCCTTGAATTTGACCACGTCATCCTGATCTCCCGACACAATCAAGACCGGCACGTTGATTTTCGACAGCGAACTTGCATTCCACGCGCGACTTTCGGGCTGGCCTCCCCAAGGTGCGAAAGTAACCAGTGCCTTGATCGGAACGGGTTGCTTCGCTAACTCCTGCAACTGCTTGCGGGCGGTGTCAGGAATGTTTGTCATCGGGTCTTTGTCAAAGCCGTAGTCGGCGCCGGCGGTTGCAATCGCGCCATAACCACCCATCGAATAACCGATCAATCCGACTTTCTCCGGATCGACAAGTGAAAGGTGCGCGTTTGCTCCTTTTTTGGCCTCAACAAGGATCTGCGCCAATATCTGACGCTGATCCAACGTGCGGTCCACAAGCACATTACCAAAGGACAGCAGGAACGATGCGATACTATCAGCAGGCATATCCGCATGTTCGATTGAAGCAACAACATAACCATGTGAAGCAATATGTTCGGCCAGATTGCTGAACTGGGTACCCCATCCGCCATAGCCATGCGACATGAGAACGAGAGGGAATTTCTTACCTTTCAGCGCCGCAGCATCGGTAATTGCCGATCCTTTGCTGGCAATCGAAAAGGCCTGTTTTCCTGGCAACTGCATGACATGGTCATAGCGAACGCCTCCGTCGATCGCGGGACCATCGGACGGATACCAGAATCGGACTTTCAGCGTCCGGTCCGCAGCCTCGAGCTTGCCAGTCACAGCACCCCATCCGGAAATGCGCGTCCGGTTTTTGAGTGTGAAAGATTGAACAATAGTGCCGATCCGATATGCCCCTTGGCGGCCCAATTCAGGTGCTTCGCCGGTTAGGCCTTCGTGTACTGTTGGTGTGACCATGTAAGCAGCACCCGCTGCACCGGCCGCTAAGACCGCTAAAATTCCTAGAAAAATCCGTTTCTTATTCATAGCAACAACCTCGATTTTTTCGATACGGATGGCTGAATGCCAGCGGCAAGAATTGTTTGTCTGGTCGCCAGCAGTCATTTAGAATGCGTCAGTCAAACCATATCTTTATTATATAAATAGTCAACAGCTACACTGCGACTAATCCGACTGGACTTTTTCATCGAAACCGTGTTCGCATAGGGCAATGTCTGAGCTCGTCAAACAAACAACCCGCCGCCTCGATCCCACCGTGCGGAAACACATGATACTTGATAAAGCGGCTTTTCTAGTCGCTTCCGAAGGCATTTCTGCAATCACCATGGAGCGGGTTGGACGCGAAGCCGGGGTCAGCAAGCCCTTGGTTTACGCTTATTTCCAGAATGTCACTACGTTACTGCAGGAACTGCTGTTGCGCGACCAACGACGGCTTTGGGAGCAGCAAACAATTGCCGTCAGCGAAGCAAAAAACTTCGACGAGCTGATCCGCTTCACAACACGAACCTATCTAAAGCATGCCGAGAAAAATGGCATGCATATCCAGCGACTCATGGGCGATCCATCGATTGCGGTGGTATTCCAGCAGAGCGAAAGAGACAGCCGCCAGCGTGTTGTCGAGTTTCTCGCCAAGGAAATCGCACATTCATTCAACGTGCCGCGCGAAGTTGCCATATTGGCGACCGAGCTATCGATGGGTATGACGGGCACCGCAGGGGAGTTGGTCGCGAGCGGTATGGTCGGTCGCAAGAAGATTGAGGAAATTGTTATTTGTTTGTTTAAGGGAAGCACGGCTTCGCTGCGGGAACATTTCGGTAAAGGTTGACGCTGCACTCAGCTCAGTCGTGAATCTATTGTGCCTTCAATCCTCCATCCACCGGAATAGCCGCGCCATTTACGAATGATGATTCGTCGCCCGCGAGGAAAGCCACAACCGAAGCAATCTCGGAGGGCGCGGCGTAGCGGGCAAGGGGGATCATCGCGGTAAAGTGACCACGCAAGGTGGCGACTTCGTCGGCATTCTTCCCATCTTCGAGGTTAAGCATCATCGCTGTCTCGGTCATAGCCGGGCAAATCGCATTAACGCGTATGCCGAATTCTGCCAGTTCGATGGCACCTACTTTGGTCATGCCTATGACTGCGTGTTTGCTTGCATTATAGGCAAAAAGCGATCGGCCGCCGCCAAGTCCCGACACAGATGACATGTTGATGATTGATCCGCCACCTTGCATCAACGCGGTACAATATTTCATGCCCAGAAACACGCCACGACAATTCACCCGCATTACCTGGTCAAATTCATCTAACGGATAATCCCACAACGCGCAGACCGGTCCCGGAATACCGGCGTTGTTGAACAGGATATCGATCCGGCCGAACTGGCGTTGCACGCTAGTCAACGCCGCTTGCCACGCCGTTTCGTCCGAAGCGTCTCCGTCGCATGCCAGAAGCTGGCGACCTGCGCCATCTACGGCAGCGCGTAACTCATCCCACGGGGACCCGGGCAAATCGAGCCCGACAATGTCAGCACCCAAACGTGACAGCTCGACAGCAGTGGCAAAGCCGATACCGCGCGCAGCCCCCGTGATTAGTGCAATTTTGCCCCCGAGCGCCTTAGCACGTGTCATGTTCGGCCTCTCCCACCAATGCCGATAATTTTAGTTATATTATACTCATGGTCAATCAAATCGACTTTCATGGGTAAAATTCCTCGCAATCCTTATTCAATCAGCTCTCACCTACGCTCGT
>NZ_JBJXFW010000024.1:0-52845 GCF_046154385.1 Sphingorhabdus sp. | reverse complement strand
CGTTTTCAAGCTGGAACAGGTAAAGTTCCGGTTCCTTGATCGACCAACGCACATCGTAGGCCATATCGATAATACTCTGGTCTTTTGTCAAAACCAGATTTTCACTGCTCGCCTTGGGTGATCCCACGGCGGTTGTCTGGATCTGTTTGGTGTCGACTTTTTCAACGGTCTCAATCGGCGAAGGAAAAGTGAACTGGATACCGGGTTGCAAGGTCCGCGCATAACGGCCCAATTGCGTTACCACGCCCTCTTGTTCCGGACCTATCCGATGGACACTGCTCCAAACGAGCCACAATGCGATAAATGCACCACCGATAATCGGCCACCAGCTTTTCCCGTTGCTGCGCGGTGGAAGGCCACTGAATCCGCCATTCTTGCCCCCGCCGGCGCGGCGCAGCAAATCCTCAAGCGAAGGGCCGCGCTGACGTCCAGCCTGTCCGCCGCGAATAGGCACAGGGTCCCAAGGATTTGATGGCTCCGGTTTCGAACCGCTCTCGCCAGATCCCGAACCGTCGGTCTTGCCGATTTTACCCGGGTCGCCCGAAGCAGGGGAATCCCAAGGCCCCTTGCCATCAACTGCCAAAATATTGCTGCCCTGTTGGTCGATTTTTTTGCTCATATTGCCTTTATAGGAACGGTTTTTCAGAAAAACAGTGTCAATCCCGCAATTCTGATTCTATTCGGCGATGGATGACCGAACTTGATAGATATTCACAGCTTGTTTTCGCCATCGCCGGGCCACAGGCTACCGGCCTGAAGGTCGACGCTGGTGCCGTTTCCATGATGCTTGATGTATCCGAAATGACCACCGATGAACGCGTGCAGATCGAAGCAAAATTGCGTAACGCGTGCGAACAGGCAGGCGCGCAGAGCGTTCGTATCATGTTGACTGCGGAGCGTGTTGCCCCCCGGATAATTGCCGTGGCGAGTGGCAAAGGCGGGGTTGGAAAATCAACGCTTTCCACAAATTTGGCGGTTGCCATGAAATTGGCTGGCCGTTCCGTCGGCTTGGTCGATGCCGACATATATGGACCTTCCCAGCCGCGGCTGATGGGTGCGGAGAACAGCCGACCAGAAGCCGAAGGGAAGAAACTGATCCCGGTAATGGGTGCCGGAGAAGTGCCTTTCTTGTCGATGGGTCAATTGGCCAAGCCTGGCCAAGCGATTGCGTGGCGCGGTCCAATGGCTGGCAATGCGTTGTCGCAACTGGTTGATGCCCATTGGGGCAAAGTGCGAGACATAATTGTGGATATGCCACCCGGTACAGGTGACATCCAATTGTCGATGATCCAAAAGCATAAACCTATGGGTGCCGTTATCATTTCGACTCCGCAAGACCTCGCGCTGATGGACGCGACCCGGGCGATTGGCTTTTTCGATACCGCCAAAGTCCCGATTATCGGTCTGGTCGAAAATATGGCGGGATATGTGTGCCCGCATTGCGGCGAAATGAGCAATCCTTTTGGGACAGGGGGTGCCGAAGCAGCAGCGGTCGAACTGGGTATACCGTTTTTGGGACGTATTCCCTTGGATATCGATATAAGATTGGCCAGCGACGCCGGGACCCCACCTGCATTGGGCAATGGCCCGATTGCGCGCGCATATGCCGACATTGCGCGGCACGTCATCGATTGGATCGATAGCCCGAAAGCCCCGACCGCGTGAATAGCAACGCAGATGGCGCAGGCGGATTTACCCGCCGCAAGCTTTTGGTTGGCGGCGGCCTGGGAATTGGGTTGGTGCTGGCATGGGGCGCATGGCCGCGGCGGTATCAGCCGAATTTACGACCCGCGCCGGGGGAGCATCTGTTCGGCCCCTGGTTGAAAATTGCAGAGGATGGCAAAGTCATTATCGGCATCCCGCAAAGTGAGTCAGGTCAGGGGGTCTATACCGCACTTGCCCAAATCGTGGCGGGTGAATTGGGTGCGGATTGGCGTTCTGTTGCGGTTCAGCCTGTGTCGCCTAGTCCGCTGTTTGCCAATGGTGTTCTGGCACGCGAATGGGCACCAGCATTTTTACCCGAAAAAATAGGGCTGGATGCGGGACAGAAGCCAATAGCGCATATTTTGAACGAAATGGCCAGCCGCGACATATTCGTAGTTACCGGGGGATCATCGTCAATCCGGCAATTTGAAAAGCCGTGCCGTGAAGCGGGCGCGACCGCGCGTGTTCTGTTGTGTCAAGCCGCCGCCGCCCGATGGGATACGGATTGGGAACAGTGTCAGGTGGACAAAGGTTTCGTTACTTTTGGGAAAAAGCGTATCGCTTTTGCCGATCTGGTGGCGGAAGCCGCAGGGCTTGATCCACCATCGCCGGTTCCGTTGAATCCGTCGCCGCGCAATCGGTTGTCCGGGCGCGATGCGCCGCGCCTCGACCTTTCGTCAAAAGTCGATGGCAGTGCCAGTTTTGCAGGGGATATTCGGCTACCCGATATGCTCTTTGCATCCGTCAAAGGCGGCCCTATCGGGCGCACGATCTTGAAATCGGTGAACAGCAAAGCCGCGTTCAAGATAAAGGGCGTCGTCAATGTTGTGCGGACGGATAATTGGGTTGCCGTTGTGGCGACCAATTGGTGGGCGGCAAATAAGGCGCTTGATAATATTACCCCGGTTTTTTCGATCAAAGGGCGCGTTGCCGACAGCGGGAAAATTGCCGATAGCCTGTCGTCCGCTATTGCGAACGGTCCGGGTACCCGGATGGTGCGCCTTGGCGATGTCGATGCCACGTTGACGAAAGAAGCGGGAACACGCGTTTTAAATGCGGATTATACCATTTCTGCGGCGGTACATGCGCCGATAGAAACGCGATCGGCAACGGCGGAGTTTCGCAACGGACGGTTGAATTTGTGGTTGGCGAGCCAAACGCCACAATCTGCGCGCGAAGCGGCAGCATCGGCCATCGGGGTCGATGTGGATGATGTTACGTTGTTCCCGGTCATGGCCGGTGGAAGTTTTGACAGAAATTTCGACAATTTGATCGCCGCGCAAATTGCCGTTATTGCCAAAGAAGTCGGGCGTCCTGTGCAACTCATCTGGTCGCGCGCAGAAGATTTGGTACGCGACCATGTCCGCACACCGGCAATCGGGCGGCTGACTGCTTCACTCGATCAGGAAGGCCGCATAGCCGGGATGTCCGTGCGCGTTGCTGCGGCATCATCCATGCGCGAACTAGCCAATCGGATTGACGGGCAAAGCGCTGTCGAGGCACGAAAATCTGCTGCCGGTGAATTTGATGCCCTCGCGATCGACGGCGCCGTCCCGCCTTATGCGATCAGCAATATGACAATCGACCATTTTCCGGTCGACTTACCGATTATTACGGGGCCCTGGCGGTCGCTGGCGCACAGCTATAATTGCTTTTTTGTCGAATCCTTCATTGATGAATTGTCTCAAAAGGCGGGTATCGAGCCGCTTTCATTCCGGATGCAGATGCTGGTTGACCAAACACGGCTTGCACGATGCTTGACCGGTGTGGCATCGATGGCGGGGTGGGACGGCGGCGTTTCCGGAAGCAGCAATGGCCTTGCCTGCCATTCGATGCGGGGCAGCCACATTGCCATCATCGCCAGCGCGCGGACCAGCGAAAATGGCGTAAGGGTAGAACGGATTTCGGCAATGGTTGACTGCGGACGGTTGATAAACCCCGATCTGGCGCGGCAACAGATTGAAGGCGGTATTATCTTCGGCTTGGCACAGGCGGTTGGAGTGGCAACCGATTTCGAAAATGGATGGACGACAGTCAGCCGACTGCGTGAGATCGATCTTCCCGTTCTTGCCGATATTCCGGAAATCATCGTTGAATTTATCCGCAGCGATAATGAACCAGGCGGCGTTTCCGAATTGGGGGTCCCGGCCGTTGCGCCCGCGGTCGCCAATGCGCTCTTTTCCGCGGCGGGTGTGCGCTTGCGTGAATTGCCATTATTGTCACGGGGGCTGTAATGGACAAGCCCGCCGATCATCCGGATGTACCACAACCCAAAGTGGGCATCCTGCTTGTCAATTTGGGAACGCCGGATGCGCCGACAGCCCCGGCGGTTAAGCGCTATTTGAAGCAATTTTTATCGGACCGTCGTGTCGTTGAAATCCCGCCGCTGATCTGGCAGCCGATTTTGCGCGGGATCATCCTGAATACCCGTCCGCAAAAATCCGCCAAGGCCTATGCAAAGGTGTGGACCGAAAGCGGATCGCCGCTGGCGTTTTTCACAATCGCGCAGTGCAAGGCCCTTGGGCTGCGAATGCAAGGCGCGGCAGATGTGCGTTACGCCATGCGTTACGGTAATCCCTCCGTCTCCGACCAATTGGCGGCCATGAAAGCGGCCGGATGCAATCGGATCCTGATCGCACCGCTTTACCCCCAATATTCGGGAGCGACGACAGGTACAGTGCTGGATGAAGCATATGCCGCGTTAACAAAAATGCGCTGGCATCCCGCACTCCGCACATTGCCGCCATATCATGATGATCCGGTCTATATAGATGCACTGAAAAAGTCGATCGAGGGGTCTTTGGCGCAACTCGATTTTATACCCGATACATTGGTGATCAGCTTCCACGGAATGCCCGAGCGGACTTTGCAATTGGGGGATCCTTATCATTGCCATTGCCAAAAAACCGCGCGGCTCTTGTCGGAAGCGATGGGCCGCGAACTGGTCGTCAGTTTTCAATCGCGCTTTGGTCGGGCAAAATGGCTAGAGCCGGCAACGGACGACACAATCATGCAATTGGCGCGCACTGGCCAGAAAACGATCGCGATATTTGCCCCCGGATTTTCAGTTGATTGCCTCGAGACGCTGGAAGAACTTGCTATTCAGGGCCGTGAACAGTTTGAAGAAGCAGGCGGGACCCACTTCGCATATCTGCCCTGTTTGAACGACAGCGCCGTTGGAATGGATATGTTGGAAACCGTTATTCGACGCGAAGTTTCCGGCTGGGTCTGAAATGCTCTGCGCTAACGCTAGCGTCAACTTGCACTTGCTTGCCGTCTGGTTATTCAACGTAAAATAACAAGACAACAAACAGGAGAGAGTTATGTCACGTATTGCGGTGGTCACGGGGGGAACTCGTGGCATTGGTGAAGCTATAAGTCTGAAATTGAAAGAAAAAGGCCGTACCGTGATCGCCAATTATGGTGGAAATGATGCTGCAGCGAAAGCTTTTTCGGACCGCACGGGCATTGCCGTTCGCAAATTTGATGTCGGCAATCATGAAGCGTGCATTGATTCTTGTGCCGCAATCGAGGCTGAATTTGGCCCAATTGAAATCATGGTCAACAACGCCGGTATCACCCGAGACGCGACAATGGTGAAAATGTCATTCGAACAATGGGACGAGGTTATCCGCGTCGACCTGACCGGATGCTTTAATATGGCAAAAGCCGTCTTTGCGGGAATGCGTGAACGCAAATGGGGCCGTATCGTCAATATCGGTTCGGTCAACGGGCAGGGCGGACAGATTGGGCAGGTCAACTATGCTGCAGCGAAATCAGGGATTCATGGCTTTACCAAATCGCTCGCAATGGAAGGCGCGCGATATGGCGTGACGGCCAATGCTATCGCGCCGGGTTATATCGGCACTGAAATGTTGGCGACGATACCTGAAAACGTCATGGAAAAAATTGTGGCACAAATTCCCGTCGGGCGGTTGGGGAATGCGGACGAAATCGCGCGCGGTGTCGAGTTTCTGACCAGCGAAAATGCCGGTTTCATTACCGGATCGACGCTGTCGATCAACGGTGGCCAGCATATGTATTAGGGCCTGACCCAAAGCGTTTCTTGATATGATGGCGGGGTGAGTAATTGTGAAAGGCATTTCAATTTATCACCCGCCAGTCAAACGGAGCATGACCATCGCGGGGCACCAGACATCGATCAGTCTGGAACCCCTTTTTTGGGACAGGTTAAAAATTGCGGCCGATAGCAGAGGATTGCCCGTCAATGCGCTCGTCGCCCGGATTGATGTTGAACGGCTTGACTCCAAAACGCCCTGTGGTTTGGCCAGTGCAATTCGTCTTTGGCTGACAGCCACGCAAAAAAGTACCGCCGATAGCTAGGCTATGGCGGTACAATTGCGACCCGGTATTGCAGCAATATCCGGATGATGCGTTTGGTAAAAGATTACAGGCGGACGGCAACGATCGGTAGTCATGAGCAGCGGAGGGTTGCTACATTCTGACCAACGCGCCCACACTGTCGAGGGAGGGGTTAGACGGAGCGCAGTACCGAATGGTGTTGCCGTTCACCTGTTAAACACTCTAATGCCCTGCGAGCGCCAAAAACAAAATACCGGATTAGGCCTATATAGGTGAACTGCGGTAAACGCCCATGCAATGATCCTACAGCCCTGCCTCCACCGCGATACGGACAGCATCGGCGGCATTGGATGTCGAAAGTTTCTTGAACATAAGCATCCGGTGCATTTGAACGGTCTTTTCGCTCAAGGACAGGCGGAACGCAATTTGCTTGGTCCGGAATCCTTGCGCCATTTGCTGCAATATCTCGCGCTGGCGCGGCGACAGGCGGTCAACAATTTCCGCCGCCTGTTGTTGCCGCACGACCGCAATACTTTCTTCTTCCGGTAAGACTTCGATCTGCGATCCGACAAAAAGTTCCAGGTCACCATGATCGTTGAACAGCGGCGCGATCATGACTGCATTGCGAAAGGGTGAGCCATCTTTTCGATAGTTGATGAGTTCCGCCAGCGCGGGACGTCGCGCATGAATCGACTTGCGCAGCTTTTCTGTCTGCGAATTTTCGGTGTCCGGGCCTCGCAAAAAGCGGCAGTTGCGACCGATTGATTCTTCCTCGGTATAACCGGTCATCGCACAAAAAGCGGCATTGACGGCTATGAGGGGATTATCCGCCTGCAACGGGTCACTGACGACCGTTGCAATCGGGCTGTGCCGGATGGATTCCAGAACGGGATGGCGTCGTCGCTTGGTCGGAAGGGTCTGGATCGTCATCGCGTCATTTCTCACCGGGAAACTGACGCAAAAATCTTGTTTTGACAAGTGGCGTTGTTGATCCGATCAATCTGACCCGACCCGTTCAACATCGGCGCCAACCAACTGCAATTTCTCTTCCAACCGCTCATATCCCCGGTCGAGGTGATACAGTCGGCTGACATGTGTCTCACCCGCAGCAACCAGCCCGGCGATAACAAGGCTCATCGATGCGCGAAGATCAGTCGCCATGACCGGAGCTCCGGTAAGGCCTTTTACGCCATGTACAATTGCGGTGCGGCCCTTGGTTTCTATGTGCGCGCCCATACGATTCAACTCGGGCACATGCATATATCTGTTTTCAAAGATCGTTTCTGTCAAAACACTTGCCCCGTCAGCCATGCACAACATCGCCATAAATTGGGCCTGCATATCCGTTGCGAAACCGGGATAAGGCGCAGTGGAGATGGTTAGAGGCTTGAGCTTGCCATCGGATGTTACGCGGATACCGGTCTTGGTCTCTTCAACGGTGACTCCGGCCTGCCGCAAAGCGTTTACCGTGGCATCCATTTCGTCGGCCTTTGCACCGATCAGTTCGACATCACCACCTGTAATTGCAGCGGCGCAAGCATAGCTGCCCGCTTCGATCCGGTCGCTCATCACGCGATACGTTGCGCCGTGCAGACGGTCCTTGCCGTGGATGACAAGATCCGAAGTGCCAATGCCCTCAATTTCTGCGCCCATATCGACGAGCAAGTTGCACAGATCGACAATCTCGGGTTCGCGTGCGGCATTGTGCAAAACACAGGTGCCTTTGGCAAGACTTGCTGCCATCAATGCATTTTCGGTAGCGCCCACAGAAACCACCGGAAACGTGTATGTACCGCCGGGAATGCCGTCGGGCGCCATAGCTTTTACATATCCCGCAGCGAGTTCAATGGTGACACCGAATGCCTCCAGTGCTTTCAGGTGCAAGTCTATGGGTCTGTTGCCAATCGCGCATCCACCGGGAAGCGACACTGTTGCCTCGCCGGCTCGCGCAACCATTGGCCCTAGCACAAGGATCGATGCCCGCATTTTGCGGACCAGCTCATAAGGAGCAACAGTGGTCGTAAGTCGGGTCGCCTGCAATGTCATTACGCGGCCAAAATCTTCGGGACGCGAACCGGCTATTGCGGTGGAAATGCCGAACTGATTCAACAGATGCTGAAACCCGTCAATGTCGGCCAGTCGAGGCAAGTTCCGCAACGTAAGCGGCTCGTCAGTCAAAAGCGCACAGGGCAGAAGCGTCAACGCGCTGTTCTTTGCCCCCGATATCGGAATTTTCCCCTTAAGCGCGTTGCCGCCGCGTACTATTATCTTGTCCATTCCCGGTATTTAGCGGGAAACGGTTTTCAGGCAAGCGCCTCTGCAACTTGCGACAGACGTTCTTTGCCCCAAAATAATTCTTCGCCCGCAAAAAAGGCTGGAACCCCGAATACGCCGCGCGCGATTGCAGCCTCGGTTTGTTCAATTAGCCGCGCTTTGATTGCATCGTTTTCGGTGCACGCGACATAATGCCGCCCATCCAGTTTATTTTCCGAAAGCAGTTCTTCCACAATCTGGGGTTGCGCCAGATCGAGCCCTTCTTCCCACATGGAACGCATCATTAAATCAATGATGGGTGCGAAATCAGAGCAGCCTTGCGCCGCACATATCACCCGCATGGCCAGTTGGGAATTCACCGGAAAGTGGGGGTTCATCCGAAAGGCATCAATATGATGTTTCCGGATAAAGCGCATGAATTCAAGCTGTTCATAAGCAAGCTTCGCAGGCGCGTCGGCATAACGCAGCATCGGTGCGCGATTGCCGGTCGCCTTGAAAATCTTGCCGAGCAATACAGGTTGATAAACAGCATCGGCATCGTGAGCCGCGCAAAATTCGGGAAGAATTTTGTGCACCAGATAGGCATTGGGCGCACCGACATCGAATAGAAATTCAAATTTCTTTGTCATCAGAATGTCTCCGCCCACGGTCGTAAATCCATCTCATGGGTCCATGCACTCCGGTGTTGTTTGTGAAGTGCGACATATTGTTGGGCAATCGCATCGGGCGAAAGAACTTTATCCGCTGCCTTGGCCGAATCGAAATCCGGATGAATCGAACGAATGAAGTCGGTATCTATACCGCCATCAATGATGACATGGGCCACATGGATGTTTTGCGGTCCCAATTCCCGGGCCATCGATTGCGCCAGCATCCGAAGTGCGCCCTTCGCGCCTGAGAATGCTGAAAAACCACGGCCGCCGCGCAGGGAAGCGGTCGCGCCGGTGAAGATAATCGTGCCTGACTTGCGCTCGACCATGCGTTTGGCCACTTCGCGGCCCATTAGGAAGCCTGCAAATGCTGCCATTTCCCAAACCTTGCGGTACACTTGCGCAGTGGTTTCGAGCACCGAGAAGTTTACATTCGCACCGATGTTGAAGACAGCCACTTCGATTGGGCCGACGTCGCGTTCGATGGCGTCGACCATCGTCTGCACTTCATCCTCAATGCGGGCGTCGGCGGGATAGGCATGTGCAGAATAGCCTTCTTCGCGTATCGACTGGACCAATGCATCAAGTTGCGCGACGTTACGCGCCCTGCGATTCACGCAGGCAGCATAACCTTCGCGCGCAAAAGCCCTTGCAATCGCCCCGCCGGTGGCATCGCCAGCCCCAACAATTAGCGCAGCTTTGGTCACGCTTTCTCAAGCGTGCACTGTAATGGATGTTGGTTCTTTGCAGCGAAATCCATAACTTGAGTTACCTTGGTTTCAGCAACTTCGTAAGTGAAAATACCACAAACTCCGACGCCTTTCTGGTGGACATGCAACATCACGCGGGTGGCCTGATCGGTGTCCATCGAAAAAAAGGCCTTCAGAACATGAACGACGAATTCCATCGGGGTATAATCATCGTTCAGCAACAGCACTTTATACTGGCTGGGTTTCTGCGTCTTGGGCCGCGTGCGTGTGGCAAGGCCGACACCGGGGCGTCCAGTTCCGCCCTTGTCATCGCCATCCTCGTCATCGATCATCTTTATCTGCATCACCCTAAAATAGGATAGGGCAGGGGCAGAGTGCAAGGGGCGAATTTGCAATTCGTCACCCGCCTGCATTGGTTCGTGGTCGCTTTCGTTTTATTTTGTCTATTTTGCCGCTTTTACGCCCCCGCCAAGTCCTGCGTCATTCGCCTTGGCATAATGCGCGCGGCTGATGACATAGGCGCGCATTTGCTCGGCCTCTTTGGGTGTCAGGACCGAGGCAAAGCTGACCATGCCATTGCCTTTCAGCACGCCTTCGATGACCACCGATTTCCACGTACCGGCATCTGCAATAGCAGCCGATTTACGCAGGTCGGGCAGCACGCCGTTGCCGACCGCACCTGGCCCGTGGCAGACGAGGCAGTAACGCTGGAAGTTCGACTGCCCGGCCGCAATATCGGCTGGGGTTCCGAACTTCGCGGGCGGGTCCCACACATAAGCGGGCGTTTCGGGCAAGACAGGCAGGGCGACCTTGCCACCAAGCTTGAGCACGATCAGGCGCGGGATATTCGGCACCGCCGAACTGGCCGAACCCGCATAGCCCGATACCAGCGGGAAAGCGCCGCCCTTGCTGGTCAGGAAGGCGACATATTGTTCGCCATCTACGGTATAGGTCGAGGCACCCGACAGGACGCCCGACTGCACATTCAGGTTCAGCAATTGCTTGCCGGTATCGGCGGCATAGGCCCTGAATTCACCCAAGGCGGTGCCCTGGAAGACCAGATTTCCTGCCGTCGTCATGGTGCCGCCATTCCACGATGCAGGATGATCGACGGTCCATTTCGCCTTGCCCGTCTTTGGGTCGAAAGCGACCAGCTTGCCCTTGGTGGCGGCCTTGACCGCTTTCACGAAATTGATGTCGTCGGGCAGATCGGCAGTGGCCATTGCCCCTCCGGTGTTAAAGCCGAGGGCTTTGCGCTCCTGTTCATTGGGCGCGACCGGCGGCAGATAGGCGCCACCAATATGGAGCGCCGGAATATAGACGAGCCCTGTCGCCGGATTATAGCTCATCGGATGCCAGTTATGCGCCCCGAGCGCCGACGGGTTCGCCAAATAGAGCTTGCCGGTCTTTTCATAGCGGGCTTCGGGATTTTCAATCGGCCGACCGGTTTTCAGGTCATAGCCTGTCGCCCAAGTGAGTCCGTCGATAAAGGGTTCGGCCGACAACATCTTGCCACTCACCCGGTCGATGGTGAAGAAAAAGCCGTTCTTTGGCGCGTGGTAGAGGACCTTCACATTCTTGCCGTTGCGCTTTTCGGTGGCGAGGATGATCGGCTGGGTCGCCGTATAGTCCCAGCTTTCCGCCGGTGTTTCCTGATAATGCCAGACATATTCGCCGGTATCGGGTTTCAGCGCGACGATGGACGACAGGAACAGATTGTCCCCTTCGCCATTGGAGCGCACGCCATGATTCCACGGGTTGCCGTTGCCGACGCCTAGATAAAGCTGGTCGAGTTCGGCGTCATAGACAATCGCGTCCCACACCGTGCCGCCCCCGCCGCTTTCCCGCCAGTCACCCTTTTTGGGCGTGGCGCTCCAGGTCTTGGTCGCCGCCGTCTTCAGGATTTCGTCGCTCGCCGCGCCGTCGGGTTCGCCCTTGGGATTGGGCGTTGTGTAGAAACGCCATGCCTGTTTGCCGGTGGCGGCATCATAGGCGGTGACATAGCCGCGCGCGCCAAATTCCGCACCGCCAAAACCGATGACAACCTTGTCCTTCACCACGCGCGGAACGCCGGTAATGGTGCCGTTGGATTCAAGATCGAGCGTCTGCGCGCTCCACAACTGCTTGCCGGTGGCGGCATCGAGCGAAATCAGCCGGCCATCGATCGTGCCGACAAAGACGCTGCCTTTCCAGAATGCCACACCGCGGTTGACGACATCGCAGCAGGCCTTCACCCCGCGCGCCTTGTCGACTTCCGGATCAAAGCTCCACAGCGACTTGCCCGTCTTGGCGTCGAAGGCGAGCACTTTGGACCATGCGGTCGATACGAACATCTTGCCATCGACCACGACCGGCGTGGCCTCCTGCCCGCGCGCATCGGGCAGATCGGCGAACCAGGCAATGCCCAGATCCTTAACATTGTCCGCATTGATCTGCGTCAGCGGGCTGTGGCGTTGTTCATTATAGCTAAAGCCCGTCATGGCCCAGTTGGACCCGTCCCCGCCGGTTTTCAGATAATCGCCATCAATGGCGGCAAAACCGGGGACGTCCGTTGGTCCGTCCGTATTCTGGCACGAACCCGTCATCAATATTAGCGCCGCCGCAGCAGCAACCAGCCCAAGCTTTTTGATCATAATGTCTCTCCCGATTCTGGACGCTATGCGCGCAGGACTGGTTCGTCCAGTGGGAATTTAAGCGGGCGGTTAAGTTGGCGGTGTTGGGGACAGTCCCCAAGGGGACAGTCCCCGCAGAACGCAACCTCGGGGACTGTCCCCTATTCTTCTTTCCTTATTCTTTGCGTCTTTGCGTGAGATTACCCTCTCCCCTTCAGGGGAGAGGATACGAAGCCTTGGCCGACAGGCCTAGGCGCAGTTGGTGAGGGGCTCAAACGGTGAAGTTCGTGCGCCAACGCCCCCTCTCCACTTCGTCTAATGGCTGAAGCCATAAGACGGCGTACCTCTCCCCTAAAGGGGAGAGGGGGCACAATAGCTCACCCCACCATCCCGCTATCCCGCAACGCTTCCTCCATCTGCGCGGCCGCCCTGTCGTAGACACGGGCGCGGAGATTGTGGAGGATGTCGGGCGATGTGGTTTCGGGCGTGCCGCCCTGGAAAGGCGGGGCGGGGTTATATTCGAGCGAGAGTTGCAGCGTGCGGGCAACATCCTCTCCGGCAATCAGCGCGATCAGTTCGAGCGCAAAGTCGATGCCCGATGTCACGCCGCCTGCGGTCACGACATTGCCGTCGCGCACCACACGAGCCTTTTCATATGTTGCCCCAACTAAAGGCAGAAGCTGCGTATAGGCCCAATGGCAGGTCGCCTGCTTGTCCTGAAGCAGTCCGGCGACGCCCAGTATGAAAGCGCCGGTGCACACGCTGGTCACCCATTTCGCCTGCGCACCCTGTTGCCGGACAAAGTCGACGATTGCGGCATCGCCGACCGCCTGACGCACGCCATGGCCGCCGGGAACGCAAATGATGTCCGCAGGGCGGCAATCGGCAAAGCTGGCATTGGGGATGATCGAAAAACCGCAGTCGGTCGTGACCGCCTTTCCATCCTTGCTGACAATCTGGACGGTGGCGCCGGGCAAGCGTGACAGGAACTGCACCGGCCCGGCAAAATCGAGCTGGGTTACATTGTCAAACAACACAAAAACAATGTTCATGCCGCTCAAATCAGTTCGATCGCCAGCGCCGTCCCTTCGCCGCCCCCGATGCACAGCGAGGCGACACCGCGCTTCTTGCCGTGGCGCTTTAGCGCGGCGATCAGCGTGGTGATGATGCGCGCGCCCGAAGCGCCGATGGGGTGACCCAATGCGGTTGCGCCGCCATGGACGTTGATCTTGTCGTGCGGGATGCCAAGGTCGTGCATCGCGAACATCGCAACGCAGGCAAAGGCTTCGTTGACTTCGAACAGGTCGACATCACCTATCGTCCAGCCGGCTTTGGCCAAACATTTGGTGATCGCACCGACAGGAGCGGTGGTGAAGGCCGATGGTTTTTGCGCATGGGCGGCAAAGGCAACGATGCGCGCAACAGGGGTGTGACCTTTGGCATCGGCGACCGACTGACGCGTCAGGACAAGAGCGGCTGCACCATCGGAGATGGACGAGCTGGTCGCGGCGGTAATGGTGCCGTCCTTGGCAAAGGCAGGGCGCAGGCCCGGGATCTTGTCGGGCATGCCCTTGCCGGGTTGTTCGTCGGTATCGACAACCACATCGCCCTTGCGGGTGGCAACAGTGACGGCGACGATTTCATCCTTGAACGCGCCATCGGCAATCGCGGCCTGCGAACGGCGGAGCGATTCAATCGCGTAATTGTCCTGCGCTTCGCGGGTCAACTGATATTCGTTCGCGGTTTCCTGCGCGAAGGTGCCCATGGCACGGCCCGCCTCATAGGCATCTTCCAGACCGTCTAGGAACATATGGTCATAGGCGGTGTCATGGCCGATCCGCGCACCGCTGCGGTGCTTTTTCAACAGATAGGGGGCGTTGGTCATGCTTTCCATGCCGCCGGCGATGACATAATCAACCGACCCTGCAGCGAGAGCTTCGCTGCCCATTATGACAGTTTGCATGCCCGAGCCGCATACCTTGTTGACCGTGGTTGCCTGCACTGACATGGGCAGACCCGCCTTTAGCGCTGCTTGACGCGCAGGGGCCTGACCCAATCCAGCGGGCAGGACGCAGCCCATATAGATGCGCTCGATATCCGCACCATCGACACCGGCGCGCTCAACCGCTGCCTTGACCGCCGTCGCACCCAGATCGGTGGCGGCCACATCGGCAAGCGCACCCTGCATACCGCCCATGGGCGTGCGGGCGTAGGACAGGATGACGACGGGATCGGTGTTCATGGCAGAATCCTTTTTTGACAGAAATGCTGGGGCATCCATAAATGCTACGCCCCCTGCTTGCAATGCGCCTTGGTGCAAAAGCAGCCTGTAAAGAACTCTTGACAGGCCGAATCATGCCCTGTAAAGAGCTCTTTACAGGAAGGGCCAGTGATTTGGAAAGTCGATTACGGGAAATACGCGAGGCCAAGGGCTGGAGTCAGGGTGAGCTGGCCCGCAAACTGGGTGTTTCGCGGCAGACGATCAATGCGGTCGAAACCGACAAATATGACCCCAGCCTTCCGCTCGCGCTGCGCATGTCGAAACTGTTCGGGATGCCCGTATGCGATATTTTCATCGACCATTGGCAACCGCAGGAGGACGCAGAATGACGACTGATATTACGGCGAAGGCTGGCAAAACCAAAAAGATGGTGCTGCAGATGATCGGCGGCGGCATTGCAGGTGGTACCGGCGTGATCGCACTCAACCATTTTCTGTCGCTCAACACGCTGGGTACGGACCGGCTGATATTGGCGGCGATAGGCTTCGTTTATGTGTTGACCGGTTTCATCGTACTTGCGGGCAGCCTCGTGCCGAAAATGGGCGCGAAGATGCTGAATGTCAGTGATGAGGAAGACCTGCTTGAACAGCGGGAGATCTTGCTGGGATCGAGCCTCATGCTTTTGACCTTCGGTGTGGCGCAGATTATTTTGGTGCTGTCGGGCGACGGCAGGATGTTTCCGGCCTGGGCGGGTGCTGTCGCGATGCTGCTGTCCATGCTGTTCGGGTCGGTAATCTGGATCCGCGACCGTCATCGCTATGACGAGATGATGATGAAAATGTCCCTCGACGCCAGCTTCATCTGCCTTTGCGGCCTGTGGCTTGTGCTGGTGCCATGGGGCTGTCTGGCGATGACGGGCCTGTCGCCTGCGCCAAGTGCAGCCGCGCTGGTTGCGCTATTCTCGGGCGGCTATTTGCTCTCCAGTGTTGTGGCCGCCGGTCGGGTCGGATTGCTCGCGCCGAAATAGGTCCAATGCCATTGCATTCTCCCGCCTTGCCGTTAATCAGTCGATTAACAGCGGAACGCGAGCGAGGAGAGAGCGATGACCAAGAATATGCAAGCCATTTTGGAAAAGCAGCGCGCCAGCTTTACCGCCGCGCTTCCTGAATCCATGTCGATACGGCGGGACCGGATTGACCGGGCGATTGCGCTGCTCGTCGACCATGCGGAAGATTTCGCAAAGGCCGTCTCCGCCGACTTTGGCCATCGCAGCCGCGAACAGACGCTGATGACCGACATCATGCCCTCGGTTAGCGCGATGAAACATGCAAAGAAGCATTTCGAAAGCTGGGCCCGCGGTGAAAAGCGCAAGCCGACCTTTCCGCTCGGCCTGCTGGGTGCGAAGGCCGAGGTGGTCTATCAGCCCAAGGGCGTGGTCGGCGTGGTCGCGCCGTGGAACTTCCCTGTGGGCATGGTGATGGTGCCGATGGCAGGCATATTGGCGGCGGGCAACCGTGCGATGGTGAAACCGTCCGAATATACCGAGCGCGTATCGGCGCTGTTCGAAGAAATTGTGCCCAAATATTTCGCCGAAGAGGAAATGGCCGTGTTCACCGGCGATGCCGAGGTTGGCATGGCGTTCTCCAAACTGGCTTTCGACCATATGATCTTCACCGGCGCAACCGGCGTGGGCCGCCATATCATGCGCGCCGCGGCGGACAATCTAGTGCCCGTGACGCTGGAGCTTGGCGGCAAATCCCCGACCATCATCGGCCGCAGCGCGGATACGAAAAAGGCGGGCGAGCGGATTGCGCTCGGCAAGATGATGAACGCCGGACAAATCTGTCTGGCGCCCGACTATCTGCTGGTGCCCTCCGACCAGGAAACCGACGTGATCGATGCGGTCAAGGCGGGCGTTGCGGCGCAATATCCCAAGCTGCTGCACAATGATGATTATACCTCGGTCGTGAATGGCCGCAATTATGAGCGGCTGCAGGGCTATCTCGCCGACGCGCGCGACAAGGGTGCGGAGCTGATCGAGGTCAACCCGGCGGGCGAAGACTTCGCCTCATCCAACGGCAACAAGATGCCGCTGACCATCGTGCGCAATGTGACGGACGATATGAAGGTGATGCAGGAGGAAATCTTCGGCCCGATCCTGCCCGTGATGACCTATTCGTCGATGGACGAGGCGATCGATTATGTGAACGCCCATGACCGTCCGCTCGGCCTCTATTATTTCGGCAGCGACAAGGCGGAAGAAGAGCGCGTCCTGTCGCGCACCATTTCCGGCGGGGTGACGGTGAACGACGTAATCTTCCACAATGCGATGGAAGACCTGCCCTTTGGCGGCGTTGGCCCGTCGGGCATGGGCAATTACCACGGGCAGGACGGCTTCAAAACCTTCAGCCATATGCGCGCCGTCTATCGCCAGACCGGTGTCGATGTCGCCGGCATCGGCGGTTTCAAGGCCCCCTATGGCAAGGCGACGCACAAGACCCTGGCAAAGGAATTAAAGAAATAAGGATGCACTTGCATCCGGACGGAGGCTCGGTTAGAGGGGCCTCCGCTTCGAAGGGTCCGCCCCGACAAGCTGTGCCCCAGTGGTGGAATTGGTAGACGCGCTGGATTCAAAATCCTGTTCTGAAAGGAGTGCCGGTTCGAGTCCGGCCTGGGGCACCAATTCGAACTCTTCGGAGTCACTGCAGCTGGAATCATTGGAAATCTTCAGCAAAGCATCTGCCTTGTACTGAATATATCACCTATATGTGATTATTATCGATATTTATTATCACCGATAAGTGATGTAAATGTTGATTATTATCACTTATCGGTGATATATATGTCTCGAAGGTTGTAAATCATGAGTCCAGTCCAAGCCCGTTTAGCCCGTAAAAACCTTGACCGACGGCTCGTACCGTTACGCGTGGAGCCTTTGATTGCGCCACCTCATGGCTGGATCAAGGCCGCTCGCGAAGCGCTGGGCATGACTGCAGCGCAATTGGCACACCGTATGGGTGTCGTCCAATCGCGCGTAAGCACACTGGAAAAGGCTGAGCTAAACGGTACGCCTTCGCTTAAAACACTTCGCGAAGCGGCGGAGGCGATGCATTGCACGCTGGTCTATGCCATCGTGCCCACGACGACGTTTGAAGGCATTTTGCTTGGGCAGGCGGCGAAGAAAGTCGATGAGGAACTCACGCGAATTCATCACACGATGCGTCTTGAAAATCAGGCCATGGACACGCGCGATCTTGCCGCAGAGCGCGAGCGGCTTGTTGCTGACATGCTCGCCGGTTCACTTCGCCGCCTATGGGTCGACGAATGAATGCATCCCTATTCGAAGAGGATGATGAAGCAAACACACCTCTCGAAGCCGAGGAGCGTGAGCAGCTCATTCCATCCTACATCACACTTCGCCGCGAGTTGAACGAGGCAGAACAGATCAACATCGCCGATGCAGCCAAATGGC
Organism: Sphingorhabdus sp.; assembly: GCF_046154385.1. Lineage (GTDB taxonomy): Bacteria > Pseudomonadota > Alphaproteobacteria > Sphingomonadales > Sphingomonadaceae > Sphingorhabdus_B. The sequence goes on along the minus strand of NZ_JBJXFW010000024.1, from coordinate 34,879 downwards.
TTGCAGCGCGCAAGCGCGTGATGCTCCACAAGAAATTCCTACGCAATTTGCACATGCACATGTTTGGCCAAGTTTGGAAATGGGCGGGAAAATACCGCCATACACCGCGCAATATTGGCGTCGATGCTTACCGCATTCCGATGGATGTTGCACACGCCATTGATGACGCAAAATTCTGGATCGCAAATGACACCTATTCGCCGGATGAAATCGCCATTCGCTTTTCGCATCGCTTGGTCGCTATCCATCCATTTCCCAATGGCAACGGGCGCTTTTCGCGCATGGTTGGCGACTTGATCGCGTTGCAATTAGGTCAGCCCCGCTTTTCGTGGGGCAGCATCAATCTCGTCGATCCAAACGAAACCCGCAAGGCATATGTCGCTTCATTGCATGCAGCGGATGCCCATGACATTGCGCCTTTGATATTCTTTGCAAGATCATAAATCAGATATGTTTGCCTCACTGCCTAAAATTTGATCATCACCCGCCTCGCCAGCGCGGGCGAGATGGAATAGACCATCTTCAACAGTTTCACCATGCCGACATTGGCTTCTGCGCTGTTGCTTTCGATGGCATCGACAATCTGAGCGGCGCATTCTTTGGCGGACATTTTACTTCCGCCAATGCGTCCGCGTGTCATCGCTGTGTCGACAACCGGTGGCAAGGCTTCGATAACGCGCACTTTACTATGCCTCAGATTATATCGAAGCGCTTGTGTAAAGCTTCGTAAACCAGCCTTTGTGGCGCAATAAACAGGGCCACCTGCACGCGGGGCGATCGCGAGGCCGGATGTCACATTGACAATCGCCGCCTCTGGCTGCGTCGATAATCCAGGCAGCAATTGTCCGATCAAATGCATCGGCGCATTGAGGTTCAAAAATATCGCCTGGTCTGTCAGCGCGAGGTCCAACGGGTCTTCGGGGCCAAAATTCCCGCTCATGCCGGCATTGTTGACAAGAATATCGAGCGGGCGCTGTGCAATCATATTGACCAAAGCCTGACACCCGTCGGCATTTGAAAGATCAGCTCGGATCGCATCGAAGCCTTCGGCGCGGGCGGCGGCAAGCAAGTCTTCGCGCCGACCACACACAATGACATCTGCACCCTTGCGCTTTAACTGTCGGGCGATTTCCAGACCAATTCCATCGGTGCCGCCAGTCACCAATGCCAATTTCCCATCCAACTGCATGCAAATCCTCCCGATTCATGGTTAACGGGATGATAGCATCTGTAACAGTTCGGGACAGTCTGAAATGATGTCCATTTTAACCATCTTTATCAATAGCCATCATGGCTAACAAATCGTTAACATCCCGATATGTTAAAAAGAAATCTCGTCTGTCGCAACGAAGCCGCCCGTCATCCTTTTCGCAGGATGCTCCCGCCGCCTGTCCTTGACGCAACCCTAACGGCACCGCGCCGGGCGCGTTGGTGGCACAAGGAAGATACGCATCTTTTCATGCTCAGTTTCAGTGCGTTCTTTGTAGCGATCAGCAGCTTTATCCTCTGAACTGTTCAAGGGTTGCTTGCACCAAGGTGCGGCCGGTGGAACAGTTTGATTTGGCTTGCACGAAGATTCAAAGAGGTCGAGTCTGACACTCACCCCCTTTTCCCAAATCGTCATTGTGGAGCTAAAGGCGTGCAGAGTGGTTGTTGAAACTCCGCTTGGTGTCCTCAAAGAAACAGAATATTTCACGCAAAGGCGCGAAGGTTTTTAAGGGGGCAGTCAAGAATATCAAAGTCACTCAACCCAAAGCGCGCGTGATTTATTTTAGGGGGCATCCGCCCTCTTGAAAATCTTTGCGCCTTTGCGTGAAACTATCCCCGGATAGGGCCAAGACCGACTCGTCCTCTTCGCGCCTTCGCGCGAACAAATCCTCAGTCGCAAGCCCTGTGCAGTTGCTGCGCCAGCCAGGCGGATATCAGGCACATCGCCGCGCCAAGGAGCAACTGGTTGACGATACTAACACCCGCCGCGCTTAAACCCAGCGCTATAAGGGAGCCGATAACCATCGCGCCTGAATTGACGATGTTATTGGCCGCCACTGTCCGGGCGGTCTGGTCTTTGGGCACCGTAGTTGTCAAAAACGCATAGAGCGGCACCACAAACATCCCCCCCGATACTGCGATACCAAGCAGAGAAAGCAAAAGCATGATCGCATCGGGGTGCGCTACAAAACTACTGATATTATAAAGTTCTCCGGTGCCAATTACGTGCCAGTTGCGACACACAAGATAAAATCCCACAACAAACAGGCCCATGACAATGACGCATGCCGGCGCATAGCGCGCCGAAACCTGCCCTTTGAGCATGCGATTTATGGCGACCGAGCCAATGGCTATGCCGATCGAGAAGATCGCCAAAAACAGGCTGGCGACTTCCTTGTCTGCCCCGAGGACGTTCTTTGCTAATGGTGGAAACTGAATGAACAGAACCGCACCAATCGTCCAGAAAAAGCTGATTGACGCGATGGCGAGATAAAGTTTGCGGATGTGCAATGTGCTTTTGACCAGGTTAATCGAGGATCGCAAGATGTGCCAGTCAATACCGGTTTCTGCCTGCTCGGGTGGGGCAGGCGGAACCTGTCGCCCGGTAAAATAACCGATTATCGCGGTAATGATGACGCCAATTGCAGCCCATTCTACCTCGATTATTCCGGCCAAAATCGTGCCAAGCAAAATTGCGATATATGTGCCCGCCTCCACCAGGCCGGTCCCGCCGAGCACTTCATCCTCTTTCAGATGTTGCGGCAAAATTGCATATTTTATGGGCCCGAAAAATGTCGAATGAACACCCATAGCAAACAAGGCCAGCATCATCAGAGGTATGGCAATGACGCTAACTGCAAATCCAAGCCACGCCATGAAAAGGCCGATCCCGCCAACGATCATGATAAGGATTTCGCAGAATTTCACGACGCGGATTATCTTTGCCTTGTCGCGCGTATCGGCCAATTGTCCGGCCAGCGCGGACATCAGAAAGAAAGGAAGAATAAAAACCGCAGTGGCAACGGCGCTGAATAACGCTTCTGCTTTTTCGTCGTTATACACGCCGTAAACGACAAACAACACCATCGCGTTTTTGAAGAGGTTATCGTTAAACGCACCCAGCAGCTGAGTGACGAATAGCGGCAGGAACCGTCGTTGTTTGAGCAACGACATGGAAGTCGACATTATTTTCGAAAACCTCACTATGTTTGGCCTGCCTTAGCTGCCTGAATACGAGCGGCAAAGCGCTTTTGTTGAATTCGCGAAATCGTCGCGTGATTTTCCTGAAATACGAAGCTATCGGTAAGCAATGCTAAGTTTGCCCAACATCCTGACCTTGTCGCGCATATTGGCCGTGCCAATTCTTGTTTTCTTGCTTTGGCCGGGAACCAAAAATCTTGGTATCCAGCCATTGCCGCTGGATTATGCCTTTGCTTTCATTCTCTACTGTCTGATGGGAATTACGGATTATTTTGACGGCTATCTGGCGCGAGCCCAGGGTACAGTTTCGAAACTGGGTATTTTTCTGGATCCTATTGCCGACAAGATCATGGTGGCGGCAGTTATTTTAATGCTGGTCTTTACCCGCGATGTTGATGGTTGGCATGTCATCGCCGCGCTTATAATCTTGCTGCGGGAAATGATCGTGTCGGGTTTGCGCGAATTTCTCGCCGGACTGCAGATTTCGGTGCCCGTCTCTAAACTGGCCAAGTGGAAGACGACATTCCAGATTGTTGCTCTTGGCGGCATCATATTGGCGGGCGCGCTGCCTGATTGGGCACTGCTTAAGAATTTGGCTCTCATGTTGCTCTGGATTGCGGCGATCCTCACGATGATTACCGGCTGGGATTATCTGCGTGTCGGCATCAAGCATATGGATTGATCCGGATGCGTTTTATCTATTTCGCAAGCGTGCGAGAGGCGATCGGGTTGGATGGGGAGGAACGGGACGTGCCTGCCTCCTTACACAGCGTCCAAGACTGCCTTGACTGGTTGCAGCAATGCGATTCGCGCTACGCAACTGCCTTTGCCAACCCCGCGCGGCTTCGCTTTGCGCTTGACCAGCAGATGGTCAACGCCGACGCGCAACTCGCCGGACATAGCGAGCTTGCGATTTTTCCACCGGTCACAGGCGGATGAAAACCATCGCGGTTACCTCCGATCCGATTACTACAGGAATGGCACTGGCCCCGCTGGAGGATCTGGGTGGGGGTGCATTGGCGAGTTTTACCGGCATTGCGCGTGCGGATTCCGGCGTCGTGGCGCTGGAACTTGAACATTATCCCGGCATGACCGAACATAATCTAAGTGCGCTTGCGGACGAGGCGATAGCCCGTTGGTCGCTGTTAGGTTGCAGCGTGTTTCACCGTGTTGGCAAAATTGCCGTGGGGCAGCGGGTGGTGGTGGTCGCCACAGCCGCCCACCATCGCGCTGAAGCATTGGATGCGTGCGCCTTTTTGATTGACTGTCTGAAAACCGATGCCGCTTTCTGGAAAAAAGAGCATCATGCGGACGGTAGTGCCTTATGGGTTGAGGCAAAAGATACGGACGATGTCCGCGCGGAAAAATGGAAAGTGGCCGGGGAGAGGGAGGTTTGAAGTGATGTGGCTGACCTTCGCTAAGGGATAGTTGCACGCAAAGGCGTGAAGATTTTCTAGAGGGCGGGCGGCCCCAAACTATTGCCCATCACGCAATGCAACGGCAAGCAATTCAAATTCTTCGCGGCGTGGGCTGTTGGTCCGCCAGATCAGGGCGATCTCGCGCGTGGCATGTTCGGTGTTTAGCGGCCTTGCCTGCACATCGGTGCCATTTAGCAAGCCCGCATCGACCGCCATTTCCGGAATTAACGTGACGCCAAGCCCGTTGTCCACCATCTGTACCAAAGTGTGCAGCGACGTACCCAGCATCGTTGCGGAAGCCCGCAGTTCCGGACGATTGCAGGCGGCCAACGCATGGTCCTTAAGGCAATGGCCATCCACCAAAAGCAGCAACTTGCTTTCATCGATCAAGTCGGGACTGACGCTTTCCGGCAAGTCGCGCGGGTCATCTTTGGGAAATGCTACGAACAAACGGTCATCAAATAATTTCGCCTTTTCAACGTCTCCAGCGGCAAAGGGCAGCGCCAGTAAAACGCAGTCCACGGTGCCATGATGCAACGCCTCGACCGCCGCGGCGCTGGCTTCCTCACGCAGATAAAGCTTCAGGTCCGGATACTGCCTTCGCAATGCGGGCAATAGCTTTGGCAATAAAAATGGTGCGATGGTGGGAATTACGCTCATCCGAAGGTCATCGGCCAGCGGCTTGCCTGCGGATCGGGCCATTTCGGCCAACTCTTCGGCTTCGCGCAAGATGCGGTGCGCCTTGGTCGTCATTTTCAAACCGAGTGGTGTGAATCTCACGACGCGACGGGTACGTTCGACCAGCATCAGCCCAAGCAGAGATTCCAATTCCCGGATGCCTGCCGACAATGTCGATTGCGTCACAAAGCAGGCGTCTGCGGCTTTACCGAAATGCCCGTGTTCTTGCAGTGCAACCAGATATTGGAGCTGTTTCAGAGTCGGAAGATAGGTGCTCATTTATCGAACCTCATAATCAATTACTAAATAATAATCGATTTTGACGATTATTTCCAGCTTTTTCGAGCAGGATGCAGGCGTAGCACTGGAAATTCTCCAACATATCGCCTAAATTGCAAAAAGGGTTCGGGATAAAAGGTAGGGCCGCATGTTCATTTCAAATCTAATCGAATATCTGGATTCGATAAAAGTGCGCGATCCGGCACCGCGTACCCGGTGGGAAATTTTGCTGTATCCTGGCGTATGGGCCGTTGCTTATCACCGCGTGGCGCATTGGTTGTTTTTGGGGCAGATGTTCTTTCTGGCGCGATTGGTCAACCATTTCTCGCGGTTTATGACGTGCATTGACATCCATCCGGGTGCCAAAATCGGACGCAATTTCTTTATCGATCATGGGTTCAGCGTGATTGGCGAGACTGCGGAAATTGGCGATAATGTAACGATGTACCAGAATGTGACTCTGGGCGGAACCAATCCGACAAACGGAACAGGGGGAAAGCGGCACCCGACAATATCGGACAATGCGATTATTGGTTCCGGCGCACAGATATTGGGGCCTATTACCGTGGGCGAACGCGCCCGCATTGGGGCCGCTGCGGTTGTGACCGATGACGTGCCTGCCGGTGCGACAATGGTCGGTCAAAAAGCGCGTTCGACGCTCGTCAAGGCCGAGACATATGCACAAGATTTCATGCCATATGGCACGCCTTGCCGCGAATTATTCGATCCAGCCACCCAGAGCCTTGAAATCATGCAATGCGAAATCGAGACACTCCGCAAGAAAGTGGCCGAATTGATGGCTGAACGCGATTCCGCTGCGGCAACGCCCACCAAGCGTGGTTCCGCCAAGGGTGCTAAAACCGCTTGAGCGCGGTTATTACCCCATTTCCACTTACCAGTCGCCTGAATCAGGTCGGTTTTGAACGGGTTGAGTTAACCCAGATATTGAACCTTTATGGCCGTATGGTTGCGGCAGGCAACTGGCGCGATTACGCCATTGATCTTGGCCGCGATGCCGCCATTTTCAGCGCCTTTCGAAGGGCAGCTGAGCGCCCCGAATACCGCATTGAAAAGCGTCCCGACTTGCGAAACAAGCAAGGTCAATGGGTGTTGGTGGGGGAAGGCGGAGCGGTACTAAAGCGTGGTCATGAACTCGGGCCGGTCTTGGCTCCGGTTGAACGCAAGTTGATGAAGCTGGTGGCCGAATAAAAAGCCCGGAACAATGTCCGGGCTTTTCAAATTCAAGATGCTGCGTTTCAACCGAGCGCTTGCAACGCCTTCATTACAGCCACCGACTGTTCGCCACCCGATTGCGGGACGGTTTCACCGGTGCGATCAATAATCTTGTCCCATGCCGCAGCAAAGCCTTCGACGGTGCGGTCTTCCTTGTGCAGCGCCGCGCCCGGGGTCATGGTGACATAAGCCGCATGATATCCACCGCCGCCTGCGCCAATTATCATGTTGGTCGGCGCATCTTCGCTGACGAGGTATAGCGCGGCAGGTACAACATTTTCGGGGGTGAATTGGTCAAAAAGTCCCTCAGGAAAAATGTCTTCGGTCATCCGCGTGCCGGCCACCGGCGCAAGTGAGTTGACCCGAACGTTATATTTCGCGCCTTCCAGATGCAGCGTCTTTGTCAAGCCAGCCAAGCCCAATTTGGCCGCGCCATAATTTGCTTGTCCAAAATTGCCGTAAAGTCCGGTGGACGATGTTGTCATCAAGATGCGGCCATAGGCCTGTTCACGCATCAGATCCCACACCGCCTTGGTGCAATTTGCCGATCCCATGATGTGGACCTGCAGCACCAAATTGAAATCGGGCATATCCATTTTGGCGAAGCTTTTATCGCGCAAAATGCCTGCATTATTGATTAAGACATGGACGCCGCCCCATGCCTCTTTGGCTTTTGCGACCATTTCCACCATCTGGTCATATTCGGTCACACTGCCACCATTGGCCATTGCTTCACCACCAGCAGCCTTGATCTCTTCAACCACCATAGCCGCTGCGTCCGATGTACCCGTGCCATCGCGCGCGCCGCCCAAATCGTTAACGACAACCTTTGCACCGCGCCGCGCCAATTCAAGCGCGTAAGCCTTGCCCAGGCCACCGCCTGCGCCGGTTACGATTGCGACTTTATCTTTAAAGCTGATGGTCATTGGCTGTCTCCATAGATTTGCGGCACCATATATCGTGCCGAAGTTGACCGCGCATTGGCATGACGATGGTGTTTACGCAAGCGTAAAGCTATGGCCCTGTAATAGACACAAGTATGAAATAAATATGACATTTTATATTCATAAAAATGTTGTTTAGGCGTCATCAATCAGCACATCATGTTAGGAAAATGGGAATGAAGTGTGTTCGCTCTGCGGCCGGAATGCTTGTCTTGGCCTTGGCCAGCGTTACCAGTCCTGCTTTTGCTAGTGAAGTGGACCCCGAGGTGGCGGCATTACGACAAGAGGTCGCAGCGCTGAGGGAGCAGTTGGCCAAGATTGCGGCGAAAGTCGATGCTTCCGCCCAAAAGGAGAAAGACACCCCAAAAGCGCAAAGCGACATAAAGTGGAAAGGCGCACCTGAATTTGCGGGAAATGGTGGCTGGTCATTCAAGCCGCGCGGGCGGCTGCAATATGATTTTGCGACGGTTTCGACACCTGTAGGCTTGGTTGACCCTGGCTTAGGCTTTTCCAACGAGGTCCGTCGCGCGCGGTTGGGCGTGGAAGGGACGATGCCGGGTGGTTTTGGCTATCGGATGGAAGGTGATTTTTCGTCAGGCGGCGTTGAGCTGACCGATGCATATTTTACCTATAAAGACAAAGGTCTGATTTTCACCGTTGGCCAGCATAATAATTTTCAATCACTGGACGAACTGACAAGCAGCAATGACGGCAGCTTTATGGAACGGGCGGCTTTTACCGATGCATTTGGATTTCAGAGGCGCATTGGCTTGTCCGCCCAATACACAACCGGAGATGTCCTGTTTCAGGGCGGTGTGTTTACGGATAATATAGACGATCTGAGCAACGATGAAAATGACTCGATCAGCTTCGACGGACGTGCTGTTTTTGTCCCTCATGCCGGTAAGACACAGTTGCACTTCGGCGCGTCGTTCCATGTAAATAATCCGGGCGATAATATCACAAGCCTGCGGTACCGACAGCGTCCTCTGGTACATTCCACCGACACGAGATTTATCGACACCGGAAATATCACCTTTGCCAGTTCCGAAAAAAGCGTCGGCCTTGAAGCGGCGATGGTTTCTGGGCGTTTCCATGCGGTTGTGGAGGCCCATCAGATGGAAGTTAACCGGATTGGTCTTTCCGACCCGAGCTTCTTTGGCGTTATGGCCGAAGCTGGCATTTTTCTGACTGAAGATAGCCGGTCCTATAAAGATGGCAGTTTTCGGGGGATCAAGGTTACCAACCCCGTCGGAAAAGGCGGCCTGGGCGCTTTGCAATTTAACGTGCGCTATGACCACCTCGATCTTAGCGATGCTGGCGTTCGTGGCGGTAAACAGGATGGCTATATGGCATCGCTGATTTGGAACCCGGTCGATTATATCCGCTTTTTGGTCAATTACGGGCATTTGTCCTATAAGGACGCGGCCATCATCGCGGGGGTATCGCGCGACTATGCCGTTGATGTCGTGGCAATGCGCGCGCAGGTCAATTTCTGATCGGCCGGTCCTTAGACAGCATCTTGATCCAACGAATATCCCGCAGATCGCACGGTCCGGATGATATCGCTGCTAAAGCCTTCGTTCAAAGCCTTGCGCAAGCGACGGATATGCACATCGACGGTCCGGATTTCGATATCGCTATCGTGGCCCCAGACACTGTCAAGCAGGCGCTCGCGCGAGAATACATGACCGGGATATTCCAGAAAATGCTTCAGCAAACGATATTCTGTCGGGCCTAGCGGAACCTGTTTACCTCCGCGCCGGACCTTATGTGCAACTGTGTCCATTTCGACATCACCAAAGCGCAAGGATTCCCCGGCCAAAGCGGGGCGAACGCGGCGAAGAACCGCTTTCGCCCGGGCCACCAGCTCGCGGGGGCTGAACGGTTTGGTCACATAGTCATCTGCGCCAATTTCAAGCCCGCGTATCCGGTCATCTTCTTCGCCGCGCGCGGTCAACATGATGATAGGAACATTGGCGGTGTTGTCGGTTTTCCGGAGTTGGCGGCAAACCTCAATTCCCGAAAGGTTTTCCAGCATCCAGTCGAGCAGCACAAGATCAGGCGCGCGTTCGCGGGCCATCAATAACGCTTCTTCGCCGTCGCCGGTGTGGCGGACGTCGAATTCCTCTCGCTCGAAATGCCAGCGAACTAGCTCGGCAAGCGCGCTGTCGTCTTCCACCAAAAGCAGTTGCGCCTTGGGCATATCAGGGTCTTTCTATTAGGCGTCAGGCAAGTTTTCGCCGGTTTCGGTAAAGTAAATCATTTGCGCGACCGTTGTTGTATGGTCACCAATCCGCTCCAGGTTTTTTGCGGTGAAAAGCAGGTGAGCGACTTCGGTCGCATTTTTCGGATTTTTGGCAATATGCGCTACAAAATCGACAAAAAGATCTTTGTTGAGCTGGTCGACATCATCGTCGCGTGCCGTGACAGCACGGGCCAAATCGACGTCACGCTTGGCATAAGCTTCCATGGCCGTGCGGATCATCTGCACCACGATACCGCCCATTCGCAAAAGTTCTTCATTCGCGGCGAGGGTGGATTTCGCCTCCATCTGCGGAACACGCTTTGCAATGTTTTTGGCATAATCGCCAATACGTTCAATAACCGCCGACATTTTCAGTGCGGCTATCAGTTCACGTAAATCATCAGCCATGGGCGCGCGGAGTGCAATTGTCCGCACGACAAGTTTTTCGACTTCGGTTTCAAGATTGTCGATTATCTTGTCATCGGTTCGCGTTGAAGCCGCCAATTCAAGGTCACGCTCGCTTAAAGCTTTCATCGCAGCCATGACTGCGGATTCTGCGCGTGCGCCCATTTCCGCGATCAATCCGCGGATTTCATCCATGTCATCGTCAAACGCTGTGACAGTGTGTTTGGTGCCGGTGCTCATAATATCTATCCTTTAGCCATAACGGCCCGTGATATAGTCCTTTGTCCGATCTTCACGTGGATTGGTAAAAATCTCGGATGTTTCTCCAAATTCTATCAGATTGCCCAGATGGAAAAAGGCGGTTCTTTGCGACACGCGTGCGGCCTGCTGCATATTGTGGGTCACGATGATTATAGCATATTTGCCACGCAAGTCGTGAATTAACTCTTCGATGCGCGCGGTCGCAATCGGGTCAAGGGCGGAGCATGGTTCGTCCATCAGGATAACTTCAGGATCAACGGCGATCGCGCGCGCGATGCAAAGCCGCTGTTGCTGGCCCCCTGACAAGGCCGTGCCGCTGTCGGCAAGGCGGTCCTTGACCTCGCTCCATAGACCGGCGCGGGTCAGCGAACTTTCGACGATCTGGTCAAGTTCCGATTTGCCACTGGCAAGGCCATGGATGCGTGGACCATATGCCACATTGTCATAGATGGATTTGGGAAACGGATTTGGCTTCTGGAACACCATTCCCACACGGGCGCGCAATTGGACCACATCCATCGACGAAGCATAAATATCCTGCCCGTCGAGCGATATGGTCCCCTCAACCCGGGCGCCCACAATCGTATCATTCATGCGGTTCAGCGACCGCAAAAATGTTGATTTACCGCAGCCGGAGGGACCGATGAAAGCGGTTACATTGTCCATATCGACATCAATCGACACATTATCGATTGCTTTTTTCTCGCCATAAAACACGTTGACGTTGCGTGTCGATATTTTGGAGTGTGCAGGGGTCTCGGCCACTATGGCGTCCTTTTCTTTTCTACTACCAGCGCGTTTCGAAGCGGTTGCGCAAGTAAATGGCGAGGGCGTTCATCCCCAGCAGGAATATCAAAAGCACGATAATCGCGGCACTGGTTTTTTCGACAAAGCCCTGATTTACCTCATCAGACCACAGATAGATCTGCACCGGCAATGCCGTGGCCGCGTCGGTAAACCCTTGCGGAGCGGTCGGGATGAACGCGCGCATTCCGATCATCAATAACGGCGCAGTTTCGCCTAAGGCGCGCGCCATGCCAATGATTGTCCCGGTCAATATACCGGGCAGTGCGAGTGGCAGCACATGATGAAAAACAACCTGCACAGGCGACGCGCCAATTCCAAGCGCGGCTTCCCGGATTGATGGCGGTACCGATTTGACCGCATTGCGTCCCGCAATCACGATCACAGGCATCGTCATGAGCGCAAGTGTCAAACCGCCGACCAAAGCGGATGATCGGGGCATTCCGAAAATGGACAGGAATACAGCAAGGCCCAGAAGGCCGAAGATGATCGATGGAACGGCCGCCAAATTGTTAATCGACACTTCGATCATGTCGGTCAACTTGTTCTTCGGCGCATATTCTTCAAGATAGAGCGCGGCGAACACGCCTATGGGGAAGGCGAGCAGCAGCGTAATTGCCATTGTCATCAGCGATCCCTTGAACGCGGCCCATATTCCCACCGCAGATGGATCGGTTGCGTCTGCGCCAGTCAGGAATGTCCAGTTGAATGCTGTCCGCAACACATTGCCTTGTTCCAAAGACGCAATCGTTTTTTCCGCAGCCGGCTCACCTTTGCGTTTGTACGCGACATCCAATCGGGAATCGACCGGCAACCAAAGGCGCTGCTTGCCCGAAACCAGTTGTGGATTGTCCAGCAGCTGCTGACGAACATTGGCCGCAGCTGCGGAAGTCAGCAACTCGGCCCCTTGATCCCCATATTGCTGGCTCATCGCGAGATCGACAATACCGGGCAAGTCCATGGAATTAAGCGCGCCATCGGCATTTGGCCCGGTAATTGAGGCCGCAGTTGCACCTGCGGTCAGGGTCGGAAAATCGAAATCAACCGCAATCTCGGTGCGCTGAAAACCGCGCAGACCTTGGCCGAGCATGGTGAACAGAAGAAACGCCAAAAACAACGTTGAAAGTGCGACAGCGATGAAGCCCATTGCTTTGAAACGGCGTTCTGCAGCGTAGCGGCCAGCAATGCGTTTTTGCATCACTGTTCCGTTCCAGTCGGTCGGTGTACGATTACGTGCGGCGTTATTCATAAGCTTCTCGATAGCGTTTTACCACGCGGAGTGCGACGTAGTTGAGAAGGAAGGTGGTTATGAACAAGGCAAGCCCCAGGGCAAATGCCGCGAGCGTATGCGGGCTGCCGAAATCCTGATCTCCGGTGAGCAATGCGACAATCTGAACGGTCACCGTGGTGATCGTGTCAAAGGGATTGGCAGTCAGATTGGCGGTATAGCCTGCAGCCATTACCACAATCATGGTTTCGCCAATGGCGCGGCTGACCGCGAGCAGAACACCGCCAACCACACCGGGCAGTGCGGCGGGCAAAAGCACTTGTTTGATCGTTTCGCTTTTGGTTGCGCCCATCGCAAGACTGCCGTCGCGCATCGCGCCGGGAACCGCCGCGATACTGTCATCGGACATCGATGAAACCAGCGGGATAATCATGACGCCCATGACTATGCCGGCGGCCAAAGCATTGTCTGAAGCCGCATTGCTGACGCCCAGCATCACCGCGAAATCACGAATGGCAGGGGCAACCGTTAAAGCGGCGAAATAGCCGTAAACTACGGTCGGCACGCCCGCGAGAATTTCAAGGATTGGCTTCATCCATTTGCGGACATTGGCCGACGCATATTGGGTCAGGAAAATCGCGCTCATTAAACCTAGCGGGATCGCGACCAGCATGGCGATTATGGCGCCGATGAAAATGGTGCCCCAAAATAAAGGAATTGCGCCATAGCCATTATCAGCGCCGGCTGTAACCACATTTTTCGGGTTCCAATTGGTTCCGAACAGAAATTCGAACGGCGATACCATCGAGAAGAATTGGTAAGATTCAAATATCAGCGACGCAAAGATCCCCAGCGTTGTGAAAATTGCAATCAACGACGCAAACAAGAGGGCGAGCATCACCAGATATTCGACTTTGTTGCGCGCGCGAAAATCAGGTTTCAGCCGGGTAAACGCAAACGCGCCGCCGGCAAACAACAGCGCAAGTGTTCCGGCCATCCCCATCCAGCTATAATAGGTAAGTGCATTTTTATAAAGCGGCACAAGCTTTTCGCTCTGCGCTTGAAAGGCCGTTGACTGCAACCCCTGGGCAATCGCGCGCGCCTCCGATAAAATCGCAGCTCTTGCGAAGCCGTCTTGCGGCAAGTCGGTTGCAACAGGAGCCGAAAGAACCGCATTGGTGACCAGCGCAGGGGAAATCGTCTGCCAGACAAACATGAATAGAACAGCAGGAACCACCGCACAAACGGCAACAAACCAGCCATGATATGAAGGTAAGCTATTTACCTGACCGCGTGGCCCGCCTTTTGCAGCACGTACGAATGCTGCCGCACGTGCGCGACCAGCAATCCAAGCGACCAAACCGAGGCCAAGGACAAGGAATAGCAATGCTGTTCCAGTCATATACTTAACCCTGCCCCCTTCGACCCACAGGCCGGACATTCAAGAAATTTTCTGCCCGAACAAAAACGGGGCATGGATCAAAACGAGATTCGATCCATGCCCATAGACGCGATGTATGTTGCAGATTTATTTCAAATCTGAGCCGTCCATGGCATTTAGGCCATTTGCAGCTTCCATAGCCTTTTTATAGTCGTCATCCGTGGATGCAATCATACCCAATTTGGTCAGATAACCGCCGACGACGCCACCCTTCAGAAACTCAAGAACAAAGTCCTTAATCCCCGGGATTTTGTCGATATGGGCTTTCTTCACATAGATGAACATCTTGCGGGCGCCAGGATAGCTGCCGTCCGAAATGGTCGCGATGGTCGGATTGACGCCGTCCATGGTGATGCCGTGCACTTTCGATGCATTTTCTTCCATATAGCTATAGCCGAAAATACCGACCATGTTCGGGTTGGCATCCAATTTTTGAACGATCAAATTGTCGTTTTCGCCCTGTTCCTTGAATGCTCCGTCGGTACGGATTTCGGTACAAATGGCTTTATATTTGTCTTCGTCCGTTTCCTTCAACGCCTTGGTCGCCGCATCCGATTTGCAACCGGCTTCCATGATCAGCTCATGAAATGAATCGCGTGTGCCAGATGTGGTTGGAGGGCCGAAAACAGAAATTGGCAGTTTTGGAAGCGCAGGGTTGACGTCCGACCAGAGCTTGGCAGTTTGCGGTTCGCCAAAAGGCTTGGCTGCCAACGCTTTGTAAACATCTACGGTCGAAAGCGCGAACTTGTCGCCCTTGTTCGATTGGGCAAGCGCAAGACCATCGATACCCACTTGGATTTCTACAATCTCTTTCACGCCATTTTTCTGGCAATCTTCAAATTCGCTCTTTTTCATGCGGCGTGATGCGTTTGTGATATCGGGCGTTTCCGCGCCAATACCCTTACAAAATTGCTCCATGCCACCGCCGGTACCGGTCGATTCAAGCACGGGCGATTTGCGTGTGGCGTCTGCCTTTGCAAATGCTTCCGCTGCAGCCTTGGCGAACGGAAATACGGTTGAAGAGCCAACGATGCGAATTTCCTGACGCGAACCGCCTGCTGCACCACCTGTGCTGGCTTGGTCATTACATGCCGATAGCGCGAGAACGCTGATGGCGATAAGCGAGATTTTCTGTATCATTTGGCTAGTTCCCTTTTTGTGGAGCACTCATGGCCGGCCCATGCTCACCCGCGCAATTAGCCGCCATAGATGGCTGATAAATGACTATTGTATGACATTTATATTACATCGACAGGTGCAACGGGCAATAAAACCGACACGCTTGTTCCGCTGCCTACCGTGCTGCGGATTTCGAGGTGACCGCGGTGGCGGTCAACAATATGTTTTACAAGGCTAAGCCCCAGGCCCGTCCCACCCACCGATCGGCTGCGGCCTGAATCGACGCGGTAAAATCTCTCGGTTAAACGGGGCAAATGTTCCGGAGCGATTCCGTCGCCTTGATCGACAACTGCAAATGCCAACATCGCGCCCGAACGGGTATGCGCCAGCGACACCATGATCGGCGTTCCGGCCCGCCCGTATTTCATGGCATTGGTGATGATGTTGCTCGCGAGTTGCCGCAATTGGCCCGCATCCCCCATGACAGGCAATGTATCTACGGTCATATCAAGCGCAATGTCGCCGCCCCGTTCCTGACTGTTTCGCAATTGGTCAACAGTGTCGACGACGATGTGGGCAAAATCGACCGGGGTTTGCGGAGGATCATATTTCTCGGCCTCGATGCGAGATAATGACATCAGGTCGCGGACAAGCGCCTGCATCCGGTCGGTTTCTTTGGCCATGATGCCCAAAAAACGACTGCGCGTAACCGGGTCTTCGCTGGCCGCGGGGTCATCGAGCGTTTCGATAAAACCCTTCACAGCGGCCAAAGGTGTTAACAGTTCGTGGCTGGCGTTGGCAACGAAATCGACCCGCATTTTCTCTGCGGCTTGTGCGCTGCTCCGGTCGGCAAGATGCACCATCTTTTTTCCGGGTCCGATCGACTGGATCCGCATATCCCACATCTGGTTTTGCTGTCCGATTCCGGTGAGGCGAATCGGGTGACCGGTATGGTTGATATCAGGATCCGATAGCCGTTCGATTGCGCCGGCATGACGGAATGCCATGCGGACGTTTTGACCCACAATATTCGTGCCGAGCAATTGCCGCGCAAAATGGTTGGCTGCAGTCACTTTCGAATGATCGACGATCAAGATCGCGTCGGTTGATGCATCGATAAAGGGTTGCAATTGGGGGTGACTGGTTATCGCGTCCGGGTCAATATGGGCACTCAGATTTCTATTTGGAACAGGGTCACTGATCGGATCGTGGGGATCGGCCGCGATGAACAATGCGGTAAGCAAAGACACAATTGTCACAAGTGTCCGTTCGACATCGCCTGCAAGTTGCCCGGCGATTATTGCGCCAGCGGTTGCCAATGCAACGGCAAATAGAACGCGGGGCGACAACCAGCTGTTCACGATCGAAACGTCCTTACAGTTAATCGGGCGACGGGCACCGATGAAATCTTATATTAGCTTTTACCGCAGATTATGTCCCACATATAGACGTACATCGACCGCGCAAGCGCGACGGCTGGAAAACGATAGGGAATATGGTAGGCGTGTCTGATGAGCGAAGATAAAAACCCGGCCAATTTGCTGAATAGCCCGACAAATCGCCGCCGCGCGTTGATGCTGAGCGCTGTGTCCGCATCGGCTATTGTATCGGTGCGACCTGCATTGGCACAGTCGGCCGCGTCGATTGTAAACTGCGACATACCTGTTCCCGGCCCGCATGGCACCGGAATGAACATCAACAGCTACGGCAAATTGGTACCGCGCGACACACCGGGTTCATTCCCTGCGACGGGACAGAAATTTACAGGCGAACAGGTCAAAGCTGCCTTACGCGGACGAAGCTTGCCCGGCACCAGCGCCGACCAAAGCCAGGCCTATGTAAATTACATCCGCCGCCTGCAAAGCGGCCAGAGCGGCTTCACCTGCTACGCCAGCCTGCAGATGTCGCGCTAAACATTGAATTTTAACGCTGGGGCTTTACCCCATGCGCCCATGACAGCGTCGCCAAGCATAAAATATAAAGCGGAACCGGCGGACCAGATTTTGGTTACGCCGCTGGATTCGCTGACATTGGTGTATCAGCGCCGGTCGGGGATCACCCATATCGTGGCCGAACCCGCCCCCGAAATACTCGCCACCATGGGTGCGGACGCGTTGACCGCCGACGAGGTTGCGCAGCGGTTGGCGGCGCAATTTGATTTTGACAGCGCGCAAGCGGCGGACATCATAGCCGCGCGATTGAACGAGCTGGCCGATCTCGGGCTGGTCGAGCGCTGCTATGCATGAATTCCGGGTTCAGGTAGGGCCAGCCGCCTTTCGCATCGGTTCGCAGTGGAAGCGACCGTTGGATCAACTGGCGGAATTGTACCGCGATTATCCGGTGCCGCAGATACCCGATTATTCGGTGCGACTGGAATCGGTCAGCCTGCTGCGCCGTTTTATCCGGCCATCGGTGGCGATCAACGGGGACTATATGTTGCCGGATGCGGCGCCTTTGCCTTTGGAGCAAGGCTTGCTGGCGGCCGAAATGGCGATGAACCTGCAAATGGCGCTCGGCTGGCGACGGCATGTGTTGCTGCATGCCAGCGCCGTCGAAAAGGATGGCAAGGCCCTCATCATGACGGGCCAATCGGGGTCGGGCAAATCGACTTTGGCTGCCATGCTGGGTCATAGGGGCTGGCGCTTCATGGGTGATGAATTTGTACTGGTCGATCTGGACAGCGGCGATGCGGTGCCATTCCCCCGGCTCATCAGCCTGAAAAACGAAGCCATTGGCGCGATGCTGGCCACCGCGCTCGATGGTCGTTTTGGCCCCTTGATGCCGTCCACGCCCAAGGGGGACATCCGGCATCTGGTTCCGCCTTCCGATGCGATCGCCCATATGGCGCGTCCGGCCCGGCCAGCGCTCTTGCTTTTCCCCAGCTTCGGATTTGACGCCGCTGTGCGTGAGGTCGGGCCGAGCGAGGTGTTCATGCGCTTGACGCAAGCCTCGACCAATTATGTCGCACTGGGTGAAAAGGGCTTCTCTACGCTGACCCGCTTTGTCCAGACGGTTCCCGCCCGCGCGATTGATTATCGCGACGGGATCGAGGCCGAAGCGTTGGTGAACCAGCTATGGGCGGAATGCGCATGACCCATGACGGCATGCTTCTGGTCGATGCGCTGCGCAATCCGGCGGGGACAGCGCGTTTGGACGCGGCTGGATGGACCGCGCTGCTGACCGTAGCGCGGGTCGAACAACTACTCGGCACCTTGGCGCGCAAGCTATCGGGTTTGCCGGTGCCGGACGCGGTGGCGCACATATTGGAAGAGGCCCGGGTCAACGCCGAATATCAGCGCCGCTCTGCCTTGTGGGAGGCCGACTGCGCGCGGCGGGCACTGGCGGACTATCCCGGCAAGGTCGTGCTGATGAAGGGAACGGCTTATGTGGCGGCTGGTCTGAAAGCGGGCGAGGGGCGGCATATCGGGGATCTCGATATCATGGTCGCACAGGCCGATCTGCCGCAGGTCGAGACTGCGTTGCTAAACGCCGGGTGGGAATGGGTGAAAGAAGACGCCTATGATGACGCCTATTATCGCGACCATATGCATGAGCTGCCCCCGCTGATCCACAAGGAGCGGGACCGCATGATCGATGTGCACCACACGATCCTGCCCCTGACGGCGCGACCCCGGCCCGATGCGGAGGCGATGCTGTCCGATGCGGATGCGCTGGCAAATGGCCTTTATGTCCTGAGCCCGACCGACATGCTGATTCACAGTGTCGCGCATCTGTTTGCAGATGGTGAGCTGGACGGCGGATTGCGGAACCTGTGGGATATTCATTGCCTGATCGACGAGCGGGCCGATGATGCATTTTGGCCCGCACTCGCAAGTCGTGCGGCAAATCACCAGCTGCTTGCCCCGGTGGAACGCGCCGTGCGCCTGGCCTATCAACTATATGGGACAGACATCCCAAGCGGATGGCAGCGCGGGCATTGGCAGGACACATATTATATCCGCCGTCTGACCGCGCGCGACCATTGGGGGCGGGGCACGCATAAATTCACGCGCCTGCTCTTTTACATCCGGTCCCACTGGCTGCGCATGCCGCCGCTGATGCTGGCGCGGCATTTGTGGACGAAATGGCGGAAGACTTAACTTCGGAATTGAGACCTATGCGTTGAAGGAACTCGACTTCTCCTTTTCGTCGTCACCCTGAACTTGTTTCAGGGTCCATTTTTCAGCAATAGGAAACCCAAATTGTGTCGAGCCAGGTGGCGACGCACGGTTGCTTTTGATTCAAACTGCAGGAGCAGCTGCACGATGGACCCTGAAACAAGTTCAGGGTGACGAGTTGAGTAGAATTAAGATCGCGCACTATGCGCTGTGAGATGGATCGGCTTTGCATTGCTTCATAACTTTGAAAGTGTTGGGATAAGCTCGTCAAAATGGTCGATAATTGCATCGGCGCCCATCTCTTCTGCGGGGCCGTGCAAAAAGCCGAAGCTGACGGCGATGCTGGGCACATTGGCGTTTTTCGCCGCCATGACGTCATAAATGGAATCGCCGATATAGGCCGCCCGGCAGCCGCCGCCCAAGGCTTGGCCGCGTTTCACCATTTCGAATATGGGCGCGCCGGACGGTTTCGCATTTTCCTTACCCAAAGTGTCCGCCCCCAAAATGCAGACCATGCGGTGGGCGAGGTTCAGGTCGGTGAGCAGCTTGACCGCAAGGCTTTCGAACTTGTTGGTGACTACCGCATAACGCACGCCCATGGCATCGAGTTGGTCCAAAAGGTTGAGCGCGCCGTCGAACGGGCGGCTGTGGACCGAGACATTGGCTTCATAATAGCTGAGCATCTGGCGATAGAGCGGACGGAAATCGTCGCCCGGTATGCCGCCCGTTGCCTCCAGCCCCTGTTGCAGCATCAGCTTTGCGCCACCGCCAATATGCTGCTTCACCGTTTCGGTGGAGAGCAGCGGTCGCCCCACGCTGTCCAGCACATGGTTGACCGCCGCAGTCAGGTCGCCGCTGGTGTCGACGAGCGTGCCGTCGAGATCGAATCCGATAATGTCGAAAGGAATACTCAAACCTCATCTCCTTAATCCGTTCCTGTCGAGCGTAGTCGAGACACCGCGAGAGCGCGCCTAACTTATTGGTATCTCGACTTCGCTCGATACGAACGGGATTGAATATGTTGAGGTGAATGGAGCGTTGTTCTGGAAACCGCAACAATTTGCTGGCATGAGGCGGCGCATGACACAGATCGCCGCCATCATTCTCGCCGCGGGCAAAGGCACCCGCATGAAATCCGACTTGCACAAGGTGCTGCACCCCATCGCGGGCCGCCCTATGCTGATGCACCTGATGGACGCGGTCGACGCGTTGAATCCGGCCAAGAAGGTTGTGGTCGTCGGCAGCGGCAAGGAACAGTTGGAAGCTGCGCTGGCAGGATCGGCAGAACTGGCCGTGCAGGAACCGCAGCATGGCACGGGCCATGCCGTCCAGCAGGCCGAAGCGGCACTGGCAGGTTTTGAGGGCGACGTCCTGATTCTCTACGGCGATGTGCCTTTTGTCCCCACATCCACAATGCAGATGATGATTGACCGGCTGAACGCCGACGACGATCCCGCCGTCGTCGTTCTGGGCTTTGAACCAGAAGATACGCAAGCCTATGGCCGCATCGTCACGCAGAATGACCGGATCGAATGGATGGTCGAGCACAAAGACGCGACCGAAGCGCAGCGGGCGACAAAGCTGTGCAACAGTGGCCTGATGGCGGTGAAGGCAAAGGATCTCTTCCCTCTGTTGGCGCGGGTGTCCAACGAGAATGCCGCGGGTGAATATTATCTGGTCGACATCGTCAACATCGCGACGCAAGACGGACGCCATGGCTATGTCGTCAAGACCGACCCCTATGACGTAACCGGCATCAACAGCCGCGGTGAACTCGCCGCGATGGAGGGCGAGTGGCAGGCACGGCGTCGTGTGCAGGCCATGGTGGACGGCGCGAGCCTGATCGCACCTGAGACGGTCTGGTTTTCCTGGGATACCAAGCTCGGCCGCGATGTGCTGATTGAGCCGAACGTCTTTTTTGGCCCCGGCGTGACGGTCGCCGACAATGTAAAAATCCGCGCCAACTGCCATATTGAGGGCGCGACCATCGGTTCGGGTTGCGAAGTCGGCCCCTTTGCGCGATTGCGCCCCGGCACGGTGCTTGAAGAAAAGGCCAAGATCGGGAATTTCGTCGAGACGAAAAAGGCGCATCTGGGCAAAGGCGCGAAAGCCAATCATCTCACCTATCTGGGCGATGCCACCATCGGCGCGGGTGCGAATATCGGGGCGGGGACGATTACCTGCAATTATGACGGCTATTTCAAATATCAGACGGTGATCGGCGAGGGCGCTTTCATTGGCAGCAACAGCGCCCTGATTGCGCCTGTGAAAATCGGCCGCGACGCGATTGTCGCCGCCGGCAGTGCGGTCAGCCGTGACGTCGCCGATGGCGACCTGCGCATGGTGCGGGCCGAACAGCTGGTGAAACCCGGCTGGGCAGACCGGTTTCACGATGCGATGCGGAAAAAGAAGGCGGAGAAGAAGTGAAGCCTTTGCGCGGGACATTTCTAGCCCTAGCATTGCTCTCGGCCCCCGCCGCCGGGACCGCTCCCACGGATCAAAAGGAACAGCATATGGTGCAACATCAGGCCAAGGGCACATTCGATGTCAAAATGGTGCCACAAGCTGACGACACCGCGGATGTCGGCCGCATGACGCTCGACAAGACATTCCACGGCGATCTGGAAGCAAGCAGCATCGGCCAAATGATCGCCGTCCGTACGCCGACCGAAGGGTCAGCAGGCTATGTCGCGATGGAGCGCGTCACCGGCACCTTAGGCGGCAAAAAAGGCAGCTTTGCCCTGCAGCATTTCGGCACCATGAACCGCGGGAAGCAGCATTTGCGCATCGAAATCGTGCCCGACTCCGGAACCGATGGCCTCGCCGGGATCAGCGGGACTCTGGACATCATCATCGAAAAGGGCGCGCATTTCTACGTGCTGGATTATGCGCTGCCGGGGTGAGGGTCTTCGGAAAAAATGTTGACATGATATCATGATATGATATCAATATATCATGACTCGCATCCTTGCTGATTTGCCCGATGAAGATATTAAATGGCTCGACCAGTTAGCGGCTGAGCAGGGCAAGTCTTATGGGGCGGTTTTGAGCATGATCATCTGCTAGTATCGCCAGCATATTGAAGGTAAAAAATGAGAATATTGACCGAAATCCCGGATGCCGACGTGAAGCAGCTCGACGCGCTGGCGAGCAAGAAAAATAGCTCGCGCGCTGCGGCGATCCGCGATGCGGTGAAACTTTATCTGGTTCAAAATACCGACAATAATGACTGGATTGAGCGCTGGGCCGGGCTGTGGGAGCATCGTGACGACATTCCCGATGGCGTAGAATATCAAAGGGCGATGCGCGAAGATCGCAGGCCCTACGAAGATATTTGATTTGTGGCTCACCCTTTTTTCGACACCAACATTGTAATCGACTGGCTAAAACGCAAACCTCAAGGGATTGCTGAGCTGTCGAGATACAAAGGCCACCGGATCAGCCGCATTGTTTGGACCGAAGTGCTTGCAGGTGAATCGCTAGACGTTCGCGACATGGTTCGCCAGGCACTTGCCAATTTCGAAATTGTCGAATTGGATGAGCGTATTGCCATGGCATCGGCGGACATAAGGCATCGAACGAAATTGAAACTAATGGATGCGTATATCTTGGCCACAGCTCAAGTGAACGGCGCTATTTTAATTACTCGAAACATTAAAGATTTCCCGGTCGAAATGCCGGGTATTCGTGTCCCCTACAAATTAGATTGAAGGCAAATATTCATGTGCGGAATTATTGGCATTGTAGGTAAAGAAGCAGTCTCGGACCGGCTGGTCGACGGGCTGAAGCGGATGGAATATCGCGGATATGACTCCGCCGGTGTCTGCACCGTGCATGGGGGGCAACTGGTCCGCCGCCGCGCCGAGGGCAAATTGGCCAATCTGGTGCAGGTGCTGAAATCCGATGATGCGCCCGGCAATATCGGCATCGCCCACACCCGCTGGGCCACTCATGGCGCGCCAACCACCAGCAACGCCCACCCGCACGCCACGCAGGAAGTGGCGCTGGTGCACAATGGCATCATCGAAAATTTCAAGCAGCTCCGCGATGAACTGACCGCCCGCGGCCGGACTTTTGAAAGCGAAACCGATACCGAAGTTGTCGCGCATCTGGTGTCCGAACAGGTCGAAGCAGGCCTTGCACCTGCCGATGCGGTCAAGGCTGTCCTTCCGCGTCTGCGCGGTGCTTTCGCGCTCGCCATCGCTTTCCGGCAATTCCCCGATTTCCTCATCGGCGCGCGTCTCGGCAGCCCGCTGGTCGTTGGCTATGGCGACGGGGAAACCTATCTCGGCTCCGACGCGCTGGCGCTTGCCCCGCTGACACAAAAAATCGCTTATCTGGATGAAGGCGACTGGGTCATCGTAACCCGCGAAGGCGCGGAGATTTACGATAAGGACAATAATCCGGTCACCCGCGAAATCACGACATCGGGCGTATCGGCAGCGGCGATCGAAAAGGGCAATTACCGCCATTATATGCAAAAGGAAATTTTCGAGCAGCCCACCGTGGTTGCCCAGACGCTTTCCAGCTATATCCGCCCACTCGAACAGACGGTCGCCCTGCCGCAGATGGATTTCGATCTTGCGGGCGTAAAGCGCATCACCATTGTCGCCTGCGGCACCAGCTATTATGCAGGGATGGTCGCCAAATATTGGTTCGAAACCTTTGCCCGCGTTCCCGTCGACATCGATGTCGCATCGGAATTCCGTTATCGCGATCCGGTGTTGGAAGAAGGGGGCCTCGCCCTGTTCATCTCCCAATCGGGCGAGACCGCTGACACGCTCGCGGCGCTGCGCCATTGCAAGGAACAGGGGCAGACCATTGCCGTCGTCGTCAACGTGCCGACCTCAAGCATGGCCCGCGAAGCCGACCTGTTATTGCCCACCCATGCTGGCCCCGAAATCGGTGTTGCGTCGACCAAGGCCTTCACCTGCCAGCTCGCCGTTCTCGCCGCGCTGGCGGCGCACCTGGCGTTGGTGAAAGGCAAGCTGTCGGCGGAGCAGGAACGCGAAATCGTCCGCCACCTGATCGAGGCACCCGCCGCGCTCAATGCCGCGCTGGCGCATGATGAGGATATTGCGGCGATGGCGCATCTGATCGCGCCGGCGCGCGACGTGCTCTATCTGGGCCGTGGCCCCGACTATCCGCTGGCGATGGAAGGCGCGCTGAAGCTCAAGGAAATCAGTTATATCCACGCCGAAGGCTACGCGTCCGGCGAAATGAAACATGGCCCCATTGCGCTCATCGACGAGGCGGTGCCTGTCATCGTGCTTGCCCCATCCGGCCCGCTGTTCGAAAAGACCGTCAGCAACATGCAAGAAGTCCGCGCTCGCGGCGGCAAGGTCGTGCTGATTTCCGACGCCGAAGGCATAGCGGAGGCAGGCGAAGGCTGCCTTGCGACCATCGAAATGCCCACAGTCCATCCACTGATTGCGCCTTTGGTCTATGCCGTTCCGGTGCAGTTGCTCGCCTACCATGTGGCCTGCGCGAAAGGCACCGATGTCGACCAGCCAAGGAATTTGGCGAAGTCGGTGACGGTGGAGTAGACCAAAACCCTTGAAACCCCAGCCACCTTCCGCCATCACCAGCGCAATCGGAGGCAAGGCCAGTTGGGATTATTTGATCGCTTCAAAAGGCGCAAGATGAAGGCGGCATTGTCCCCGCCTGCATCCTCACAGCCTTGGCCGCCACCACCGTTAGAGCTTGGGGCTGCTTTTCAAAGTTTCGAACCTCCGCCTGAACCGGTCCAGCCGGCTTGGATGAAATATCCGGTGTCCGCGCCCAAGGGGCACATCATTGTCTTTGCCAACGAAAAGGGCGGGGTGGGCAAGTCGACATCGGCTTTCCATACCTGCATCGCGCTGTGCAATGCAGGCGAGCGGGTCGCTGCGCTCGATGTCGACCTGCGTCAGTTGACGCTGCACCGCGCGCTGTGGGCACGACAGGAAAGCGAGCGCGAATATGGCGTGAAGCTTCCCGGTCCCGAACAGATCATGCTCGCGCAGCAGAACGAGAATGAGCTGGCCGAAAAGCTCCGTATGGCGCGGATCCACAATAGTTTCATCGTAATCGACGTCGGCGGACATGACTCGCCGATTGCGCGAAAAGCCATCTTCATGGCCGATACAATCGTGACGCCGGTGAACGACAGTTTCATCGACCTCGACATGCTCGGCCATATCGACCCTCGCACGGGCGATTTCAAAACGCTGGGCAATTTTGCCCGGCTGGTCGAACATCTCAAGGACCCTGGCATTGCGCTGCGTGCTCAAGCCCTTGACTGGGTCGTGATGCAGAACAGATCCCGCAGTCTTGCCACCAACAACGAACGCAAGGTGCGCGATGCGCTGGACAAGATTGCGCCTGCCGCTGGATTCAGGATCGTACCGGGATTAAGCGAACGCGTGACCTATCGCGAATTATTTCCTTTGGGCCTTACCTTGTTCGACCTGGATACACTGCCAGACCTTGGCAAGGCCCAGCCCAATGCCCGTGAGGAGATTTGGGCGATGCTACGTGCACTCAATCTGCCGAGCGCCGCCTTGAAGCGGGCGATTGCAGTACCCGACGACGCAAAGTCCGATATAGAATGAAAGGGCGAAATATATGAACATGGCATTGATACTGGCGTTGATTGCCGTCGCGATCTGCTTGTTCGTAATTGTTAAAGTCGCATCGCAAAGCAAGACGCGAAGGAAAAAAGGTGACAGTGGCACGGACGGTTACTCGTCTTCGTCTGATGGTGGAACCGATTGCGGCCCGGGTGACGCTGGTGGTTGCGACGGCGGCGGGGGAGGCGGCGATTGAGCGCTACTAAAATCATAGCCATTATTGTCCTGCTCTCGCTGGCGTTTCATCTGTTGCTCTTTGGCTATCTTCGCCGCCGGATTGCTGCTGCAAAGCGAGAAAAGGACAAGGAAACATGAACGAAAATCCCAGTACCACCGTCGAAAGCTCGGATGGAAAATATGCCCAGCTTATTAAGGCTAGATTGCATGAATGGGTTGCAGGTGAGCCGACCGAAGTAGGAGGAGTCGACAATGGCCCGACGCCCTATGAACTGTTACTATCCGCGCTCGGTGCTTGTACATCCATAACACTCGAAATGTATGCAGCGCGCAAGGAGTGGCCGCTGGAAAAGGTGTATGTCACGCTAGAGCATTCCAAAGAAGATCGCGTGGGTGAAAATGATGGAAAGCCCGTCGATATGATCGACCGGATCGTTCGTCTGGATGGGCCGTTGGATGAAAGTCAGCGGGCGAAGCTTATCGAAATCGCCGAAAAATGCCCGGTCCATCGTACCCTTACCAACCAGATCACGATCAACACACTTCTGGGTTGATCTGACTCCAGCCTGTGGGTTGATTTGCCCTTTTTGGAGGCTTATAGCGAATGCTTAGAAGCAAGCGGTCCCGTGGGGCCGCTTTTTGCCTTTTGGTCCTATGGGAAGGAAATAGCCATGTCGATTACGCCTTTAATGCCAGTCTATCCGCGTTGTGGGTTCCGGCCAGTGCGTGGCGAAGGCGCTTGGCTGATTTCCGAAGATGGCAGCCGCGCTCTGGATTTTGCCGCGGGTATCGCGGTGAACCTTCTTGGCCATGGCCATCCGCATTTGACCAAGGCGATTCAGGATCAGGCGGCTACGCTGATGCACGTATCCAACCTATACGGCAGCCCGCAAGGCGAGGCCTTTGCCCAGCGGTTGGTCGACACGACCTTTGCCGATACGGTGTTTTTCACCAATTCGGGGGCGGAAGCTGTCGAATGTTCGATCAAGACCGCCCGCGCTTACCACCAGAGCCAAGGCAGCGACCGGTTCGAAATCATCACCTTCAAAAACGCCTTTCACGGGCGCACGATGGCCACGATTTCGGCAAGCAATCAGGAAAAGATGCACAAGGGCTTCCTGCCGCTGCTCGAAGGTTTCAAATATGTCGACTTCGACGATCTCGAGGGCGCAAAGGCTGCTATCGGTCCGAAGACTGCGGCATTCCTGGTTGAGCCCATTCAGGGTGAGGGCGGTGTGCGTCCGGCGTCGGATGCCTTTATGAAGGGTCTGCGCGCGCTGGCCGACGAACATGGCTTGATGCTCATTCTTGACGAAGTGCAGTGCGGCGTGGCGCGGTCGGGCACGCTCTATTGCTACGAACAATATGGCATCGAACCCGATATCATGGCGAGTGCCAAGGGCTTGGGTGGCGGTTTTCCAGTCGGCGCTTGCCTTGCAACAGAAAAGGCCGCGCGCGGCATGGTTGTGGGTACGCATGGGTCGACTTATGGCGGCAATCCTTTCGCCATGGCCGCGTGTCAGGCGGTTTGGGACGTAGTGGCCAATGAAGAGTTTCTGACGCAAGTGCGGTCAACGGGTGACAAGCTGCGTTCGGCGCTGGAACAGTTTATCGGCAACTACCCCGATCTGTTCATCGGCGTGCGTGGCAAGGGCCTGATGCTCGGCGTCATGATGACGCATGAAGCGCGCGCATTTGTGGCCCATTTGCGCGACAATCATGGCTTGCTGACCGTTGCCGCAGGGGACAACACCTTCCGCGTCTTGCCGCCGCTCAATATCGATGACAGCCATATCTCGATCTTCATGGAAAAACTGTCGGCAGGTGCCGCGAGCTACCAGATGCCGGCAGCTGCATGACACGACATTTCCTGAATCTGGCGGATGCTGGCGGGGACGCTATTGCGGCGATGCTCGCGGACGCAATAGACAGGAAAGCGGCGCGTATAGGCTCGCCAAAAGGGAAGCCCGACAGCGATGCGCCTCTGGCGGGGCGCACACTGGGTATGATTTTCGAGAAAAACTCGACGCGGACCCGAACATCTTTTGAAATGGCAATGAAACAACTGGGTGGTGACAGTATTTTCATGGCATCCGGGCAGATGCAACTCGGGCGGGGCGAGAGCATTGCCGATACGGCCCGGGTGCTGTCACGCTATGTTGATGCCATCATGATCCGCACCGACGATCATACAAAGATTGAGGAACTGGCCAAATATGCGAGTGTGCCAGTTATCAACGGCCTCACTGACTTGTCGCATCCCTGCCAGATTGTGGCCGACCTGTTGACCATAACCGAACAAGGCAAGGCCTTGCCGGGATTGGAAGTTGCCTGGTTGGGGGATGGCAACAATGTCCTGAATTCCATTGTCGAGGCAGCGGGCATATTCAAATTCAACGTCCGGATTGCAGTTCCGCAGGGTTATGAAAGCGACGGCAGCTTCATCGAAGTGGCGCAGGCCGCGGGGGCGCGCATAACGCTGACCCGTGATGCGGCAGAGGCCGTGGCCGGGGCGGATATCGTGGTTACAGACACTTGGGTGTCGATGGGGCAGGAACATGCCCATAACAAGATCGCCGCCATGATGCCTTTTCAGGTCAACGAACGTTTAATGGCAGGTGCGAAACCGGAGGCCAAGTTTCTGCATTGCCTGCCTGCTCATCGCGGCGAAGAAGTCACCGACGCCGTTCTGGATGGACCGCAGTCGGTCATTTGGGACGAGGCAGAAAATCGTCTGCATGGCCAGAAGTCAATTCTGCTGTGGTGCTTTGGATTATTGGCATGAAATTGCACGGCGGCGCTGCGTTCTGATGGCATCACAACCCGAAACTTTTGGCGACCAACCTCTGCGATTTTCCATTCCCGCGCGAGATGCACGCGGACGATTGGTGCGGTTGGATAATGTCCTGAACGAGATTCTGGCGGCCCATGCCTATCCGCCTTTGATCGAAAAAACGCTGGCCGAAGCCTTGGTCCTGACGGCGATGTTGGGGGCATCGTTGAAAGATCAGGGCAGCCAAATGACGATGCAGGTACAAACCGAAAAGGGTGCCATTCGCCTTTTGGTATGCGATTACAAGGACGGCGCATTGCGGGGATATGCACAATTTGATGCCGCCACCGTTGCGGCCTTGCCCGCAGATTCGACGCTGTTTGGAATTTTCGGAACAGGCTATCTTGCCATCACTTTCGACCGCGTCAGGCCCGCATCAGAAGGTGGCGGGCGATATCAGGGGATCGTGCCCCTCGAAGGTTCCTGCCTGTCGGAAGCGGCGCAAAATTATTTTGTGCAATCCGAACAAATACCGACATTCATCCGAACTGCCGTCGACCATATTAACGGCCGTTGTGTTGCAGGTGGCATATTGGTTCAGCACCTGCCCGAAGGTGAAGAAGGGCGCGAGCGCCTGCACGTCCGCCTCGACCATCCCGAATGGGAGCATGTTGGAATGCTGGCCTTCACGGTTTTACCCGAAGAATTGGCTGATCCCACGCTTCCGTTAGAAGAAATAGTCTGGCGACTTTTCCATGAAGAGGATGAGGTGCGCGTTGAACAGGCGGGTAAATTGACCAAGGGTTGTCGCTGCGATCCGGTGCATATCCGGGACGTTATCGCAAAATTTCCTTCCGAAGACCGTGCTGAAATGGCCGATGAATCGGGCGATATTGTCGTCGACTGCGAGTTTTGTTCGCGTCGTTTTCCGATCAGTCTGGCCAGCCTGAATAACTGAATTCGACCTTTGTCGCAAAATATCAGTCATTCATCGTTCATATACCACATTCTATCGTGATAATTGTAACAACCTCTGCTACAACGCAGGTAATAACGGGGCCGCTTCGCTAAAACTGTCTAGGGTTTACGGTACAGAAGCTTATGAAAATGAATATTGTTTATAAGGCCATGACCGGCGTTTTATTGCTATGCGCCGGAACGGCTGCGATGGCATGGGCGCAAGGGGGCGACCTGTCGCTTTTGCAATCCATTGATCGCGGAATGTGGCATTTGCGCGCAGTAGGCGGCGGACCATCAGGCGCGTCGGTCAACCAGATTTGTGTGGGCGACCCTGTAAAACTGACGCAGATTCAGCACGGAACGGCCCTGTGTGAACATTATGTGGTTCGGTCAAGCCCGACATCGGTGACCGTCAGTTATAGCTGCAAAGGCGCCGGGCAAGGCCTGACGACGATCCGCAAGGAATCAGGCAAGTTGATCCATATCCAGTCACAAGGAATCCGCAACAATTCGCCATTTTCATTTGCGGTAGAGGGGCGTCACGTCGGGGCGTGCTAAAGATCGTAGTTCCGATAACCAGATATTTACCAAATTTGATTAGACGCAGATTGTATCTTTTTTAAGATACATTTTCCTCCCTAGCAGGCTGACACGCCTAAGCCTTGGACCGCTGGCGATTTTCGCAAGCGGTCCCTGTTTTCTTAAAATGCCGCAATCCCGGTAATGGCGCGGCCCAATATCAGCGCATGGACGTCATGTGCCCCTTCATAGGTGTTGACCGTTTCGAGGTTCACCATGTGGCGCATGACCTGATATTCGTCGCTGATCCCGTTGCCGCCATGCATATCCCGCGCGGCGCGCGCAACGTCGAGCGCTTTGCCGACATTGTTGCGTTTGACGATCGAGATCATGTCGGGCGCAAACTGGCCTTCGTCCATCAGACGGCCGACGCGCAGGCTGGCCTGCAAGCCAAGCGCGATATCGGTCATCATGTCGGCCAGCTTTTTCTGATACAGCTGGTTGGCGGCAAGCGGTTTGCCAAACTGGTGCCGGTCAAGGCCATATTGCCGCGCGGCGTGCATGCAAAACTCGGCCGCACCCAGTGCGCCCCAGCTGATCCCGTAACGGGCGCGGTTGAGGCAGCCAAAAGGTCCCTTCAACCCTTGGACATCTGGGAGCAGGGCATCTTCGCCGATTTCGACATTGTCCATGACAATCATGCCGGTGGTGGAGGCGCGAAGCGAGAGCTTGCCTTCGATCTTGGGTGCCGACAGACCCTTCATTCCCTTTTCCAGCACAAAGCCGCGAATACCACCGCCATGCGCTTCGGACTTGGCCCACACGACAAACACATCTGCAAAGGGTGCGTTGGAAATCCAGGTCTTCGTGCCATTCAGCACATAACCGCCGTCCACCTTTTTGGCGAAGGTCCGCATTCCGGCAGGGTCAGAGCCTGCATCGGGTTCGGTCAGGCCAAAACAGCCGATCAGCGTGCCTGCCGCCAGACCCGGCAGATATTTGCGGCGTTGTTCTTCGGAGCCATAAGCATAGATAGGATGCATCACGAGCGAGGACTGCACCGAAGCCATCGACCGGTAGCCTGAATCGACGCGCTCGATTTCGCGCGCGATCAAGCCATAGGCGACATAGGATGCGCCAACGCCGCCATATTGTTCCGGAATTGTCGCGCCAAGAAGCCCGGTTTGGCCCATCAGCGGAAATAGTTCGGGCGCGTCGCGCTCGCTGCGATAGGCATCGATCACGCGCGGCTGGAGTTCGCTTTGCGCGAAGGCGTGGGCGGTATCACGGATCATACGTTCGTCTTCGGTCAACTGCGCGTCCAGATTGAACGGATCGGACCAGTTAAAAGCTGCCATTTCGGCCATAGATTGTCTCCAAGTGATGGTCGCTCGCTAGACTTTTTGTGCGCGTTCCACAAGTTTGTGTTTATAGTTTCAACCTGAACTTGTTTCGGCATCCATAGTAAAGCTATGACGGGCCCAACAAGCGGATATGGCGCCGCCAGAATGACGCGAAGGAGAATGCAGTGCCGCTGCAACATGAGGTCGAAAATCTTCTAAATGGGCTAGGCGTAGCCGCGCATGGTCCGCAGCCGGTGCATAGCCCTATCGATGGCAGCCAGGTTGCGACCTATGCCGAAGCGAGCCCGGCTGAGATCGAGAAAGCGATTACGCAATCCGGCACCGCCTTTCAGGCATGGCGCACGGTACCCGCACCGCGCCGTGGCGAATTAGTGCGCCTTTTCGGCAATGCGTTGCGGGACCATAAGGACAGCATTGCGCGCCTTGTCACTATCGATTGCGGCAAGCCCCTGTCCGAAGGCTTGGGCGAAGTGCAGGAGATGATCGACATTTGCGACTTCGCCGTCGGTCTTTCGCGTCAGTTGCACGGGCTGACCATCGCCAGCGAACGTCCCGGCCACCGGATGATGGAGCAATGGCATCCGCTGGGACCGACGCTCGTTATTTCGGCGTTCAACTTCCCCGTTGCGGTCTGGGCATGGAATGCCGCGCTCGCACTGGTCTGCGGCAATAGTGTTATCTGGAAACCGTCGGAAAAAACCCCGCTGACCGCTCTCGCCGTTCAGGCCATTTTTGAGCAAGCCGTGCGCGCCTTTGGCGATGCGCCGGAGCATCTTTCCCAGGTGGTGCAGGGCGGACGCGATGTCGGTGCCACGCTTGTCGCCGACCCGCGCATCGCGCTCATTTCTGCAACGGGCAGCACGGCTATGGGGCGCACAGTGGGGCAGGTGGCGGCCGGCCGTTTTGCCCGGTCCATCCTCGAACTCGGCGGCAACAACGCCGCAATCATCAGCGACAAGGCCGATGTGGCGCTTGCCCTGCGCGGAGTGCTGTTTTCGGCTTTTGGCACCACAGGGCAACGTTGCACTAGCTTGCGGCGGCTCTTTGTGCATCACAAGCTTTATGACAGCTTCGTTCCCGCATTGAAGGCCGCGGCGGCTTCGATGCCCATCGGCGACCCGCTGGACAGCGCACATCTTGCCGGACCGTTGATTGACGAGGCAGCCCTGACCGCGATGCAGGCGGCACTTGAGGAAGCGAAAGCCCTTGGCGGCATTCTGTCCGGCGGGGAACGCCTGCCGGGGAACGGCGTCTATGTTCGCCCGGCGGTTTTGGAGATGGCCGCGCAGGAAGGCCCGGTGCTGCGCGAAACATTCGCGCCCATCCTTTATGTGATGCGCTACACTGATCTGGACGCGGCAATCGCCTTGCAGAATGCCGTCGGCGCGGGTCTGTCCTCTTCGATCTTCTCGACTGATGTGCGCGAATGCGAACGCTTCCTGTCTGCGTCGGGCAGCGACTGCGGCATTGCCAATGTCAACATCGGCACATCGGGCGCGGAAATTGGCGGTGCATTCGGCGGTGAAAAGGAAACCGGCGGCGGGCGCGAGTCCGGGTCGGACGCTTGGAAAGCCTATATGCGCCGGGCCACCAACACGATCAATTATTCGAACGAACTGCCGCTTGCGCAAGGTGTGACTTTTGACCTAGGCTGACGGGCAGGAGAGATCTATGCTTGTCGAAAAATTGCCGCCGGTAAAGGCCACGCTGCAGCCCAGTAATCATCCTTATCTGAACGGGGCGTGGACCCCGCAGCATGAGGAGGTGACCGCCTTTGACCTTGACGTGATCGAAGGGGCCATTCCCGACGATATTGACGGCATCTATCTGCGCAACACCGAAAACCAGTTGCATCAGCCACTTGGCCGTTATCACCCCTTTGATGGCGACGGTATGATCCACCAGATTGACTTTTCGGGTGGCAAGGCAAGTTACCGCAACCGTTTCGTCCGCACCCGCTGCTTCGCGGCGGAGCAGGATGCGGGCGGCTCGCTTTGGGGCGGGCTGATGGACCGCACTGGCACTTCCAAGCGCCCCGGCTTCGGTGCGCATGGCGGCCTCAAGGATTCGTCCAGCACCGACATTATCGTCCATGCCGGCAAGGCCGTGTCGACCTTTTACCAATGTGGGGAGGGTTATGTTCTCGACCCCGAAACGCTGGACCAATCGGGCGTCGCATCTTGGGTTCCGCTTGATGGCATCTCGGCCCATCCCAAGGTCGATGAACGCACAGGCGAACTTCTGTTTTTCAACTATTCGAAGCACGCGCCCTATATGCATTATGGCGTTGTCGGTCCGGATGGGAAATTGGCGCATTATGTTCCTGTTCCCTTGCCGGGGCCGCGCCTTCCGCACGATATGATGTTCACGCCGAACTGGTCCATCCTGTGCGACTTCCCGCTGTTCTGGGACGAAGAATTGTTGAAGCGCGATGTGCACGTCACGCGCCTTCACGAAGGGATGCCATCCCGCTTTGCGCTGATCCCGCGCTATGGCCAGCCCGAAGAGATCCGCTGGTTCGAAGCCGACCCCACATTCGTCCTGCATTTCATCAACGCCTATGAAGCGGGTGATGAAGTCATCCTCGACGGCTATTTCGAAGAAGATCCCTATCCGCCGCCGATCGAAAGCGCAGGCGAATATGCGCATATGATGGCCTATGTGGATGAGCATAGCTTCAAGCCGAAGCTGCACCGCTGGCGCTTCAATCTGGCGGACGGGACCACGAAAGAGGAACGGCTTGACGACCGTATCCTCGAATTCGGGATGATGAACCAGCGCTATCTGGGTCTTCCTTACCGCTATGCCTATAGCACGACGTCGAAGCCAGGCTGGTTCCTCTTCAATGGTTTTGTGAAACATGATTTGGAAACCGGTGCGTCCGAACAGGTGATGCTGGAGGATGGGCGTTACGGCAGCGAAGCCCCCTTCGCCCCGCGCACCGACGCAAAGGACGAGGATGATGGCTATCTGGTCAGTTTCGTGATCGACGAAAACCGCGGCACGTCGGAATGTATCCTGATCGATTGCAAGCGGTTCGCCGACGGCCCCATATGCCGCATCGCCCTGCCGCATAAGATATCCAGCGGCACCCACGCCCATTGGGTCGA
>NZ_JBJXFW010000050.1:0-30903 GCF_046154385.1 Sphingorhabdus sp. | reverse complement strand
TAATGTGCCAGAGGCGAGAATGAGTGCCAGGCGAGTGAAGCGCATAATTTGTCCTTGAACGATGAAAAAGTGAGAATCCTCTATAGCGCCTTGCTGGCTTGAGCAAGCTTTCTGGGTGCTGAACCAGTGACGATCATTCATGGGCATCGGCTGAACCGGAAATCACTTTGTGGATAACGTGCAACATATTGTGAAAAATTGTAATGTTTGAAAGATTATTTGGTTCCCGCCCTTTCGATTCTGCAGAATCATGTTTATACACATATGGATCAAGGAGTCGTTTTGGCGCTGTCATGTCCGTTCGCAAGTCTTTCCGGCGAAATAAAGCCCTTTTTGCAGCTGCATGGCTTGCGACCGGTTCGCTTGTCGTCTCGCCGCTTGTTGTGCCGGCTTTCGCTGCCAATACGATCGAACGCGCCAACCGGGCTTCCAATGACTGGCTGAACACGTTTACACCCGCGGGTGTGGACAGTCGACTGGCTGAACAATTTGCGGAGCCATCAGGCCCTGACAATCGCCGGTTTCCGTTCACGCTAGCTGGCGGGCAAGCCAATCGTAACCGGACGATCATTGTTGCAGCGCGTGCAAATTCGCGTTTGACGGCGGGTGCCGTCTCGGTTCGTAGCGCTATTGCTGCGGTTGAACCCGGTGCGGGCAAGGCTTTGCGCCTTTCAACGCTTGATTATCGTTTGACAGCAGCGAAAGGTTGGCAGGGTTTCACGTTGCCAACCGCACCAAAATTGTCGGCGGTGGCACCTTTAAGCGAATTGGGCCGTGGCGGCTTTCGTCTCGACGAAACGGTTAAAAAGCCCGACAAGTTCAACACAAGCATAAAGCTTGACCAGAATAAAGAAGCCGCTCCCCCTGCGCGCGGGAGCGCTTCTGCCGGTGAATATAAGCTGGATGTTGGCGGCAGTTTCTCCATCAGCCGCAAGATCGATTTGACGGCAGGCGTGCGTTATACGAGCGAAAATGACCGTGTGATGCCCACCACAGATAATCGCAAAGACAATGAAGCTGTCTATGTGGGAACAAAAATCCGCTTCTAGGTCCTGACCCTAAGTCGCTGCAGTGCGTTTTCGTCCCATCAACCCGTCGATTGCGGCCCATCCATAAATAACATGTCGATTCAAAAGCTGGGCCTTTTGGCGCGTAACCCCGCCCAGCGCGATAATTTTTGCGCCATCGGCCTGTGCGGCCATTTGGGTGAGTCTGTACAAGCCGAGTGGACGTTGCCCCGGATGGCTGTTGGTTGCGAATATCGGCGAAACCAAAATCATGGCACTTTTAATGCGCCTTGCTTCGGCCAGTTCCCGCCGGTCGTGGGCCGAAGCGCTTTGCAGCATCTTTGACCGCTTAATTGTGCGGCGGTGAAACCCGTCTGCGCGCCAGTGCAAAGCACTCCGTTCGCTTCCTGCCAAAAGCAAAATATGTCCGCGTTGCCGGCAAATTTGCGCGACATGTCTAAAAAGTGAGAGTCTCTCGGTTTCGCCCAGTTCATAGTGACGAAATATGACACCCGATCCAAATGGCAGTTGCCGGATTGCCGGCAACAACCTGTCCCCAAATCGGGGATCGGTCATCAGCCAGACTGTTGGAAGGGGGTGGCGGCGGCGCATCGGGATGCCTATAGCGCACCCTTATGCAACCAACAGCCGAAAATCCAAGCCGACATATTACCGAAATAAAGGCGCAGATGGCGTCAGCGGTAAAAGTCGCAAACCGCCGCGAAGCCGACGTCACCCTCATCGCTGTTTCAAAAACTCGCTCTGCTGAGGAAATAGAACCCCTAATTGCGGCGGGGCAACGGGTCTTTGGTGAAAACCGTATTCAGGAAGCGGCAGCCAAATGGCCGGAATTAAAAGCGCGCCATCCCGACATCATGCTTCACCTTATCGGACAATTGCAATCCAACAAGGCGCAGGACGCAGTGGCGCTCTTTGACTGCATTCATTCAGTTGACCGGGCATCGCTGGTTTGCGCTTTGGGCAAGGCCATGCGCGATCAGGCACGCCACCTCCCTTGCTTCATACAGGTCAATATCGGCTCTGAAGAGCAAAAAGGCGGCTGTGCTATTTCGGCGTTGCCCGAATTGCTGGAATTGGCGCAACAGGAAGGGCTCATTATCGCTGGCCTGATGTGTCTGCCGCCTGCCCATGTCGAGCCCGCCCCATTTTTTGCGCTGCTGGCAGAGTTGGCGGCACGGCACAAACTTGCCGGATTGAGCATGGGAATGTCAGGTGATTTTCCGACTGCGATCATGCTAGGCGCGACCCATATCCGCATCGGCACCGCTCTATTTGGCGACAGAAACTGATTTAGGTCCTGATCTTCTCTATTTGAAATCGGGCCAGACCATCGCGCATCGGCACAAGAGCTTCCGCGATTTCGGAATGTTGCAAATCACAGGCATGCCCAATGGCGTTATCGGACACATCAAGCCCGCCGGTCAGGGCCCCGAAAGCCGGCATGATCAGCTTGCGACGGCATTTTACAAAGCACCGTCGGCTCACCATCCTGCCTTTGATAACACGCCGGAATTTGGGATGAAAATGGCCGGATATTTCGGGCAATTCTTCTCCTGCTTTGGCTTGGTGCCGCAATATCATGGAATCGATCTTGGTTTCAGCTATCGATTGCCCTCCCCATTTTCCGCCAATTTCGGGGTCGTGGTTGCCGGTAATCCAAAGCCATCGGGTGGAACGGGTCAAACGCTGTAGTATATCCGCGGCATCACCATCGAGCCTGTGTTCGCCGTCACTATCGTGGAAATTGTCGCCCAACGAAATGACCATCTCTGGACGAAATTCTGCGACCAGATCGGAAATATGTTCCAACGTAGATAGGCTGTCATAGGGGGGAAGCATCTGGCCACCGGCCGCATATGCGCTGGCTTTTTCCAGATGCAGGTCAGACAGCAGCAAGGCGGCCTGGCTTGGCCAATATAATGCCGTGTCACCTGCCAATTCAAATTCAATGCCGCCAAATTCAAACCCGCGTTTCATCCCGCAAGCCTATGCGGTGCGAAACAGGACGATGCAAGCTATCCTCAAAACGCCGAAGCCAGCCTTCCGGGCGTGTTCCGCGATACACCTTTGGGTAAGTCAAAACCGACACGGCGATTGCCAAAATCAATCAGGACCCGATCAAACAGCTTCAAAGCATCCATACCCAGCAAAATTGCGGGACGGTCATCCAATGAAAGTGCCGTAAAAGCATAATTTTGGGCAAAGGTAATAGGCAGATCCCGGATCGATAGCCCGCCGACCTCGATTTCTTTCAATTGGGTATATTCCCCGTTCAGAATTGCGCCGGTGACGCTTCTCATTCTGACAGGAATATAATCAAAAGTGCGATGCCGACGACGCAATTTGTCGCGGAGGGCAAAATTGGCCATACTGCTTTGTGCGCCGGTATCGAGGATGATGTCGACCTTTATGCCGTCAATTCTGGCGCTTGAAATAATCATGCGGCCTGCCTTCTTTTTGGCGGTTACGACGATCATTCCGTTTTCCAGCTTTGTTTTCCCGCGTGATTTTTGAGACGGCAGCACATCCATCTTTTGGTTCAGAAAATCCAGTAACACGCGGTTCTGTTCCAGGCTGTCTATTCCCAATAGGCCATATGCCCCAAGATTTGACCTTTCGAGTCCGGGTGCTTCCAATCCTTCAAGATTCACGGCCGCGGTGGTCAGCTTTTCGATATAAAAAGAATTGACCTGGGTTTTCCCGGAAATAGTAGCCAGCGTTAGCGTTGGCCCGGATTCCAGCGCCAGATCGCGCGCCAGATCATTGGCAATAACCGTGCGCTCTGCCCCGGTATCGACGATGAAGGGGACAGCGGCGCTGCCATTCACTTGCACTTGCACCGTCATCCGGTCGCTTTTGTCGATAGCGAACTGCTCGACGATAGGCGTTTCTGGTTCTTGTGCCTCGGTTTCTTGCGCTAAACAGCTGCTGCTTGCCAACGCGGTCATGAAAAATCCCAAAACCAGCTGTTTCATGTCATCTTCTCCTGATCGCAAGCTACGCTTCTTTGCGGCGAGTCACAAGTCGCTGGCGGTATGCCCAGAATCACGGCGTCATTGCTACGCCTGCCAAGCTCTCCGCTTCCAAAAGAAGTTCGTCGTCGACTGCGCCTTGTGCCGTGCTTTCGCGTCCGATCATGACCAGCAAGGGAACCGCCAGCGGACTGACCCGTTCCAGATCGACGTGCAACATAGTATCCGCCGCCCGGTCTAGCAGGTCGCGCAAACGACCCACATCGGTCAAGCGCGTGCGGGCATCGGCCCATGCGGCATCCAACAACAGATGGTCGGGTTCATATTTTCGGAGCACGTCGTAAATCAGGTCGGTGGAAAATGTGACCTGTCGTCCGGTCTTGCGCTTTCCCGGATGTTGGCGTTCGACTAGGCCGCTGATCACCGCAACCTCGCGAAAGGCGCGTTTTAACAAATAACTGCTTTCGACCCATTCGACAAATTCGTCGGTTAAAATATCGGCCGAAAACAGGGGTTCCGGGTCGGTTATCGGCTTCAGGCTCCACACACCGAGCGCATAGTCGCTTGCGACGAAGCCCATCGGCATGAGTCCCCGGCTTTCCATCCGACGGGTCACCAACATCCCAAGCGACTGATGTGCATTCCAGCCTTCAAACGGATAAATCACCATATAATGGCGTTTGTCGTGCGGAAAGGTTTCGACCAGCAATTGCCCGGGCGTTGGCATCTGGCTGCGATAGGCCTGCATTTCCAGCCATTCGCGCACCTCGTCGGGAAAGCGGGCCCATCCTGCCCGATCGGTCAGCATATGCCGCACGCGATCTGCCAAATGCGTGGTCAGCGGCAGGCGGGCACCCATATAGCTGGGAATAGTGTTGGCTGCCTTGGTTGCGGCGCGCACAAAAAGGTCAAGATCTTTGATCGATTCGACCTCCAGCGCCATGCCGGCAAAGGTGAAGCAGTTTCCGGGGGCCAGCGTCGCGGCGAAGCCTTCCTCCACCTTGCCGAGTTTACGCCCGTTGCGAAACCGCACATCAAGCATCGGGGAATCGACGATGATGCCTGCGTTGAACCGGTGCTGCGCGGCAAATTTGGGGTGCGACAGATGCCACAATCCGCAGGGACGCTTCACCAGTTTTTTGAATTTGTCGTACGCTTTTAAGGAATAGCCACCTGTTGCAATGAATGCGATGACCCGATTAAATGTTTCTGCGTCCAGCGCGGAATATGGAAAAGCCGACTGAATTTCCAAAAGCAGATCGGCGTCATGAAATGGCCCGGCACAGGCAAGGCCCATAATATGCTGCGCCAGCACATCGAAACTGCCGGGCTGAAACGCTTCGCCATCGCGCACACCTTCCCGTACCGCATCATATGCCGCTTGCGCTTCGAGATATTCGAACCGATTACCGGGAACAAGAATGGCCTTGCTCGGTTCGTCCATCCGGTGGTTTGACCGACCAATACGCTGCAACAGCCGGGAACTGCCCTTGGGTGCGCCCATCTGGATCACGCAGTCGACATCACCCCAGTCAACGCCCAGATCAAGCGAGGCCGTACACACCAGCGCACGCAGCTTTCCCTCGGCCATCGCACCTTCTATTTTGCGCCGGGCCTCTGTCGATAGCGACCCGTGGTGGATACCGATGGCATATTTCGGTTCGTTCGCATCCCATAATTTCTGGAAAATAAACTCCGCAAGAAAACGGGTGTTGCAGAATATCAGCGTGATTTTATTGCGGCCGATTTCTTCAATCAACTGCGGAATAGCGTGATGACCGCTATGCCCGGCCCACGGAACGCGGCCCTGTGGCAACAGGATTTCAAGATCGGGCTCAGCCGCCGGATCGCCTTCCACAAGCCGAACCCGATTGATGTCACCATAAGGTGCCAACCAAGCGCGATACGCGTCGGGATCGGACACGGTTGCGGATAGCGCGACGCGTTGCAGGGCAGGAGACAGCGCTTGCAGACGCGCCAGCGACAGGCTCAACAAATCTCCGCGCTTGCCATTGGCAAAGGCATGAACCTCGTCGATGATAACGCGTTTGAGTGTCGAGAATAGAAATATACTGTCCTCGTGGCTCAACAATAATGACAGGGATTCCGGCGTAGTTAGCAAAATATGCGGTGGCTTCACCCGCTGCCTTTGCTTGCGATCCGACGGGGTGTCGCCGGTGCGTGTTTCAACGCGGATGGGCAGGCCCATTTGCTCGATCGGTACAAGCAAATTGCGCCTGACATCGACGGCCAGCGCCTTGAGGGGAGATATATATAATGTGTGTAGGCCGTCAGTAGGGTTGGCAATCAAGTCGTTCAGGGACGGCAAAAATCCGGCCAGAGTCTTGCCTGCACCCGTCGCTGCCACAAGAAGCGCATGATGTCCCTCATCGGCGGCATCAATCATCTCCAACTGGTGTCGCCGCGGGTGCCAATTGCGGGCGGCGAACCAGTCGGAAATGATGGGCGATAAAGTCACACGGACTTAATGCCCGACAGTTTCGCCGCGTTCCAGTCCTGATGCTGCCAGTTGTGTGTCAATTTGCGCCATCAGGCGATCAAGACCTGCATCGCTCGACGCTTCGGCGCGGGCGACAAGCACATCCTGGGTGTTCGATGCGCGCAGCAACCACCAGCCGTCCGGCGTGTTCACACGTGCGCCATCGGTGTTGTTGACATCGGCGCCATCTGCCGAAAGCCGCGCGAGCACTTCTTCGATCACAGCGAATTTGCGGCTTTCGTCGACCTGAAACCGCATTTCGGGGGTGTTAATCATGTCCGGCATTGCACCGCGCAGCTCGGTCACGCTTTTGCCCAATTTGGCCGAAGCCGCCATGAGCCGGACTGCTGCGTAAATAGCATCGTCGAAACCATAATATTCATGCTTGAAGAAGATATGCCCGCTCATTTCACCGGCCAATGGTGAACCTGTTTCCTTCATTTTGGACTTTATAAGGCTATGTCCG
This sequence comes from Sphingorhabdus sp., assembly GCF_046154385.1. Lineage (GTDB taxonomy): Bacteria > Pseudomonadota > Alphaproteobacteria > Sphingomonadales > Sphingomonadaceae > Sphingorhabdus_B. The sequence continues at coordinate 23,937 of NZ_JBJXFW010000050.1, read as the reverse complement.
GTTTTCCACATGAGAGGTTCGCCGCCCAATTCTGCAATCCGGTCATAAAGTGCCTGTGACGCCTTGACGTCAGCGATGATGGTTGCGCCCGGTACTTCGCCCAAAACATCTTCGGCATAGATTTGCATGAGTTGATCGCCCCAGATTACGCGGCCTTCGCCGTCGATTGCGCCGATCCGGTCACCATCACCGTCAAAAGCCACTCCGAAATCGAGATTCTTTTCCGCGACAAGCTTTTGCAAATCGACCAGATTTTTGGGGTCGGTGGGATCGGGGTGATGATTGGGAAACTGGCCATCCACATCCACAAACAAAAGATGATGTTCACCAGGCAGCATCTTCACCAGCTTTTCAATCGCCGGTCCCGCCGCACCATTGCCCGCATCCCACCCGATACGGAACGGTTTTTGTGGAGCGGCCTGCGCGACGCGGGCCACATATTCGTCAAGGATATCCAGATGGACAGATGTGCCCTTACCTTCCACCCAATCACCGGCGGCGGCCATTTGGCCCAGTTTCTGAATGTCTGCGCCAAAGAAAGGTCGTCCCTGAAGGACCATTTTGAAGCCGTTATAGTTGGCGGGGTTGTGACTGCCGGTTATTTCGATGCCGCCATCTACATCTTCCGAAACGGCCTCGGCATAATATAGCATCGGTGTCGGTCCCATGCCGATGCGGACAACGTCGACGCCGCAGTCGTTCAACCCGCGAACCAAAGCTTCTTCAAGCATCGGTGAACTGACGCGGCCATCATAGCCAACAGCGGCCTTTTTCCCGCCAGCGCGGATCAGGCAGGTGCCAAAGCCGCGGCCAATAGCATAGGCATCATCTGTGCCCAGCGTTTCGTCAATGATGCCTCGAATATCATATTCGCGAAGCGAAGTAGGGTGGAAAACATGGGTCAATGTCGATACTCCTGTTATGTGTTCGAAGGGCGCTTAACGCGATTGTTTTTCAAGTTCGTGTAGCAAATGGTCTCTTGCTTCATTTAATTCACGCGCACGGTTTTCGCTTCCGCCGGTATCGGGATGGTTTTGCGTGATCAGCGCACGGTGCCGTTCACGAATCCGCGCAGCATTGTCAAAACGGGAAACCCCCAGCAGGAACCGGGCTTTTTCCGTCGCAATGTTTTCGCTCTGTTGCTTTTGGGAGCCGAGTAGCCGCTTTTGTGTTCCCCGATGCCACGCCACAGCGACACATATGGCAACCAAACCGAGGAAGAAGCTCCCGCGGAGCATCATAAATGTGCCTGCTACACCCATGATAATCGGCAAAAGCCGTTCAATCGTCAAATTGCCCATTAGTTCGCCCTTCCAAGGATCGCGACACTAAAGGCAAGAAGCGAAGGCATTATGCTAAAACAGCGTGGCTTGGTTCGGGAAGCGCAAGGCCAGTCACCAGTTCGCGCAGTTCCTGCCGTGCGACAATATGCGCGGTTGCCAGCTGACCCAGATGTCCTTTGTCGATCAACGTCAGGCCGGATGGAAACAGCTCCCGATAAATCACGCGCTCATTTAGCCCGGGAACCGAGCGAAATCCCACACGCTTTGACAATTCGGCAATGGCCTCGGTCATGCGTTGCTGGTTCCGCGCTTCCATATTGTGCAAGCGGTTACGGACGACCACCCAGTCGATCGTTACCCCATCGGCTTTCGCGCGCTCTTTGCGGGCCTCCCAAATCAGCTCGGCATAAAAGCTTAAGCGGCGGACCTTGAAATTTTCCGCATCGACCTGACCGATGAGATCGAAATCGACAAAGCTGTCATTGATGGGGGTAACAAGCGTATTGGCACGCGTTGCCACAAAACGGGCATATTTGTCGTCGCGGCCGGGTGTGTCGTAAATCACAAAGTCATTGTCCTGGCTCATCCGGTCAACTTGCCGTTCGAGCGTTGCTTGTGAATCATGTTCGAACACCTCGAACTCCGGCATAGGTAAAGTGATCCCGCGCCGTTTAATGGTATCACGACGATTTTCCAGATAGCGATAAAGCGTGCGTTGACGTGAATCGAGATCAATACAAGCGACCCGCGCACCGCGGGATGCAAGTGCGATAGCAACGTGCACTGCGGTGGTTGATTTTCCTGTGCCGCCTTTTTCATTGGCGAAAACGATATGATGTACCCCGGTCATAAGCCTATTATAACCCCTATTCGATATTTGCCTTGATATGCATTATATGCATCTTTCATAGGCATGCGATAATGGCCAATAACCAAGGCGACCGGTACGTGCAAACCATCAATCAACTTGACTCGCTGCGAAATAATATCGCGGCGCTACGTAAAACGAAGCGGCGCATCGCTTTGGTCCCGACAATGGGCGCGCTGCACGACGGACATCTTGCATTGGTGGAGGCCGCGAAAACCCAAGCCGATGCAATTATCGTCTCCATTTTTGTCAATCCCACGCAATTCGGCCCACATGAAGACCTCGACGCCTATCCCAGGACGTTGGACCGTGATTCGGAATTGCTCCGCCGATGCGAGGTTGATCTGCTGTGGGCACCGCAGGCGTCTGTTATCTATCCACCGGGCTTTGCCACCAAAATACATGTTGCCGGACCCAGTGCCGGATTTTGTGGTGGATCGCGCCCGGGACATTTTGACGGCGTCGCCCTTGTGGTTGCCAAATTGTTCAATCAAATCGAGCCAGACGTCGCATTTTTTGGTGAAAAGGATTTTCAGCAACTGGCGGTCATCCGGCAAATGGCGCGCGATCTGGATTTCAATCTTGAAATCGTCGGCGTGCCAATCGTTCGGGATGCCGATGGCTTGGCGATGTCGTCCCGCAATAGCTATCTGACCGAGGCTGAGCGAAAATCAGCGCTGGCGTTGCCCCGCGCGTTGAACGTCGCCGCGCAAGCCATCCGTGCGGGCGCTGACATGGGTCAAACACATGCAGTTGCTATCGAAACTATCAAAACCGCCGGTTTTTCGACGGTGGATTATTTTGCGCTGGCCGACGCCGCAACTTTGGAGCTGCTCTCAACTTATGACGGACGTCCCGCCCGGTTGCTTGCGGCGGCGAAAATCGGGAAAACCCGGCTGATCGACAATCTCGCCCTTTAGTTTCGGCCTACCCCGCTCCAGAATGGACGAAGTTTTCCTCGTTTTCGTTAACCATTTGTTAGCCATGATACGCGAAGTTGTCCCCACAAGGGAATTTGGGGACAAAAAATGGGAAACAGTTTCGAAAGCGCTAATTTTCTAATCGAAAGCCGACTGGCTGACGCAGCGCGCGGTTGCGCCGATGCGTTGTATGATCTCGGCATGGCATATTCTACGGGTGGCGGTGTCGACATCGACCTGATCGAAGCGCACAAATGGTTTAACCTGGCTGCGTTGAATGGCAGCGAAGCCGCCATGATGTGCCGTGCAGACATATCGGATGATATGACAGCCCGCGAAATTGCCGAAGCGCAACGTCAGGCGCGCGCATGGTTGCAAGGCACCGAAACCCGCAAGGCAGCCTGATTCTATTGGTATTTTCAAATTGCAATTGGGTCGCTAGACCCAGCCCCTGAAAAGGGGATAAATGCGCGTGGTTCAGATGACATTGACCGAGGTGTATCTGATTGCGATGCTTTTGATTTTCGCCGTACCTTACCTAATTTGGCGCCTTTTCCGAACCGAATATTATGCGCCTTTGGTGGTCGTCCAGATTATCTGCGGTATCCTTTTGGGGCCCGGTATCATGGGTGCCATTTTCCCCGAATATTATAATTTTGTATTTCGTCCGGAGGTCATTGGCGCGCTAAATGGTGTTGCCTGGTGGGCAGTGATGATCTTTGTCTGGGTAGCAGGAATCGAACTCGACCTGTCCGAAGCATGGAAAAAGCGCCGCGAAACAGGTGTTACCGCTGGCCTCGCCCTTGCGGTACCACTCTTATTTGGCGGTGTTGCGGCGGTTATTTTGTTGCAAACCGGGACGGGCTGGGCTGGGGCCAAGGGTGAATATTGGCAGGTTGTTGTCGGGATCGGAATGGCTTGCGCTGTCACAGCCCTCCCCATCCTTATCTTATTGATGGAAAAGCTGGAGATATTGCGCCAGCCGCTCGGCCAGCGAATTTTGCGCTACGCCAGTCTCGACGATGTCGCGATATGGGGTGTGCTTGCGCTTATCTTGCTGGATTGGGAAAGAATTGGCCGACAGGGTGCGTTCCTTGTCATGTTTGCCTTGGCCGCATTTTTGGTGCGGCGCTTGATGGTGAGAATCAACGAGAATGACCGATGGTATGTGGGGTTAATCTGGCTGGCCATATGTGGATTCGCAGCGGACTGGGCGGGTTTGCATTATATGGTGGGGGCATTTTTATCAGGCGCCATATTGGACGCCAAATTGTACGACCAGAAACGCATGGATGATTTTCGCGGCACCGTTCTGTTGACCGTCATGCCCGTTTTCTTTCTGAGCACAGGGCTACGGACCAACTGGGATGTAGGCGGCGTTGCCGTTTTTGGTGCCGCCGCTTTCTTGCTGTTTGCATCCATATCTGGAAAGTTGGCCGGAATACATATCGCAGGGCACATCCTGAAATGGGAAAAAGGCGAAGCGTCATTGATCGGGTGGCTTTTGCAGACCAAGGCGCTGATCATGATCATATTTGCCAACATCCTGTTGGATAAGGACATTATCACCAACGAAACATTCACCGCCTTGCTGTTAATGGCCGTTGGCAGCACGATGCTAACTATCCCATTGGTGACACCAAAATTACGGCACCTAAAATCGGTCGTTTCCCGATCCGAATAGCGACGCTAAGGGGATTTTTACCCGATTGACCCTAAACGCGCGGCAGACAACAAGGAATCAAGCATGAAACAAGCGATCATCGTGACCGGCGCGGCCGGGTTTATAGGCCATGCTGTGGCGCACCGTCTTCTAGCCCGTGGCGAAAAGGTGATCGGCGTCGATATCGTCAACGATTATTATGATCCGGCTTTAAAGGAAGCGCGTCTGGCGACGTTTGACGGTCGGGACAATTTCGATTTTGTGCGCATGGATATTGCCGATGCAGAAGGGATGGCGAAATTGGTCCGTGACAACAGCGTTGTTCGGGTTGTCCATCTCGCCGCGCAGGCCGGCGTTCGGTACAGTATCGAAAATCCGTTTGCTTATGAACGGTCAAACCTTGCCGGCCATCTGTCGGTGATGGAGGCTTGCCGCCATGCAGAAGGCTTTGAGCATCTGGTTTATGCGTCGTCGAGCTCGGTTTATGGCGACAAACCGATGGGCGGCGAAGGCTTCACCGAAGACGAACCCGCTATGGACCCTGTCTCGCTATATGCCGCGACAAAGCGCGCCTGCGAATTGATGAGCCAGTCTTACGCCAAATTATACGGGTTTCCGCAAACCGGCCTGCGTTTTTTCACCGTATATGGTCCTTGGGGGCGGCCCGATATGGCCTATTTCAGCTTCACCCAGAAAATCCTGAGAGGCGATTCCATCGAAGTGTTTGGCAATGGCAAGATGGCTCGGGACTTCACCTATATCGACGATATCGTCGACGGCATCATCGGGGCGCTCGACAATCCTCCGCAACAGGGCGACCATCGTGTGCTGAACATTGGTGACAGCCACCCGGTCGGCCTGATGGAAATGATCGAAACGCTTGAAAATGCTTTGGGACGTGAGGCGGTAAAGATCATGCGTCCCATGCAATTGGGGGATGTTACCGCAACTTATGCTGATGTTTCAAAACTGAACGCGCTCACGGGGTATAAGCCTAAAGTGATGCTGGCGGAAGGTCTGCAGCGATTTGCCGATTGGTATCGCGCGCATTACCATCCGGAATGATGCAACCCGAAGTCAGACATTTGACGATGGGTCAACTTTAGCGGCTATTTTGTCGGTGCAGTGCTGCGTGCTTGCCATTCATCAAAAGACGCAGCCAGCTTTCGGCTCGCAATTTGCCGGCCCGCCTCTCTTGGCAGGCCCAGCGATGCGGACAAGGGCCCGCCCAATAATGCATCGCCCAATGCCATCAAAACCATTTCCAGGGTCAGTTCGTGCAGGGACGTATCGGCATGGCCGTCTTCTGCAATCTCGTCGACCAGATTGTGGATAGCCTCAATTATCGGATCAAGCGCATCTTCATTGCCGGATAACAACATCCATGATGCCAAAGCGCCTGCACCTTCACGATCAAAATGATCGAAAATCAGATCTGCCAATTCAAGCGGCGTTACGGCGCCACCACGCATTTGGAATACAGCCTCGCCAATTTTGGTGCAAATGCTGTTGCCCATATAAGCGGCCAAATCACGCTGCAGCCCCGATGCGGAACCGAAGTGATGGAGCAAATTGGCGTGTGTCCGCCCGATACGTCCTGCGACCGCCTTCAACGTTACAGCTTGCGGTCCCGCCTCAAGAAGTAATTCACGCGCCGCCTCCAATGCCGCGGAACGGCTGGCTTCCGGGCTTAAGCGACGTGGCATTTGGACGTCTTTGATATGCACAATTTTCGAAGATTCTGCGGACATTAATCAAGGCTACCTTTGTACTGACCCCTATAAATTCATTCCCGCTCACAGGAGCTAGGTGAGACGTCCATTTATCTTGCGGCTTAGAATGGGCTTTGTCCATTATTGCTTTGGCTATCTCTGGATAATTAAATTTACCCAAAAACCGAAACAAATCCATAAAAAACAAACTATTTCCGGTTTCTTGATGCTGCATTAACCAACGGCGTTAAACGGAATTTCATGGGCGTGTCCTAAAAAGCGGTCATGGATGTGAACCAAAACATAAACCAAACGTCTGTTTCCCAAAAAGACCGTCCGGATATAACCGCGCGTAATTTTCGTGCTGTGCCTACCGCAATGACCAGCCGCCACTGGGTGCGTCAGGATCCCTATGCTACGGCATTTTTCAACGCACTTTCTGCGGTTTTCCCGCACGGTGAAACCTTCATGATCCGCAGCCTTGTGCCGTGGGCCGATCGGGTTCCACATCCGTTGCGTGGCGAGGTCGAGGCCTTCATAGAGCAAGAAGCAGGGCATAGCCGCGAACATGTGGCCATGAACAAGGCTCTGATCGGCGCGGGCTATGACATCGCGCCCCTTGATCGGAAAATCAGGGCATTTGTATCGATTTTTGAAGGCGCTAGTGAAATCGTCAAGCTGACCGCGACCATGTGCATTGAACATTTCACGGCAATTATAGCGGCAGAATTGCTTAAGAATCCCGAGCATCTCGCAGGGGTTGAGGACGAAATGCTTGAATTGTGGGTGTGGCACGCGGTTGAGGAAGTCGAGCACAAGGGCGTTGCTTTTGACGTTTGGAATCACGCAACAGCGCACTGGAGTTCGTCGCGCCGCTATCTGTTGCGCAGTTCTTTCATGCTTGCGGTAACGACCAGCTTTTTCATCAACCGGACACTGGGACAAATTGAACTGCTGCGCCAAGATGGGTTCGGGTTTTCGACTGCATTCAAAAATGTGATGAGGGCAGGGTTCGGTAAGGGCGGCATTGGCCGGAATGTGTTACGGCCATGGGCCGAGTTTTTCCGCCCCGGATATCACCCGTGGGACAAAGACGACCGGCTCTTGTTAGCAAAAGGTGAAGCAGATTTGGCGACCATTGCCGCGAATCGCGCTGGATTCCTGAAGGTTAAGCCAATTATATTGCCGATACATCAGGCAGCCGCGGCGTAACTTCCAATCCTAAGCCGCCTGTAACCGCTCAAAATAATCCCTTATGCTGAACGCGCGCGAAGAAATCGGCGGCATCGCGTCATCCCCCGCATCCTCCAAAGACCGTTCGTAAACGGCGCATGTCATCGATTCGCCGCGTCCCTTGCTGTGGCGCTGTTCGTTTTTTCCGGTGTTGCGGAAACCCAATTTTCGCAAAACTCCGCCCGACGCCGGATTATCGATAAAATGGCCGGCAACCAGCCTCTTGTGGCCGATTGCTTTGGCTATGCCCATAACGGCCCGTCCGGCTTCGGTGGCAAAGCCCAGGCCCCAATAAGGGCGCGCTATCCAATAACCGAGTTCCGCCTCTCCATCATGTTGTCCAATGCCGCATGCCCCGATCAGGCGGGGTGCACCATCGGTCCGCAACATCAAAAGGAAAGATGGATAGATCTCATCATGATCCATTGTTGCGAAGCGCACGGCCTCTTCATGGGTATAGGGCCATGGTGCGCGCGCAAGATTACGGACAATGCCCTCATCGGCAATGGCCTGATGCAGCTTCTGTGCGTCTTCAGGCCAGCTTGGCCTCAACAATAATCTTTCGGTTCTCGCGAACATTATTTCTCTCCGGTTCGTGCGGCCGCCTGTTGCAGAACAAAGCGACAATCCTGTTACATCTGCCCGTTCGGGCGGGTTTGAACAGAGAGAAGAGGCAAAAAGAAAGGGAGACCGGTTGACCCGTCTCCCTGTTCAAAGGTGGAAACCACCCTATCTGCGATTTCCGGGTCATCCGTCTGGACAACCCGTTATCGATTGTCCGATTATTCTGCGGCGGCTGCCATCATGTCGACTGACACATATTTGCGGCCGAGTTTGCCAGCGTGGAATCGCACGCGGCCTTCGACGAGCGCAAACAAGGTGTGATCCTTGCCAAGACCAACACCGGCACCCGGATATACCTTGGTGCCGCGCTGACGGATGATAATGTTACCGCCAATGACGCTTTCGCCACCGAACTTCTTTACGCCAAGGCGGCGGCCTGCTGAATCGCGACCGTTGCGTGACGAACCACCTGCTTTTTTATGTGCCATGGTCTAAACTCCTTGCGCTGTCCGAGCCGAGGCTCAGGCTTCTTTCTTAGCTGCGGCCTTTTTGGGCGCAGCGGCTTTTTTGGGTTCGGCTTCCACAGCGGTGTCGGCTTTTTCAGCCTTAGGCGCAGCGGCCTTCTTTTCTTCTTTGCCAACAGCAAGGATTCGCAGAAGCGTCAGCGACTGACGATGGCCCTGTTTCCGGCGATAATTATGACGACGACGCTTTTTGAAAACGATCACCTTTTCACCGCGTTCTTGCGCGATGATTTCGGCCGATACGGTCAAACCGTTCACATCCTGTGCCGTGTCACCGTCGCCGGCCAACAAAACATCACCAAGCGAGATCTTGTCACCCGCTTCACCTGACAGTTTTTCAACTGCGATCTTATCTCCGGCGGCGACGCGATATTGCTTGCCGCCTGTGCGCACGATAGCGAACATGGCTTTAACTCATCCGTTTCTACAGCTTAGCGCCCTTTTGAAGCGCGGTTGCTCAACGCGTGATACCTGAATACGAATCCGGATAGGTCACGCAAGAATGGGCGCAGCTAGTCCAAGGATTTGTTGCTGTCAACGCCTTTTGCCGCCTTTTTGGCGCGGTTGCACAGGCCTTGCGCTTGCGCAGGCAGCAGCTTAGACAATTCTGATGTCCTGCGCCAAGCTCATATCCTGTGTTTCATCCTTTATCGTGCTTGCTGCGTGCACAGCGACTGAAGGGGATTTCCCTTCGCTTTCACGGCGGAGCTATGAGAATAATGGTCCAATAACGGCGCCCGACGCCTTATCTTCGGCCGCACCGATATTGTCGGCGGCCGAAAGTGCAAAGGTTGACGCATTGAATGCGCGTCATCAAATTGCCCAAGCAGCTTTTGAACAGGCACTGCCTCCGATTCAGGCCCAGGCCTTGAGCTCTGCGGGTTCGCCACCTGGCACGGAAAATTGGGTAGCAGCCCATGTGCAGCTCTCGCGTCTCGATAAAGTACGAAGTGATTCGGTCGCCGTGATGCGTGAATTTGATTCGCTGATTTCGGAACAGGGCAAAGCCGATCCGGCTCTCGTTCCGTTTTTGACTTCCGCACAATTGGCGGTTTCCACAGATTTGGTGGCCCAGAATACCGAAATTGCACGTCTTTCGCGCATAATCGGGGAATAGCTATTCCTAACCGCCAATTGGCGCATTTGCTTGCCTCTATTTCTATTGCGGTGCACAAATGTCCGCGATGAACGGCGCAAACACCCAACCTATTTCACAGAATCCCGATGTCCGCCTTTTGGGCAAAATGTTGGGCGATGTTATTCGCGCCTATGGCGGCGAGAAACTTTACCGGCAGACCGAATATATCCGGTCGACCAGCGTTGACCGGTTCCGCGGTGTTGAAGGCGCTGGCGCGAGCGATCGCGGATTGGGCGCACTCAGTCTGGACGACACGCTGAACTTTGTTCGCGGTTTCATGCTGTTTTCATTGCTGGCCAATCTGGCTGAAGACCGTCAAGGTCTGGCACAGGAAGAGGGTGCAACGGTTGCCGAGGCATTCGCCCGCCTGCAAGCCGAAGGCGTTGGTGTCGACGCAATCATCAAAATGCTGGCCAATAGTCTAATCGTGCCAGTGTTGACTGCCCATCCGACCGAAGTACGCCGCAAGAGCATCATCGATCATAAAAACCGCATCGCGAGCCTTATGGCGCTGCGCGATAAAGGGCACATAACCACCGCGGATGGTGATGATATTGAATCGGCGATCTATCGGCAAATTGCGCTTTTATGGCAGACGCGCCCGCTGCGAACAGAAAAATTGTTCGTTACCGACGAAATCGAAAACGCCAGATCTTATATGCAAGAGGTGTTCCTGACCGCGCTGCCCAAACTTTATATGGGGTGGGAGAAAGCACTCGGCGCACGACCGCCCGGTTTTGTGCGGCTCGGCACATGGATTGGCGGCGACCGCGATGGCAATCCTTTTGTGGATGCAGAAACCTTGCAGTTCGCTATTACACGCGATGGCGGCACCGCCATTCGCCATTATCTGGATGCCATTCACCAGCTGGGCGCAGAAATTTCCATTTCCAGCGGCATGAGCGATACACCCGAAGAAGTAATGTCGCTGGCCGAACGCAGCGGAGATACTGCCCCCAGCCGCGCCGACGAGCCGTATCGCCGTGCTTTATCGGGTATTTATGCACGGTTGGCCGCAACCCATGTCGCGTTGATCGGGGATCCACCGCCGCGGCCGTCGAGCTTGCGAGGGCAGCCTTATGGTGGGCCGGACGAGCTGCGATCAGACCTGATTACCGTTGCATCGGGACTTGCACGTGATGGCGATGGCGCGCTGTCCAGCGGCGGCGCTTTGGGGCGGTTGATTCGCGCCGTTGAAATATTCGGTTTCCATCTGGCGACGCTGGACCTGCGGCAGAACAGCGATGTTCATGAACGTGTTGTTGCAGAGCTTTTCAAAACGGCCGGCGTTACGCCGGATTATGCCGCCCTTGACGAAAAGGCGCGGGTTCAATTGCTGATATCGGAACTGTCGCACAATCGTCCGTTGGCGGGCGAATGGACGGCGTGCAGCGACGAAACGGCCAAAGAACTCGCGATTGTTCGCGCGGCTGCCAAAGCGCAAGCCAATTTTGGCGGGCAGGCGATCACAACTTATAATATCAGCAAGACCGAAAGCGTATCGGACATGCTGGAAGTCTATGTCGTTTTGAAACAAGCCGGTCTTTACCGTGTTGCCGAAGATGGAACGCCGAGCGCTTCAATCATGTCGGTCCCCTTGTTCGAAACCATCGCTGATTTGCAGGCCGCACCCGAGACAATGCGGGCTTTTTTTGCGATTCCCCATATGAGCGCTTTGGCAAAAAGCCGGGGCCATCAAGAAGTGATGATCGGCTATTCCGATTCCAACAAAGACGGCGGATATCTGACGTCGACCTGGGCGTTATATGAAGCATCGAGCGCGCTTGCACAGGTCTTTGACGAAGCAGGCGTCGCCATGCAGTTATTTCATGGACGTGGCGGCGCGGTGGGTCGCGGTGGCGGATCGGCCTTTGGCGCGATTTTGGCGCAGCCGCAAGGTACGGTGCAGGGTCGCATTCGGATCACTGAACAAGGCGAGGTGATTGCGGCCAAATACGGGACCGTCGACAATGCGGTGACCAGTCTCGAAACGATGGCATCGGCGACGATGCTTGCAACGCTCTCCCGTGATCAAATCAACAAGGCAGATGTTGTTCGTTTCAAGGCGGCAATGGCCGAGCTGTCGGCAAATGCCTTCACTTATTATCGCGGGCTGGTTTACGAAACCAAAGGTTTTCGCTCCTTCTTTCGGCAAATGACACCGATCGGCGAGATTGCGACGTTGAAAATCGGGTCGCGCCCATCCAGCCGAACCGCGTCGGACCGGATCGAGGATCTGAGAGCTATTCCCTGGGTTTTCAGCTGGGCGCAGGCGCGTGTTATGCTTCCTGGCTGGTATGGCACAGGGCGAGCCTTGGCTGACTTTGCCGACAAGGGTTTGTTGCGTGCGATGGCGGGTGAATGGTCCTATTTCCAAACCATATTGGCCAATATGGAAATGGTTCTGGCCAAATCCGACATGGCTATTGCGGCCCATTACGCTGGACTGGTCGAAGACGCGGCCTTATCCGATGCCCTATTTGGCCGCATAAAGGATGGCTGGACCGCATCGCGCGACAGCTTGCTATATGCAACGGGCCAAAACCATCTTCTGGAAGCGAACCCGGCTCTCCACAATTCCATACGACTTCGATTACCTTATATTGAGCCATTGAATCTGTTGCAGATAGAGCTGATGAAACGCTATCGCGCCGGTGAAAAAGATGAACGCATTGGCGAGGGTATCCAACTGACCATCAATGCAATTGCCACAGCGTTACGCAACAGTGGTTGAGGTCCTTCGATAAAGGCAAGCGTCCGTTCGACAAGGCGCAACATATCAGCTTCACGCCGACTCGATGCCTGTTACACCGGTCCCATTCAGAATGAAACGGAGAGACCATTATGCGCCTGAAAACCACGATTTCCGTTCTAGCTATAGCGCTGGCCTGCGTCAGTTCGTCCGCGATCGCAGATACCGTTATCATGGTCATCGACGCCGAAACTGATCAAAACGGGGACATAAAGGCGTTCTTCGAAGAATATGATGCCGAACAGCTAGCGCGTTCACCGCTTTCCAAATCCTATCGTGGAATTAAGGATAGCGATTACGGTCGCTGGGACGACGGCTCTGACGAGGCCGAAGCTCGCAACATGGACGCAGAGCGTTCGGCGCTGAAGGAAATGAAAGCGCGCTTCGATACTGCCAAGCTCTCGCCTGAAAACCGGCTTTCCTATCGCCTCTTTGAAAAGCGCGCCGCGCGGACCGAGACGGCCTTCAAATATAACGACTATGGCTATGTCTTCGACCAGATGAACGGTGCGCAGAGCCAGATTCCGGCTTTCCTTATCAATATCCACCGGATTGACACCAAGTCCGATGCGCGCGCCTATATCAACCGCCTCTACGGCATCGGTCCCGGCCTGACCGAAGCCATAGGGCAGGCAAAGGCACGCGCCGCCAAGGGCATCATGCCGCCGAAATGGGTATACCCCTATGTAATCAATGATTCGCGCAACGTCATCACCGGCGCGCCGTTCGGCGAAGGCCCAGATGCTCCCTTGTTCGCCGATTTCAAGGGCAAGGTTGCGAAACTGACCATTAGCCAGACGGAAAAGGACCTGCTGATCGCTGACGCCGCCCAAGCGCTGAATGTTTCGGTCAAACCAGCCTATGAGGCTCTGATTGCCGAAATGACCGCGCAGGAAAAGGTCGCTGGAACCGACGACGGCATCTGGCGTTTTCCGGATGGAGCCGGCTATTATGCCGAGCGGCTCGCCAATTATACCACCACCAACATGACGCCTGATCAGATCCATAATCTCGGGCTCGCACAGGTGGCGCGTATCCATAAGGAAATGCAGGCGGTCCAGAAGAAGATGCGCGTGAAAGGGGATCTGAAAACCTATTTCAACTACATGCGCACCGAGCCTAAATTTTACGCGCCCGAAACGGCTGAAGGCCGCGCAATGTATTTGGCAGAAGCCCAAAAGGCCTACGACGCGATCACACCGTTGTTGCCCAAATGGTTCGGCGTTCTTCCGCAGGCACCTTTGGTTGTGAAGCCAGTCGAAGCATTCCGCGAGAAATCGGCGGGCAAGGCCTTCTATCAACGCCCCGCACCAGACGGTTCACGCCCCGGCACATATTATGCGAACCTGTATAAAATGTCGGATATGCCGCTGACCGAGGCCGATGCATTATTCTATCACGAAGGCGTTCCCGGTCACCATTTACAACTGGCGATCCAGACCGAACTGAAAGACGTACCTGCCTTCCGCAAATTCGGCGGCGTGACGGCATATTCTGAAGGTTGGGGCCTGTATTCGGAAAAGTTGGCCAAGGATATGGGCCTTTACGCTGACCCAGCCCGCGATTTCGGCCGGCTGCAACTCGAACTGCATCGCGCAATCCGTCTGGTTGTCGATAGCGGGCTCCACCACAAACGCTGGACACGCGAAGAAGCGATCAAATATGTTGAGGAAAATAGCGCCGACGCGCCCGGCGGAATTGTGAAAGCTATTGAACGCTACATCATCTACCCCGGCCAGGCGACCGCATATATGGTCGGGCGTCTGAAGATCAGCGAACTACGCGACAAGGCGCAAAAGGCGCTGGGGTCCAAGTTCGATGTTCGCGGGTTTCACGATACGGTTCTGAAGTCCGGACCGGTGCCGCTTGATGTACTGGAAGAGCAGGTTGATGGGTGGATTGCTTCGCTGAAGTAGGGCCGCGAGATCTACTTTTAGGGGAACGTCTCGAGTGAAGCGTCGACGACCGGCCCGATGGGAGCAGGCGCTGGCGGGTTTGCTGCGCTTGCACTGCTAACTCACGGCCAATGGTATGTGGCGTGACCAACCGGAAAACGCGCCGCTGTGGCATTTGCGATTTGTTAGCTGACCGCCGCCGCAACGGCCCGGTTTTTACCGAACATTAACCATCTGCGCGCCATAGCTTTGTAACTGTCGGACCAGCATTTGCAGGGATGTCCGGCTGCAAGGGGCGTACTAAACTCATGGTGACCAGAACGACCATAAAGGCTTCAGAAAAACGGTCGCACCGCAGCCCGAAAGGCTTTGCTCCGCAGAAAGCGGAATTTGCTCCGCCAGTTTTGCCAACTGTATCCAAGAGGCAGCAGCGGCATAGCATTGCGGTGTTACTCATCATCACCGACATATTATCTATCATCGCTTCATTCGCCGTCGCCAGCTTGATACGGCTGGGGCACCTGGACAGCGGCCAATTTATACCGATCTTGTTCGCGATAACGCCTATTTACGTCGCAATCGCGCTGAATAAGCAAGGCTACGGTCCTGATGCTACAATGGATTTTGGCCACAGCTACCGTAAATCAGCACTCGCCTTTTGCTTTGCCTGCGGGTCGCTTTTGCTGATTGCATTTTTCCTGAAAGCCAGCGAGGATTTTTCGCGCATCCTGCTCGGCGTTGGCGCTTTGCTGGGGTTGGTAAGCCTTGCACTTTCGCGCTTTGTGGTCACCAGAATAGGCGCAAAATGGCTCGATAGCGAGCCCTTCGCGTGCCTATTCATTCATGACGGCGTTGCCATGCCGCACAGTGCAGAAGGTCGAGTGATCGATGCCCGGCTTGCCCGGCTTTGCCCTGACCCTGCTGACCGCGATTCGCTGAATCGGCTAGGCGAATACAGTGCCGGAATGGACAGGGTAGTTGTGCACTGTCAGCGCGCCGATCGCCAACGTTGGGCGTTCGCGCTCAAGTCGTTGAACATCCATGCTGAAATAGTCGTTCCAGAACTGGCGAAACTGGCGCCGCTGGCTTTGTCCCGCCACCGCGGCGTCACAACATTACTGCTCAGCAGCGACCCTTTAGGCTTAAGCCAGCGGCTGACCAAACGCGTTTTCGACATTAGCATCGCCGTTGGCGCATCGGTGATTGCGCTACCTTTACTAGCGGTTATCGCACTACTGATAAAAATCGAGAGCAAGGGCCCCGCCTTTTTCCGACAGGAGCGAATAGGAATAGCCAACCGGACTTTCACGATCTGGAAACTGCGGTCGATGCGGTTGGAGGCGTGCGACGCGAACGGAAAAACATCGACGGCGCGGGGCGACGACCGGCTGACAAATATTGGCCGTTTTATTCGCAGGACCAGCATCGATGAGCTGCCCCAACTCTGGAACGTCTTGCGAGGCGATATGAGTATCGTAGGCCCGCGCCCGCATGCTTCGGGTTCGCGTGCAGAGGATCTGCTTTTCTGGGATATCGACGAGCGTTATTGGCATCGTCATGCGGTTCAGCCCGGTCTGACCGGCCTTGCCCAAATTCGCGGCTATCGCGGCTCTACCTTGTTGCGCGAAGATGTAACCAATCGGTTGCAGGCCGACCTTGAATATGTCGCCAACTGGTCGTTAATCGGCGATATCCGCATCATCCTGCAGACATTCGGCGTGCTGTCGCACAAAAATGCCTACTAGCCGCCAGCCTTCTCCCCAGTTTTTAATGCGCGCACGTTAGCGTTGCTACGCAAACCAACATAATGCACCTACTATGAACATCCTGATTGTCAGCCTAAACTACGCACCGGAGCCTACGGGTATCGGCCTGTACAGCGGCGGCTTGGCAACTGAACTTGCGACACGCGGGCATCGGGTAAAGGTGGTGGCTGCAGTGCCCCATTACCCCCAGTGGCGCATCTTCGATGGATATAGTGGCTGGTTGTGGACTAGCAACATCGAAAGCGGCGTGTCCGTTACGCGCTGCCCGGTTTACGTTCCCGCCGATGTCAGCGGTTTGAAACGCATCATCCATTATGCAAGCTTCGCAATCAGCAGCTTTTTCCCTATAATTGCCCGGGCGTTGTTCTTTCGACCCGATATCATCCTCAATGTGGCTCCATCGCTTGGCACAGCACCGACGACTCTGGTGTCAGCAAAGCTGACAGGCGCGAAGGCGTGGCTGCATTTGCAGGATTTTGAAATAGAAGCGGCATTTGCAACCGGCCACGTCAATGCAAGCGGTATCGTTGCCAACGCGGCGCGCTGGTTCGAAAAAGCAGTAATGAAGCGCTTCGACATCGTTAGCAGCATTTCTCCTGAGATGTGCCACAAACTTACCGAAAAACAGGTAGGTACCGAGCAAATTTACGAATTCCGCAACTGGGCGGAGTTAGATCATATCAAGCCGCAAGCCTTGTCCAGCTATCGTTCGAAATGGCGTTTAGAAAACAAGAAAATAGCCCTCTATTCCGGCAATATTGCTTCAAAGCAAGGTATTGAGATGCTGCTTGATTTAGCGCGGATCATGTCGGTTGATCCGGAATTCCACCTGGTTATTTGCGGCGAAGGTGCAAATCGCCTTGCACTTGAAGATAAAGCCAAAGGCCTTGCCAATATCAGTTTTTATGATCTTCAACCGATGGAGAATCTGTCCGAACTTCTCGCGCTTGCCTCGATACATTTGCTGCCGCAAAAAGCAGACGCAGCAGATCTGGTCCTTCCGTCCAAGCTTACAAATATGCTGGCGTCGGGACGGCCCGTCGTAGCCGGCGCCGCAGCCGGAACCGGTCTTGCCCGAGAAGTTGAGGGGTGCGGGCTGGCCGTCGAACCTGAAAATGCGCAAGCAATGGCCGACGCTATCAAATTGCTTATCGGAAACGAACAACATTATGCAGCCTTCGCAACCGAAGCGAGAGTAAGGGCCGAAGCGCGCTGGTCGAAAAAGGCAATCATCGATGCGCTGGAACAACATATGATGCCATTGCGGAAAAAGGAACGCGCATGAACATCTTCACCCGGATCGCTCGTAAACTCCGACGCTTGGTTCGAAAGCCGCTGGTTCAGGTGAAACCTGCCGAGGGCATGATCCGCCTTGGATCGGCTTATGGTGGCTGGGATTTTCTTGACCGCGATTATTTGCGGGGCTCGACGATTGTGAGCGCTGGGCTTGGTGTGGATGCCAGTTTCGATGTCGAATTCGCCCGGAAATACGGTGCGACGATCTGGCTTGTCGACCCCACCCCGAAAGCGGTCGCACATTACCGGGACCTCATTGCAAAAGCGGGAGAGCCAGCAACACAAAGCTATATCGCAGGCGGGCATCAGCCGATGAGCGTTTATCCGATGGACTGGACCGATGGTTCCCACCTGAAACTTGCGCCTTATGCGCTATGGCACAAAGCCGGAAAGATGCGTTTTTTCCTGCCGTCGGATAGCAGCCACGTCAGTCACAGCCTGAGCAACTTTCAGCAGGGCTATGACGCAGAAGCAGAGCATATCGAAGTTGACGCCGTCAGGCTTTCCGATCTCATCAAGCAAAAAGGCTTCGACCAGCCTTCACTTATGAAATTCGACATTGAAGGCGCTGAAATCGAGGTACTTCAATCGATAGTCGAGGATGACATCAAGCCAAAGCAGTTGCTTATCGAATATGACGAATTGATAATCCGCACGCGCAAGGCGATGCAGCGGGTCAATGGTAGCATCGCAATGTTGGAAGCCAACGGATATGTCTGCCGTTATTATGACGGCGATTCGAACTTTCTGTTCGAGCTTAACTAAGGCCTAGAAATACTTCACGACGGCAAATTTCGGTGTGTAAGCTATAATCTGTGCGTCACTTCCCTGAATCAGGTGAAGTTCAGCGTTGCGCCTCGTCATAAACTCCCTGACCGTGTCTTGCTCGCCTTTGCGGGCTGCATCGTCAAAAATGACGATAAATTCTTCACCCAGACATTTGTCTAGTACGTCCAGCGAACACCAGCGCGATCGACGAGGCGTCCCTTGAGGGCCATCGACCAGAACCATATCAAACTGCGATGCGACAAAGTCATAGCATGGCACAGAATAACCATGTACTTGCCGGTCCACCAGCGGCGCATGGACACAGGGGTGTTTGACCTGTTCTGCCATGCGTTCAACCCAGGGTTTTTCATGATCCACGGATACCGCGTCCACGCCAAGCGCGTCGAGCAATATGGTCGATTGCCCCATGCCAAGTTCGAGTGTCTTGGAGACCGGCAGTTCGGTGAGACAGCGCATAAGCGTGTACAAAAGTGAATAATTTGCAGCGCCGGCCGTAGGGTAGAAAGCAGGTGCCTCTCCGGTTTTGCTGCGAAACGCCTCGTTGAACATCGTGGCATATTTGGCTTCGCGCCGGTCAAGTGACCCGTCGATTTTGCTGCGCCAATGGCGAAAGCGGGCCTTTGCCAATAATCCGTTCTTTACCATTTTATCCCCTTGCCCCACTAATTCCCAATTTGCTTACGCGCCATAAGTCGCGGCCATAAACGGCCATTGCAATTGTCGCCATTGCTATCGCTTGAATACCTAAAAAGAGTGGCGCGCTATTTTGCGCCAGCGTAATTGCCGCGCCCAGACCAATGATTGCTGCCACCAAGATTTTGCTCCCTCTGCGGTCCTGATGCGTTACGGCCAGCCGCGTCAAAAAAAGCAGGTGCGTTGCGCAATAGCAAAAAACGAACAGCGCAATCGCGAGGAACATGCCCGAACTTTGGTCGCCTGTTATCTGGAAAAATTCACGTGCTATCCGGTCGCCGGCGAAGGCCGTAATGGTCGCCTGGGTCAAAAGTATAATGGCGGCTATCAATACCAAATGTCGTATAGCCTTGTTAAGCCAGTTCCGGTCGGCCTGCACCACCGATTGAGTCAATGTTGGCAAGACAGGCGCAAACAATGCCAGCAACAGTGAATGGATCAGCACCGCGATCCGCACAAACGCGCCAATGACGGCGACTGTGGCTGTGCCGAAGGTTATTGCCAGTATGTAGACGCCTCCGTGCAAGTAAAGCACCATACCGCCCTGCGCCTGCACATTGGCGGCCAATAATTCCATTATTTCTTTTCGAACTGCCTTATCCACTCTGGGCATGCCGATACGACTTCTACGCTGGACGACGAAAAGCGAGAGATTCATCACCTGCACGACAACCGGAACGAGATATATGGCTGCAAAATAAAAAGCCGTGTCAGCGCCGGTTGGGGAAATAAGAATTACCATCAATGTGACTGCTGAACCCAGCAGCGCAAAACCGCTATTATAGTGCGATTCACCAAATGCCGCACGCGTGCCTTCAATAGGAGCGGCAGCAAAATTTGACATAATGAACAGTGAAAATATTAGCGCAAGATGTCCGTCATTTGCGCCTGGCAATGCAAAAGTTCTCATCGCGAGATAGCTTATCACAGCCAAAAATATGCCGCTGATCACGCTCCAAAACCACAACGACCAGAAATACCCGCCGACGCGGTCATCTTCAGATGATGCCTTCGCCTTGGCAATTAGTGCAGACGCGGCTGGAGAAAATCCCGCCATCGCCATCAACGGAAAGGATGCAAGCGCAGCGACCGTGAACAGCAATCCGAATGCCTCGACCCCAAGTGCTTTGGCGGCAATGGGCAAAACTGCGAGTTGGACGAGAGCACCAAAAATCTTTGCGCCACCGGTTGCGGCGTAGGCCAGACCGATCGTTTGTTTGCGCGACTTCATCTCAGAATGCTTTGTTCGCAAGCGCGAACTGTTCGATCATCGAATCCAGACGGCCATGTCTGTTTACATATTCATATATTGATGGGCGAAACCCCTCGGAACGATTGTTTCGAATCGCAGCGCTCAGAACGTCGAGCAGGGCGTTCATCCCAGGTTGGCGAACAAGCAAACCAGTCTCGCCATCAATTACGTTGCAGATTTCCGGGTGATGGCGCGGCAGGCCGCGTCCCCGACCGTAGCAAATAACTGGTAGGTCGTATGCCAGCGCATGGTTTATCGCCAGTCCGGCGGCGCCTAATAGAACGAAATAATCCGCCCCTTTGAAGTGCGGTGCCAAATCACGTTCCGCATGAATCGCGCCAAGCACTCTTACGGAACCATCGCCAAACTTAGCAGCTTCGCGTTCGACGGCGGCACGCTGGGGGCCGTCGCCAATGATAGTCAATGCAGCACCAGGAAATTCGGCCTTGAGTTTCACGAATGCACATACCAGTTCCGCTATTTTTTTGTCCTCGGTCAATCGCCCGACGGACAGCAGCTGCGGGTTACCATAGCGCGCGGACTCTGCAGTCGCAGCCACCGCGCGAATGCCGTCAACATCAAGCGTGTTGCCAAGTGCGATTACATTTTTCCAGGGAAGCCAGCGCTTTACCCAATCATGACCTTCGTCGGTATAGGTCAGCATAAGGTCAGCGCGCGCCATCGGCAAAAGCCTTGCATACTGCCGGGCCCAATCAAGCGGTAAGCCAAATCCGCGTTCCATGTTCCAGCCATGGGTCCAAAGTGCAAAGCTATTGATAGTACCGGCTGATCGCAGCTTCGGAAGCACTTTGGCCAAATTATTCTGCATCGAAAATTCGGCGATTACTCTTTTCGCGTCATTTAAACCGAGAATCTCTTCGACTGGGAAATCGCATCGATATTGGCTTGATAGATCGGGAAAGTGACATTCAAAATAATCCGCAAAATCATGTTTGGTCGCAACATTCAAAAATGTGCCGTCGGGATAATTTGCCGCGCACGCAACGCGCCAGCCAAACATCTCATTCAACCTGCGGAATAACGGTGCCCGATAATCGGGAATGACGCGCTGGATAATGACAGTCTCGGTCATGCTCGCGATCCTTGCCCGCCGCAAATTTCGGCGGCTAAGGTGTCGAGACGAGCGAGGTTGGCGGCGTTGCGCGCAAGCGCCGCTTGGGCGATGTCGTCCCGACTTGTATTGGCATTGCCCAAGCTCTGGACAGCTTGGATCGCCAATCGGACAAAGTCGCTGCCGACCTCGACAAGGTCAACGCCCTGTTGTCCTTCCAACGCTCCAATACAGCCGCGCCGGAATGCCAGCACGGGTACTCCGCGTGTAAGGCTTTCCATTAGCACCAGCGGAAAGGCCTCGGTCCTATAAGCTGTAGGGAACAAAAACAGGTCAATCTCAGCAAAAAACTGCTCTTTTGCAGGACCATGCAACGGCCCCACTGCGACAAATTTATCCCCATGTTTCGCACATGCTGTCCGGATTGCTGTTCCGACCGCCGGATCGCTTACCGGCCCAGCCAATATAGCGCGGACCAAAAGGCCTTCGTCGACCATAGCATCAAAACTATCGATAAATTCAAGTGTGCCCTTTTCGATCGTCAGGTTCGCCAGCAAACCGACCGTGACATATTCACTCGCCGCTCTGTGTGCGTAGTCGTCAGGCACGCTAACACTGTTCTCACACACAATGATATTTTGCGCCGCGGGATAAAGCGAAGACAACTTGTTCGCCATATCGCCACCCAGTACAATATGCCGCCCTGATGTCCCGGCAAGCTCTGTTATCATGCGCATCAGCCGCGTCGGCTTAAGCAGGTAGCGATAACTATGATGATGCAGGAAGACGTTCATCCCCATTAGCCGACCTAACAGCAGCACAGCGGCAGTCCATATTCCGCCCAGATTATCGTCGGGCGAACCGTAAAGCGTTTTACAACCGGACAGCCGCGCGACGGGAATGCGAATCAAAGCCCAAAAGACCCGCATTGTCTTGCGAGCATGATACGCTATACCCCGACCCAGCCTGCCGGGACTAGAATTACCGACCCATATATCGCCATATTGGCGCATAAGTTCGACCATCTGTGCATTGACGACTGCCATCCCATGTGTCGGCGGCGGCAACGGACCGAAGAAGAATATTTGGCGGCGATGGCTCATCGCTTTTAATCGGGCTCAGCCTGGGACAATATTCCAAACGCGCAGGTCAGGAACAACATGATCGGCAGATTATAATAGAATACGCCGTCAATCAGCGAGAACAGCGTCATCGAGAAAGCGGCTAGGAACAAGGCCAAGTTTCGCCGAGGATACGCGAAAGTAAAGCGCACCAGTTTGCCGCCAAGCAACGCTAATAAACTCAACATAGCAGCGGCGCCGATCAGGCCCCATTCATAGGCGAATTGCAGCACGCTATTATGCGGGTGATTGTAGGTTTCTTTGGCAGCTGGAACCTGAAGGCGGAACTGGTTGCCGCCGTGACCGAGAACGGGATGCTCCAACACGCCAAGCCATGTGTCGCGCCAGATTTCTGTACGGCCTGACGACAACTTGTCAGCCGACTGCGAATTGCTGCCTTCAAAGCGCGCGACCGCGTTGAAGCTGCTATGGTCAGGGGTCGGAATAGCTTGCGACAGCAATGCGCCGCCCGCTAAAGCCAACGTAATCGTTCCAATGGTTCGGGCGTTGCGCATCATCGCAAACAATAACATAGCAGCTGCGAGTACTCCGAAATAAGCCATCAGCGGCCCTCTTGAACCAATCCAGATGGCAAATCCGAAATTTATCGCCAACACCACCAGATGCAGTTGCCTACGTTTTCCTTCATGAGAGGCGATCATTCCGGTTGATAGCGCGATGGCCGGCATCAGAAAATACCCCGAATGGCGAATGTGGGTGAAGCCTGGGAGCGACGAAACCCAGTCATAGTCTGAGCTAATGCCGACCATCACCATAAAAATGACCATTAGCAAGACGAAGGCGGCGCTGCCTATTGGCATCGCATCGGCAAACATAATTGTAATATCACCTCGATTGCCTTGGCTGCTGCTACGCCAACGCCGAAAAAGGAACAAGGCGGATACCGCAGATAAGGTATGGATGATCCAGGAAATGAGGCTGAGAACAGCGGTGTTCCGAGTCTCGGCAAAGGCGGTGGCAAGCAGGATGGACAGCAGCCAAAGTGCTGCCAATGACTTTACCTTACCGCCCAGTCCGGCCCATTCTTTTTGCACATCACAGCCGCGTGAAAGGGCGAAAACGATTGTTGCAATCTCGAATAGTTGCGACGGTAACCAAAATTGTCGGGCTATCAGTTGCCAAAAGGCAAATTCGCCGTCCACGCGGAAAGACAGTAACGCGGTGACGACCGGCAGAGCGGATAGCGCAGCGATCCACCAGATGGCTGGTCGGGATTCAGGCCAACCCGGCACATTATCGTCACTTTCCTTGGTGTTGGTCATCTTTTCCCACGGCTTTCCCCGTCGCCCATGAAGGCCACTAGCGCAAACTAGGTTGAGGTCGATAATTTATGGTTAATTTTTTGTGCTCGGCACGAACGCACAACCTTGCAATT
>NZ_JBJXFW010000046.1:0-57265 GCF_046154385.1 Sphingorhabdus sp. | reverse complement strand
AGATAGAAAACGTCACCGGGATAAGCTTCACGGCCGGGAGGACGACGCAGCAGAAGCGACATCTGGCGATACGCCACAGCCTGCTTCGACAAATCGTCATAGACGATCACGGCGTGCATGCCGTTGTCGCGGAAGAACTCGCCCATCGCAACGCCGGTATAAGGCGCGAGATACTGCAGAGGAGCAGGCTCGGATGCGGTTGCGGCAACAACGATAGAATATTCCATCGCGCCTTGCTCTTCCAAAGCGCGGACGATCTGCGCAACGGTCGAACGCTTTTGGCCGACGGCGACGTAGATGCAGTAAAGCTTCTTTGATTCGTCGGTGCCCTTGTTGACTTCCTTCTGGTTGATGAAGGTGTCGATGGCGACAGCGGTCTTACCGGTCTGACGGTCACCAATGATCAATTCGCGCTGGCCACGGCCAACAGGCACGAGGGCGTCGAGCGCCTTGAGGCCGGTTTGCACAGGTTCCGAAACCGACTGGCGCGGGATGATGCCGGGGGCCTTGACTTCAACGCGGCTGCGCTGCGTAGTTTTGAGTGGGCCCTTGCCATCGATTGGATTGCCGAGGCCGTCCACAACGCGTCCGAGCAGTTCCTTGCCGACGGGAACGTCCACAATGGTGCCGGTCCGCTTGACAACATCGCCCTCACGAATTTCGCTGTCGGTACCGAAAATAACGACACCGACATTGTCGGCTTCGAGGTTCAGCGCCATGCCCTGAATTCCGTTGGAGAATTCGACCATCTCACCAGCCTGCACATTGTCGAGGCCGTGGATACGGGCGATACCGTCACCCACCGACAGCACGCTGCCTACTTCCGAAACCTTAGCTTCGGTGCCGAAATTGGCGATCTGGTCCTTGATGACCTTTGAGATTTCTGCGGCACGGATATCCATGATCTGTACTTAGCCTTTCATCGCAGCTGCGAGGGTGTTGAGACGGGTTTTGATACTATTGTCGATCATCTGGCTGCCGATACGGACAGTCAGGCCACCCAGCAGGGTGGGATCGACCTTGGTTTGAATGGCAACGTCACTTCCGACGCGGGCTTTGAGTTTTGCCGAAAGCGACTTTGTCTGTGCAGCGCTTAGAACATGGGCCGACGTAACCTCTGCGGTTACTTCGCCGCGGTGCGCTGCGGCAAGGGCGGTATAGGCACGGGCGACGGCTACGGTTTCGCCAAGACGCCGGTTGTCCGCAAGCACGCCCAGCGTCTTTGCCGAAAGCGGATCGAGCTTCATTGCCTTTGCGACGGCAGCAATTGCCTTTTTGGCATCGGCGCGTGTCAGAACAGGGTTGGTGGTCAGCGCCTTCAGGTCAGTCGATTCGCCGACGGCTTGCGCCACTGCCGACATGCTGTTTTCGACGGCATCAATGGCCTTTGAATCGCGCGCCAGCTCAAACAACGCGGTCGCATAACGGCCAGCTAAACTGGCCTGAATATTAGCAGATGTGCCGCCGGAATGATCCACGCGTGAAAGTCCTCGATTGTGAGACTGAGAATATGTGCTGACCGGGCAGAAAGGTCACCCTTTCACTTAGGTCGACGCGCGCCTAGCAGGGGTTTTGTTGCGATGCAAGATACGGATTGGGTGATATTGAGACATACTAGCCAATCAATCCTATATTTGTCATTCCCTCGCGTATATTTGTCATTCCCGCGAAGGCGGGAATCCATGGCCGGGCGTTTCCTTTTGCGCCGCCGTTGCGTTATGCCGATATTCCAAGCCATGGATTCCCGCCTTCGCGGGAATGACAAAGCGGAGGTGCCGGGAATGATAAGGCGGAGGTGGTAAAGTGGGCTCAATGATTAAAATGAAAATGGCCGATGGCGCAGAAATCGCTGTCTACCATGCCGAGCCGGTCGGCGCGCGCCGCGGCGGTCTGGTTCTGGTGCAGGAGATTTTCGGCGTCACCGACCATATTCGCGAGCTATGCGATGAATATGCCGCCGTCGGCTATGAAGTGTTGTCGCCATCGATATTCGACCGTGAACATCCCGGCTTCGAAGCGGAATATACCGGCCCTGACTATGAACGCGCTGTCCAACTGGCGCGTGAACTGCACCCTTTTATGCAAAGCCTGAACGATGCAAAGGTCTGCATCCATGCTCTGAAAGAAAAAGGTCCGGTATTCATCACCGGTTTTTGCTATGGCGGCTCGGTTGCGTGGGCCATGGCAGGCATTAGTGAGGATCTGGCAGCCGCGTCGTGCTATTATGGCAGTCTCATTCCCACCATTTACGCTGATAAGGTACCGAAATGCGCAACCATCGCTCATTTCGGACAATTTGATCAGAGCATTCCGATGGAGGGGGTCGAAGCCCTAATTACCAAAGACCATCCGACCGCGCAGATTTTTGTCTATGACGCCAACCACGGTTTTAACTCCGACCGGCGAAAGGACTATCACGAGCCAAGTGCGGAACTGGCGCGAGAGAGGACTTTGGCCTTGTTTAGGGCATGCGGCGGTTAGAGTTAGTTCTCTACCCTAGAGCCGATTAGAAGCCTTGTTATAGGCTTCGTTCCGATCTCGTTTTCCAATAGCGATAACTTGAACGATGACCCGCTCTTCTTCAACTTTATATACCAGCCGATAGCCAATAGCGCGTAATTTGATCTTGTAACAATCGGGAAGCTCCCGCAGGCGGGCTTTTGGAATGATTGGGTTTACGAGGATCTGTTGCAGCTTTTTGGCAAATTGACTTCTGAGGTCGGGATTTAACTTGTTCCATTCTTTCTGCGACTCTGGAATAAATTCGAGGCTATATATCTTCAAGGTTCAGCAAATCCTCTATTTTTACAGGAATGCCTGATTGGTTTTGTCGTTGCCGAACTATCTGCGCCAGTTCCATATCTTCAATCTGTTCGACAATGGCCTTCCACGCTTTTGCCGGAACGATATATGCAGCAGGTGTGTTTCGGTTGAGAATTGCGATTGGCTGACCTTCCGCCGCAGCTATGATAGCTGACGGGTTTTTTTTAAGGTCAGAAATGCTGACGCCGGCATTAGCAAAAATTTCGTGTATCATGACCGCTTATTAGGTTGTTTATTAGGTCATGTCAAATTCGGCTTTGAAAGCAAGTTTCGGGAAGCCGTCGTCGGATGCAGCATCTATTCTGTGATCCAACAAACAAGGAGCCGGAATATGAGCTATCGAATTATAGGATTGGACCGTGAGCCTTTCGCGGAATTGTTCGACATGAATGATACGGAATTGGCTAAAAGAGGCGCATTGCGCGTGACCGCCGCTGCCGACAAGGGTTGGCCCTGCCGGATCAGTCTGGAGGATGCCAAGGCAGGCGAGGATTTGATCTTGCTCAACCATCTCAGCCATGATGTGGCGACGCCTTATCGCTCATCCTATGCGATATATGTTCGCAAGGCCGCCAGCATGGCTGCGGAATTTGTCGATGAAACGCCTCCTGTATTCGAAGGCCGTCCGATGGCATTCCGGGCGTTCGATGCCGAAGGCATGCTCCGCAACGCCGCCCTTGCACTGCACGGGCAGGCGGATGACAAAATCCGGGCACTGTTCGCTCTTGATGAAATTGCCTATATACACGCCCATAACGCAGCGCATGGCTGCTTTTCCGCGCGTATCGAGAGAGCTTGAAGATGGATCATTTCCTAACTGCCGGTCCGGGTGCAATGAAGGCGCATTTGGGACATGTCTGAAGCCATGGCCATCGATCCTGACTTTGCGTGGAGAACATTTCTTGCGCGTGATCGCGCTTATGACGGAAAGTTTGTCGGCGCTGTCAAAACAACGGGGATTTATTGCAAGCCAAGCTGTCCGGTGCGGCATCCCAAACGCGAGAATGTTTGCTTTTATGCCACGGCGGGTGAGGCAAGGGCAGCGGGGTATCGCGCATGCTTGCGCTGCCGCCCCGACGATATTGCCCGTGACGAAGTCGCAGTTGTAAGCGCGCTTAAACTTTTGGCGGCGGAACAGCCAATGGGTTTAGAACAGCTTGCGGCTGCTGTCGGTTATGCGCCTCATCATTTTCACCGGCTGTTCAAGCGCGCTACGGGTGTTACACCTGCCGAATATGCGCGCGGGTTACGTGCAGGGCGGGCGGAAGAAGCACTTGCGGCAAATGACCGGGTGACAGATGCGATTTATGATGCAGGATATTCCGGACCGAGCCGTTTTTATGCAGCGACAAAAGGACGATTGGGAATGACGCCAAGTGCATGGAAAAATGGCGGAGCAGGCGCAGTAATCCGATGGGCAGTCGTCGAGACATCGTTAGGCAGCATGCTGGTCGCGGCGACCAACAAAGGCATTTGCAGACTCTCTTTTGATGAGGACGAAGCAGAGCTTCAAAAGCGCTTTCCTGCCGCAATAATCGAACAGGGCGGCGATGCTTTGGCCGAACTTGTAATCGGTGCGGTTGCTGCTGTCGAAAATCCCGCAAATATGCCGGAACTGCCGCTGGATATCGCGGGAACAGTTTTCCAGCAGGCCGTGTGGAAGGAATTGCAACGCATTCCGCCCGGCGAAACCCGGACTTATGCCGAGATTGCCGCAGCCGTGGGCAAACCCAAAGCCGTACGTGCGGCCGGAAGTGCAAATGGCGCGAATAATGTCGCTGTGCTTATTCCGTGCCACCGCGTCATCCGTACCGATGGCACCTTGGGTGGCTATGCTTATGGCCTGGAACGGAAAGAAAAATTGCTTCAGGCAGAAAGGAATGCAGGATGACGGACAAAGTAAAAATTTTTGGCGATCTTCATGTCGCAGGCAATCCACTGATATTGTATAATATCTGGGATGCGGGCAGTGCCAAGGCCGTTGCTGACGCCGGTGCCAGCGCGATTGCGACGGGCAGTTGGGGTGTCGCCTGTGCTCATGGCTATAAGGATGGTGAGACTTTTCCCGTCGATCTGGTTTTCGCTAATCTCGCGCAGATTCTTAATGTGACTGATTTGCCCGTTACGCTCGATTTTGAAGCCGGATATGGCGCGGATGCAGCGCAGGTCGGGCAAATGGTTGAGAAAGTCGCAAAGGCTGGTGCCGCCGGGATCAACATCGAAGATAAGGATCCTGTGACAAGGGAGCTTTTTGAAATCGAAACAGCCTGCGCGAGGATAGAGGCTGCCGCGGCCTCTGGCATATGGATCAATGCCCGGGCCGATTTATTCATCGTCACACCCAAGGAGCATCACGATCTGGCCTTGGTTGAAAAAGTGCTCGAACGGGCGAAAGCCTTTGTAGATTCAGGAGCGAACAGCCTTTTTGTTCCTTTCATCGCCGATGCATCCTTAATCAGCCATTTGTGCTCAAAATCGCCTTTGCCGGTGAACATCCTGGTGGGCGATGGTATTCCCGATATCAAGACGCTGGCCAGTCTGGGCGTTGCGCGGATCAGCCACGGCCATGGACCTTGGGCAAGGGCCATGCAGGATCTAACAAACGCAGCCAAATTGGCGATGGCTACGCCAGATTGAGGTTAATATGCGGGACAACGTTTAAAGCTTGCGTCTGATTTTACATATGGAAACTGGTTAATCCTAACGGTCTGTTCACCCTTTTCGTCCATAGCAAAGTCCAAACTGCGACAGTTCTAGGTCGGCCAATGGGGGCGCGGCCGTTTGATTCGTCGCAGGGTCAGAAGGACTGGGCGATGAATAACGCGTTGAAAAACATCATGGTCATGTTGCTGGGCCTCATGACCGCGGCGCTGACGGGATGTAGCTCGGTAGCGGGTGGTTCGGAATTACCGCAGGCGCCAACGGTGTCGGCCCGCGAAGGTCCGGGTGAAGACTATCTTATTGGTCCGCTCGACCAGTTAACCGTTTTTGTGTGGAGAAACCCGGAGCTCGGCGCAAAGGTGCAGGTCCGCCCTGATGGCCGCATAACAACGCCGCTGATTACCGATATGCCCGCAGTTGGCAAAACGCCCACGATGCTCGCACAGGACATAAAGCTTCAGCTATCGCAATATATCAACGACCCGATTGTTTCGGTGATCGTAAATGAATTTGCCGGTACAACATCGCAGCAGGTCCGTATTGTGGGCGCGACAGAAAAGCCCGCATCAATTCCCTACCGAGCCAATATGACTGTATTGGATGCTATGATCGCCGTCGGCGGCCTGTCGGAATATGCAGCGGGAAACAAGGCGCGGCTGATCCGCCATAACAAAGGCACGGGTGCCCAAAAAGAATATCTGTTGCGCCTTGGTGACTTGTTGAAGCGCGGCGACAGCAAAGCGAATGTGCTGCTCGAGCCCGGCGACGTCATTATCATTCCTGAAAGCATGTTCTAAGCAATGAACTCACTCTACGATGAATTCCGGATTGCCGTTCACAGCGTGTGGAATCGCCGGTGGCTTGCTCTGGCGGTTGCTTGGGGCGTTTGCCTTGTCGGCTGGCTTGTCGTCGCAATGATCCCAAATTCCTATGAATCCAAGGCACAAATTCAGGTCCGCACCCAATCTATATTGTCAGATCAAGTCGGAATCACGCAGCAGGACCAGCGCCGGAATATCCAACAGTTGGAACAAACGCTGACGTCTTCCGATAATCTGGCGAAAGTTGTTCGTGGAACAGATCTCGGCGCTTCAATTGCCACGGATCAGGAGCTGGCCGGAAAAGTCGAAGGGCTTCGGGCGCATATTGAAGTAAAGGCTGAACAAGACGACTTCTTTGCCATCAGTGCGAAATTGCCGAGCGGGAAATTGGCGCGTGATGTGGTGCAAAAACTGATCGATGTTGCCGAAGAAGACAATATTGCTGGTGATCGGAAAACAACCAGTCAGACGTTGCGCTTTCTGGATTCGCAAATCGAGGCGCGCCAAAAAGAACTTGCAGCGGCGGAAGCCAAGCGGGTTGCATATGAAACCCAAAATCTCGGTTTGTTGCCTGGCGTAGGTTCGGTTTCGCAGCGGATAGAGGCATCGCGCGCTGAATTGAATCAGATAGATTCGCAACTCATTCAGGCACGAAGCGCTCTCGCTGCGCTAAATGGTCAACTGGCCGGTACACCGGCGACATTAAATGCATCGTCTATTGGCGGAGGTTCTCCAACGGCTCTGGGGCAGGCGCAGGGTGAACTGGCGTCGATGCGCGCGCGCGGATTTACCGATAGCCACCCGGATGTTGTTGCGATCCGGAACCAAATTGCGAATTTGCGGTCACAAGGCGGTGGTGCAGCCGGTGGTGGATATCGAACTCCAAACCCCGCATATAGCTCGCTCCAATCAATGCGTGCCGAGCGGGAAGCCGCAGTATCTGCACTGCAAGCCCGTAAAAGCGCGCTGCAATCCGACATGGCGCAGCTTGCGTCAAAGCAAACGGCCGAACCCGGCGTCGCCGCGGAATATCAGCGGATCAACCGGGACTATGAAGTTTTGAAGGTGCAATATGA
Organism: Sphingorhabdus sp.; assembly: GCF_046154385.1. Classification (GTDB taxonomy): domain Bacteria; phylum Pseudomonadota; class Alphaproteobacteria; order Sphingomonadales; family Sphingomonadaceae; genus Sphingorhabdus_B. Next base: position 49,884 of record NZ_JBJXFW010000046.1, on the reverse strand, counting down.
CAAGCTGGTCACTGAACGTGACCAGATCAGGTTGCGTGGTCAGGTCGAAACCCAGACTGATGCCGTGCAATTTAGGGTCGTAAAAGAACCATCCCTGTCCAATGTACCTGCCGCCCCTAATCGCCCGCTCTTGCTCGCCGCTGTGCTGATAGCGGGAATTGGTGCCGGAGTGGGCGCCGCATTTGCGCTCGGCCATGTGCAGACCAGTTTTCCTACGGCTGCCAAATTGGAACGTGCCAGCGGACTGCCGGTGATCGGATCGATATCCCAGATGCTGAACGCTGAAGAACGCGAGCAGCGCAAACAGAAAATGAAGCTCTTTTTTGGCGCTTCGGGTGGCTTGGTATGTGTGTTCGCATTGCTGCTGGTCGCTGAATTTGTCCAACGCGGACTGACGGCTTGAAAGGGCGGATGATATGAACAAGCACAGCTCGATCAAATCTGCCGGTTCGCTTTTGGAACGTGCATCGGAACTGTATGATTTCGGGGCGGCTTTGCGTGGCGGAGCGAATGTGCCCGTTGCGGCCGCGTCAGCTCCCCTTACCGAAGATGCGCCAAAGCAAGAGGCGGTTTCAGCGTCGATACGTCCATCAATGCCTGCCGCAATAGTCGGTGGTAATAAGGTTACGATCAATCGCGAGCGACTTGCCGCGCAGAATTTCATCGTTCCCGATGGCCCGGTCACGGGACTTTCAGAAGAGTTCCGGATCGTGAAACGCCAGCTTTTGTTGGCGGCACGTGGCGGTAAGGGCATAGAAGCATTGCCGCACGGGGAACGCATACTTGTTTGTTCGGCAAATCCCGATGAAGGCAAAACTTTTTGCGCCATCAATCTCGCGATTTCGATGGCCAGCGAGAAAGACAATAGAGTCCTTTTGGTGGATGCGGATTTCGCCAAACCAAGTGTGCTGTGTACATTGGGAATCGAGAAACATCGCGGGTTCATGGATGCACTGGCTGACCCCGCTTGCGATGCGGAGTCGCTTGTCTTGCAAACCGATATTGACGGGCTTTCGATTTTGCCCGCCGGCAGCCAGACGAATCAGGATACCGAATATCTGGCGGCGTCGCGGACAGCCGAAATTATCGACCAACTGACCCGTAACGATCCTGCGCGGATCATCCTATTCGATTCCCCGCCTGCTTTAGCCGCGTCACCTGCATCAGTGCTTGCCTTGCTTGTCGGACAGACATTGATGGTCGTTCATGCCGATGTGACGAACGACAGCGCGTTGCGCGATGCTCTCAGCCTTTTGAACGGATGCGAACATGTTCAGCTTTTGCTGAACCGCACCAAATTCTCACCCACCGGACGCAAGTTCGGCAATTATTATGGTTATGGAGCATCGTAATGCACAGCCCGCTTGTTAAACTGGCATTGATCGCGGGTGTGGCGTGTTTGCCATGCCCGGTATTGGCCCAGCAAATTGGTTCCGAATGGTCGCCTATGGATGATTCGGAAACAAGTTCAGATGCCACAGCTGATGGCACAGAAGCGGCAGAAACGTCAGGGCGCAGCAAAAGGCGTGCGGAACCAAGAGTAGAGGTGGTTCCTTATATCGAGGCGCAACAAGTGCTTGTTGCCGATCTTAAAAGTGGCGGAGAAGTATTGACCTACTCGACCTTGGCTGCCGGAGTGGATGCCTCGGTCGCAACCCGGCAAGCCCAAGGTCAGATCAGCCTGCGGTACGAGCGTCTGTTCGGGTATGACAATGGCGTGGACGATCAGGATACCGTCACCGGTCTGGCGCGTGGATCGCTCGCATTAACCCGCGAATTGAGCCTGGAGGCAGGCGGTATTGCAGCCCGGACGCGTGTCGATGGCCGTGGTGCTGCGCCGACTAATCTGGTTGGCAATCCCGACAATGTAACGCAGGTTTATTCGGTTTACGGTGGTCCAACACTGGCGACACAGGCTGGCGACTTAAGCATCAATGCGGCCTATCGGGCGGGGTATACAAAAGTCGAGAGCGAAGAATTCGTGGCCCTGCCATCAGGCCAACAACGATTCGACCAATTTGACGACAGCATCAGTCAGGTCGCAACGGCTTCGGTCGGCATGCAACCCGGCATATTGCCCGTCGGTTGGGCTATCAGCGCCAGTTGGGAACGCGAGGACGCAGGGCAATTGGATAACCGTTTTGACGGCAAATATGTCCGTGCCGACGTGACTTTGCCGGTGTCACCTACGCTCGCGGTGGTGGGCGGTGTCGGCTATGAAGATATCGAAATTTCCGAACGTGACGCGCTTCGCGACGCTGGCGGAGTTCCGATTGTCGGCAGTGACGGACGGCTGGTCAAAAACGTCAACGCGCCTCGTCTGATCGCCTACAGACAGGACGGACTTATCTGGGATGTTGGCGTGTTGTGGCGTCCTAGCCCGCGCACTTCAGTAGAGGCGCGTTACGGGCGTCGATATGGATCGGATATATTTCTGGGAAGCCTGAGCTATAAACCCGGGCGTAATCGGGCGGTGAACGTGTCGATTTACGATACGATTTCCGGCTTTGGCGGACTGCTTAATGACAATCTTGCCGCTTTGCCGACACAGTTTTTGAGCGCGCGCAATCCGCTATCGGGTGATCTGACTGGTTGTGCCTTCGGGCAGACCGGTGGCCTTTGCTTCAACGATGCTTTGGAAAATGCATCATCCGCCGCGTTTCGTCAGCGGGGCATTACAGCATCGTTCAGTGGAAAAGCAGGGGGCTGGGATTCAGGCTTTGCGGTGGGGTATAACCGTCGTAAATTCATCGCATCCTCTTTGGGTGCGCAAGCACAGATTGATGGCGTAACGGATGAAAATTATTACGCGGTCGCCTTTTTGGGGACGGCGCTTGACCGACGGACCCGCTTTGAATCAAATATTTATGCGAGCTATTTTGATTCAGGATTTGCAAGTGCCGAAGATGTTTTGCAAACTGGCGCCAACGCCGCGCTTTATCGTCAGATCATTCAAGGTCTGTCGGCAAGCGCCGCGGTCGGACTGGATAGTTTCCGCCAAGAAAACTTCGATAGCGAACTGACGGCGTCGGCGTTGCTTGGGTTACGGTACAGTTTTTAAGGGGCAAGTCATGTACGATCATTTTTACAACCTGACCGGACGGCCATTTCAACTTACACCCGATCCCCAATTTTACTTTGAAAGCGCGACGCATCGCAAAGCTTTGTCCTATCTTGGATATGGCCTGGCGCAAGGTGAAGGCTTTATCGTGATTACGGGTGAAGTTGGTGCCGGCAAGTCGACATTGGTCAGCCATTTGATGCAAAGTGTTGACAAATTCCGGCTGACGGCCGCGAACATCGTGACCAGCCAGCTTGATGGTCTCGACATGGTTCGCATGACGGCGGAGTCATTCGGCATCGACACACGCGGCCTCGACAAAGCATCGACGCTGAAAAGCATCGAGAACTTTCTTCATGCCGAGGCAAGGGCAGGACGCCGTTGCTTGCTCGTCGTGGATGAAGCGCAGAATCTGTCGATAGATGCACTCGAAGAACTGCGTATGCTGTCGAATTTTCAGCTTGGATCATCGGCATTGTTGCAAGTTTTCCTGCTTGGCCAACCTGAATTTCGTGATCTTGTTCGCGATGCACCGGAATTGGAGCAACTGCGTCAACGCGTGATCGCGACACATCATTTGGAAGCGATGGATGCCAATGAAGTTGAACCTTATATTGTTCATCGCCTAAACTGCGCGGGCTGGAACGGTCGTCCCGAGATAACAGCAGATGCATATACCGCGCTCTATTCGGAAACAGGCGGCGTCCCTCGCAAACTCAACACGCTGATGAATCGAGTTATGTTGATGGGCGCAGTTGAACAAGTTGATAAGCTTGATGGCGAAATGGTTGCTGCAGTTATCGCTGATATGGCCGGCAAATCATTTGAATATGAAGCGTCCATGTCAACGGTTGCACCATTGGAGGAAAAATTCCTCAAGCCGGTCGAACAGGAAAAAATGCCCGAGGCAGTCGTGGCTGCCGCAGTTGAAACACCAGAAAATCGCGTTGAGGATGTTGCGGGGAAGCCCATTCAAGATGCCGGTATTGCGCCCGTTACCAACGCGGAAATACAAGCTTTGGCCGCTCGTGTTGCTTCGCTGGAGCAGAGGGTATCGGAACAAGAGGCTGCCTTGCGTCGCGTTCTTTCCATGATGATCGAATGGATGGATCGGGAAAGCAGCCTTGAATCCCGATTTATCCAGAATAGCCGCGCCGCATAAAACGGACAGAAATTTTGGGTGTTGAAGGAGTCACAACCCGGTGCAAAACGCCCTATCTGTTGATGTTGAAGACTGGTTTCAGGTCGGGGCGTTTGAAACCGTAATAGACCGGGACAGCTGGGATTTACGGGAGTGCAGGGTCGAAAAGAACACCGACAACGTGCTGGCGTTATTTGATGAATCCAATGTAAAAGGCACATTCTTCACGCTTGGCTGGGTCGCGGAACGCTATCCTGAATTGATCCGCCGTATCGTTGCTGCGGGCCATGAAATTGCCAGCCACGGTTATGGCCATGACCGGGTATTCACGTTTACGCCCGAACAATTTGCAAGCGATCTTATAAGATCGCGCAAGCTGATTGAAGATGCGGCGGGTGTTGCGGTCACAGGTTATCGTGCGCCAAGTTTTTCCATAGACCAACGTACCCCTTGGGCGCATGAGATATTGGCAGAGCAGGGCTATGCCTATTCGTCCAGCGTTGCCCCCATAAAGCATGATCATTATGGGTGGGCAGAAGCTCCACGATTTGCCTTTCGCCCTGTTGCGGGTAGCGATTTCCTTGAAATTCCGGTTACCACAGCGCAGCTTGGATCCAAGCGCCTAGCGGCAGGTGGCGGAGGTTTTTTCCGGCTATTGCCTTACGCATTTTCCCGCTGGGCAATCCGTCAAGTGAATCATCGTGATCGCCGCCCGGCCGTGATATATTTTCACCCATGGGAAATTGACCCCGATCAACCCCGCGTTGCAAACGCACCGATCAAATCAAAAATTCGGCACTATACGAAATTGGGGGTGATGGCCGACAAACTCCGGCGTCTGCAGCAAGATTTCCAGTGGGAGCGTCTTGATAGCGTCGTGGCGCGTGAAAAAGCGAAGCTGGTTGCATGAACGCGCCGATGCTCCGTACTCGATTGCGCCTGCGCTTGGCCGATTTGGCTGACGCCAATGAGGTGGCACGACTTGATGCGTGGGTAATGGACCAGGAAAATGGCCTGCCATTTCACCGACCCAAATGGTTGCTCGCGATTGAAGCAGGTACAGGTCAGGTCGCCCATTGCCTTGTTGCCGAACGCGGGGGAAGCATCGTGGGCCTATTGCCATTTCACGTGGTGCATTCTGCGTTATTTGGCAGGGCTCTGGTTTCCTCTGCATTTGCTGTAGGCGGCGGCATTTTGTCGACGACTACAGCAACAACCCGTCGGTTGGCGCAGGAAATTTGCGACTTGGCCGAAAGCTGGAGTTGTCCGACGGTCGAATTGCGCGGCGGCTCAATGCCGGGAAAAGGCTGGATTGAAAAGCGCGATTCACACGCGAATTTTTTGAAGCCATTGCACGCCGACAATGAGGCCGAGCTGCTTGCGATTCCGCGGAAACAGCGCGCAGAAGTGCGCAAAGGTCTGGAAAATGACCTCACCGTTGAAACAGGACGGGATACGGCCAATCTGGATCGGCATTATGCAATATTTGCAGAAAGCGTGCATAATCTGGGTACTCCGGTATTTCCCAAAGCCTTGATGGCTTCGGTGTTGCATGCCTTTGGCGAAGACGCCGATATCTTGACGGTTCTGCATCAGGGATTGCCAGTTGCCAGCGTTTTTAGCCTGTATCACAAGGGTGTCGTCATGCCATATTGGGGAGGTGGCGTGTGGGATGCACGACGGCTTCGTGCAAATGATGTGATGTATTATGCCTTGATGAACCACGCGCGCCAGCAGGGTTGTACCCATTTTGATTTCGGCCGGTCGAAGACCGAGTCCGGTGCCTATTTTTTCAAGAAAAACTGGGGTTTTGAACCCGAGCCGATGGCCTATGCCATCCACACCGCCGATGGCCAGGAGCCGCGTGATATCAATCCCAATAGCCCGAAATACAAAGCCAAAATCGGATTATGGCAAAAACTGCCATTGTCTGTCGCCAACCGATTGGGGCCATGGATCGGCAAAGGTTTGGGCTGATGCGCGAAATCCTTTTTCTTGCTCACCGGATTCCGTGGCCGGCCGACCGGGGCGATAAAATCCGTTCGCATCATATTTTGAAATATCTTTGCAAGATGGCACCGGTGCACGTCGGTGCCTTTGCTGATGATAGTCGCGATATGGGATTTGCAACTGCGATGGACGATTTGGTTGCTTCGCATCATATCGAACTCCGTCGCAATTCCCAATGGCAAGCAGGCCTCGAATCCTTAGCCACAGGCCAACCTGTTTCGGTTCGAAGCTTTGCCAGCTCCGCAATGCGAAACTGGGTGGATTCTAAACTGGCAACGGGACGCATTAGCCACATCTTTTGTTTTTCCGGGCAAATGGCACAATATGTTCCCGCCGAGTTTGACGGCCGTTTCGTCATGGACTTTGTTGATGTCGATAGTGCCAAATTCGAAAGCTACGCCGACCAAGGCAGCATAGCGATGCGTTGGATCAACCGGCGCGAAGGCCGCCTGTTGCAACGATTTGAATCCGATGTGGCAGCCCGCGCGGACGCCAGTCTTTTGGTCAGTGAAAATGAAGCTGCGCTATTTCGACGCCGGACATCGGCGGTCAATGTGACGGCACTCGGGAATGGTATCGATACACAATATTATGATCCCGCCGCACGGTATAAAAAGGTACATCCTCCATTTCCCGACCCGTTGATTTTATTCACCGGACAGATGGACTACCGGCCCAATATTGAAGCCGTGGCCGATTTTGCCCGGCATGCCATGCCGATCATTCGCGCGCGCCATCCGGAGACAAGCTTTGCAATTGTCGGGCGAAACCCGACGCAAGCGGTGTCAGATTTGTCGATGTTGCCCGGCGTTCAGGTGACCGGCGCGGTTGAAGATGTGCGGACCTGGCTGGCGGCGGCCGATGTTGTTGTGGCGCCGTTGCGGATCGCACGCGGTATCCAGAACAAGGTGCTTGAGGCGATGGCAATGGCGCGCCCTGTTGTTGTTTCGCCTGCGGCTGCAGAAGGTATCATTGCGGCGCACGAGCAACATTTTTATGTAGAACCCGATGTCGTCGCCGAAGCGGCAAGGGTGTGCTCGCTTCTCGATGAAGCCAGTTCGGGTATTGTCATTGGAAGGGCGGCGCGTGAACACGTCATCGCGCATTATGGTTGGCATAGCCAGCTTGCACCGCTCGACCCAATAATGGACGCGACATGCGAAGTGTTGCGATGAACGAGACAGACTCTCCGCTTCCAATACATATGCCAGTATCTGATCGGGGTTGGCAAAAGCCGCTGCAATATCTCGCTGCTGCATGGGCAGGATTATTGTTGTTATTCTGGCGCGATGCGGCGGACATGGTTGCCATTTGGTGGAACAGTTCGACGTTCAACCATTGTCTTTTGATCGTACCGATCCTGGTTTGGTTGGTGATGCAGCGCAAGGAATTGCTGGCCCAACTTAAGCCGGAACCCTGGTTACCAGCGTTGTTATATGCTGCGGCCGGTGCATGCGGGTGGTTGCTGGGCGATGCGGCGGGATTGGCGGTGGCACGGCAATTGGGTCTGGTCATGATGATGCAGGCAAGCGTGTCCGCCCTGCTTGGACCGAATGTGACCAAGGGTTTACTGTTCCCCCTATTTTATATGTTTTTCCTTGTTCCCATCGGCGAAGAGATTGTTCCGGCGTTGCAAACATTGACCGCAACAATGTGCATGACTTTGCTGGGTTGGGCCGGAATCCCGGCGCATATCGACGGAATATTCATCACCACTCCCACAGGCTATTTCAGGGTCGCCGAAGCGTGTTCGGGGGTCAAATTCCTTATCGCGATGGTCGCTTATGGCACCTTGGTCGCGAATCTGTGTTTCAACCGCTGGCCGCGTCGGTTAGCTTTTTTGGCGGCGTGCGTCGTTGTGCCAATCCTTGCCAATGGCCTGCGTGCATTCGGCACCATCTATATTGCCCATCACAGCAGCAATGACTTTGCAGCCGGTTTTGACCATGTGTTCTATGGCTGGATTTTTTTCGGCCTAGTGATCGGACTTGTCATGGCGTCCGGTTGGCCATTTTTCGACAAGCGGGCGGATGCTCCCGCTTTTGATCCGGCGAATCTTCAGGTTCCCGTCCGCCATTCGACTACGAATGTCAAAGCGGTCACCGCTATTCTTTTGGCCGCTGCGCTTCCCTTTGGCTGGTCAACCTACAGCGCAACCAAAACCTCTCCAACGCCCGACCGGATAGCACTGCCAAGGGTCGAAGGCTGGGCGGTGGTGCCTTACAAGCCCAAAGTCCATTGGACGCCCCGCTTCATCGGTGGCAGCCATTATCTGTCTGGCCGGTACCGCAATGCGGTGGGGCAGGATGTGGACATGTTCGTGGTTGTGTATGACCGGCAGAATGAGGGACGCGAACTGGTCGGATTTGGACAAGGAGCGATTGACCCGGACGGCTTCTGGTCGTGGACTGCAGACACCCCTGCACCTCCAAATGGAAAGTCGGAACGTATAAAAACAAAAGGTGCGGCGCGTGAAGTTATCAGTTTTTACCGCGTAAACGGTGTCACGAGCGGATCTGCGGCGCGCATCAAGTTGGCGACCTTGCAAGCGCGCCTGTTGGCGGGCGAACAGCAGGCCGTGGCAATTCTGATTTCTTCCGAGCAAAAGGGAGATCAGTCGCCCCGCCCCGCCATCGATGCCTTTGTCAAATCCTTGGGTAATATTGATAAAGTGGCTGACCACTTCGCCGGATTGCGATAGGGACTGCCTTCATGTGCGGCATAGCGGGTATTTTTCATATCGAAACGGCCAAACCGGTTGATCCGGAGCGGGTGAAGCGCATGACCGATGCGATCGCGCATCGGGGCCCGGATGGTGCGGGTGTATGGACCGCGCCGGGGGTCGGGCTGGGCCATCGGCGGCTGTCGATCATCGATCTGGAGGGCGGGGCGCAGCCGATGCATTCGGACGATGGGGCGCTGTCCCTGACGTTCAATGGTGAGATATATAATTTCCGGGAATTGCGGAAAGAACTGGAAGCTGCCGGTTATAGCTTTGCCACCCAAAGCGACAGTGAAGTCATTCTGCATGGTTGGCGCCACTGGGGGCCGGCCTGTGTTTCGCATTTCCACGGCATGTTTGTCTTCGCGATCCACGATGCCCGCACCAAGCAGCTCTTTCTGGCCCGGGATCGTCTCGGGGTAAAACCGCTCTTTTATGCGGCCATTCCCGACGGCAGCATCCTGTTCGGGTCGGAGCTCAAGGCGCTGACAGCCCATCCCGCATTGCGCCGCGAAATCGATCTTTCCGCCATAGATGACTATCTCGCCTTCGGTTATGTGCCTGACCATGCTTGTATCGTGCGCGGCGTCAAAAAGCTCGCTGCCGGGCATTATCTGCTGCTCCAACTCGGCCAACCTGTCCCGTCGCCGACACAATATTGGGATCTGGATTTTAGCAAGCGGGTTCGCGGCAGTCAGGGCGAGTTATCGGAAGAATTGCTACGTCTGATGCGGCAGGGTGTCACTTCACGCATGGTCGCGGACGTGCCGCTGGGGGCATTTCTATCTGGCGGTGTCGACAGCAGCAGCGTCGTCGCGTTAATGGCGGAAGCGTCGCGCCAGCCAATCAAGACCTGCTCCATCGGCTTCGACGTCGGCGCGCTTGATGAAAGCGAATATGCCGAAACCATTGCCCGCCGCTTTGCAACCGACCACCGCAGCCGCAAAGTCGCCGCCGATGATTTCGGCCTGATTGACAAACTGGCCCATCATTTTGACGAACCCTTTGCAGATGCATCCGCATTGCCCACTTATCGGGTATGCGAACTGGCACGCGAGCAGGTAACCGTCGCATTGTCGGGCGATGGCGCGGACGAGGCGCTTGCCGGCTATCGGCGGCACGTGTTCCACCACAAGGAAGAGCAATTGCGCGGTCTTCTGCCGCAAAATGTGCGCGGTCCGCTGTTCGGTGCGCTGGGTAAATTCTACCCGAAGGCCGATTGGGCACCACGTCCGTTGCGCGCGAAAACAACTTTGCTGTCCCTCGCCCAAACCGGACCCGAAGGATATACCGACGCCGTGTGCGTTACCAATCAGTACCTGCGGCACGATTTGTATTCGCACAAGATGCATGGCGCATTGGGTGGGTATCGCGCCGAAACCCATATGGAAAAGCTGATGGGAGGTGCACCGGCTCAAAGCGGTCTGGATCAAGCCCAATATGCGGATATGAAATTGTGGTTGCCGGGCGATATCCTGACCAAAGTGGACCGCACCAGCATGGCCGTTGGCCTTGAAGCGCGCGAACCTTTATTGGACCATCGCCTGCTTGAATTTGCGGCCAGCCTGCCGGAACGAATGCGCGTTCGCGGCGGGCAGGGTAAATGGCTGATGAAAAAAACGATGGAAGGCCACCTTCCACACGATATTTTGTACCGGCCAAAAATGGGTTTTGTGACGCCGATCGACCAATGGTTTCGCGGGCCCTTGGCTGCTGAAGCGCGGGCGCTATCAACCAGCCGGACTTTTTCAAAAATGGACCTTTTTGATAACAAGGTCGTTGCTAAAGCTGCCGAAGATCACATCGCCGGGCGGGTCAATAACGGGAGGCTTTTGTGGCAGTTGGTGATGCTGGAAAAGTCGCTGGCGGGACTTTTTGGTTGAACGCTTTGCCTGAGACTCGACTTGGCTTATCCTCACGAAAATTACATTCCCAAACCCCGTCACCTTGAACCAAATTGTGCGCTGCACGCCTTCGGTTCCAGGGTGACGGTTCGGTACGTTCGGGTGGCTGCGTAGTGGAGGATGTTTGTTGAAATCCCGTATAGGGTTTGAAGAAATGCCAAATATTTCACGCAAAGGCGCTAAGGTTTTTAAGAGGGCAGCAAAGCATATTGAAGTCACCCACGCCAATGCATTTGTGACGTATTGAGGAGCATCCGACCTCTTAAAAACCTTCGCGCCTTTGCGTGAAACCTTCCCTCAGCGAAAGCTAACTCTACATTCGACCACACCCGTCACCCTGAACTAAATTGTGCTCTGCACGCCTTCGGTTCCAGGGTGGCGGAGTGGGGATTTGCCGACCAATCCGCTCCTGTAGGTGAGTGAGGAGCTACGCTTGGCGAATTTCAAGCCGTGAATTCCGGATAAACGGCCCTTACGAAATACAGCCCTTCGGGCGGAGCGTTTTCGGCGAGGGCACTTCGGTTCCGGGCTTCGAGCGCGGCGAGCAAGTCATTTGCCGTCCAACGGCCCAGCCCTACCGCAGCCAGACATCCGACCATGGACCGGACCTGATGGTGCAGGAATGAAAGAGCGGCCGTTTCAACAATGATATGGTCGCCTTTGCGCCGAACAGTCAGACGGTCGAGTGTTTTTACAGGGCTGGCAGATTGGCAGGCGGTTGACCTGAATGTGGTGAAATCATGTAAGCCGACGAGCAGTTGCGCCGCTTCATGCATTGCGGCGGCATCCAGTTCCGGTCCGACCCGCCAAACCCGACCTTTTTCCAAAGTGAGCGATGCACGCCGGTTGCAGATTCGGTATTCATAGGCGCGGCCGATGCATGAATAGCGCGCGTGCCAGTCGGCCGCGACTTCCTCGCAGGCCAAAATCGCAACGGGATGAGGCCGCAGATGTGCGTTTATTGCTTCCATCAGTCGAAAGGCAGCCAAGGGCTTTTCCACATCGACATGAGCCCGCATACCCAAGGCATGGACACCGGCATCGGTCCGACCCGCACTATAGACGAGCGTTTTTTCGCCGGTTGTTTTGAAAATGGCTTCTTCAATGGTGCCCTGAACCGATGGGCCGTGGTCTTGCCACTGCCAGCCCATAAAGGGTCCGCCGTCAAATTCGATGGTCAGTGCAAAACGGGTCATAAGAGGATGGTGCCTTGCGGTATGGCTTTGCCGCGCAACAGATCAGTGGTTGGCATGGCAGGCTTTCCGGCGCGTTGAATTAACGTCGGGCGGATCGAATCCGTGCCGCACGCTATGGTGAGAAGATCATCCAAAACCTTGCTGCAAATTTGGGGCTGTGCGGGGATGACCTGCGCTTCCAATATGCGATAGCGCTCGTCTTCATATTCGAACCAAGCGCCCGGTGCAGGATTGAAAGCACGGATTTGCCGTTCGATGATTTGGGCGGATACCGCAAAATCTATGCGGGTTTCGGCCTTGTCGATTTTGGCTGCATAGGTCACACCTTCTTCAGGTTGCGCCACTGCCGGATGCGCGGCCATGTCCTGCAACACGATCACCATCAATTCCGCCCCGAGTTCGGCGAGTTCGGCCGTGAGTTCACCTGTTGTTTTGGTGCCAATTTCAACCTCGGTCGTTGCGCGCACCGGGCCTGTATCCAAACCGGCCTCCATTTGCATGACCATAACGCCTGTGGTTCGGTCCCCCGCCAAAATCGCCCGTTGCACCGGCGCCGCCCCGCGCCAGCGAGGGAGCAGGGAGCCATGGACGTTTAGGCAGCCATGCGTCGGTGCGTCCAGAATGGCTTGCGGCAGGATGAGGCCATAAGCCGCGACGATAGCAACATCGAGCTTGAGCGCGGCAAATTCTGCCTGTGCTTCGGCGCTGCGAAGCGTCAGAGGACTATGCACTGGCAGGCCAAGTTCCTCCGCCCGTGTCTGCACAGCCGACGGTGTCAGCTTTTTTCCGCGGTTGGCGGGACGCGGCGGCTGGGTATAGACGGCCACAACCTCATGCCCTGCTGCGACAAGAGCGTCGAGGCTTGGAACCGCAAATTCCGGCGTACCCATGAAGGCAAGGCGCATCGTGACTTTTCCTTTGTTTGAAAGCCCCCTAAGACGTGGTGCATGGCATCGCAAGAAATAGACGCATTGGCGCAAGCCTTGTCCAAACTCCCCGGCCTGGGGCCGCGCTCGGCCCGGCGTGTTGTGCTGCACCTGATGAAAAAGCGAGAAACCGTTTTGCAACCGCTACTGCGCGCTTTGGAACAGGTCGAGCAGCGGCTTGTCGTGTGCGACATTTGCGGAAATATCGATACCGGGAACCCGTGCGGCATCTGCGTTGATCCGCGCCGCGACACGCGGTCGATTTGTGTAGTGGAGGATGTGCCCGATTTGTGGGCGCTGGACCGGTCGCGGTTGTTTCCCGGGAAATATCATATCTTGGGCGGCAAACTTTCCGCGCTCGATGGTGTGCGGCCGGAAGATCTGAATATTGACGGCCTGATTACCCGCGTGGCAGCGGGCGGCGTGGATGAGGTTGTGTTGGCGATGAACGCAACGCTTGAAGGTCAGACAACGGCCCATTATCTGGCCGAACGGCTTGAACATTACCCCATCCGTCTGACGCAATTGGCGCATGGCGTGCCTGTGGGCGGGGAACTTGATTATCTCGATGACGGGACATTGGCTCAGGCTTTGCGGGCGCGGCGACCGGTTGGTTGATTTATTCGGCGGCCATGCTTATCTGCGATCCATGGCCATATTACCTATTCTTGAAGTGCCCGACCCGCGGCTGAAAACCATCTCCACGCCTGTGGAAAGCTTTGATGCGGATTTGAAAAAGCTTGTCGATGATATGTTCGAAACCATGTACGCCGCGCCCGGTATCGGTTTGGCGGCGATACAGGTGGGCGTGCCCAAGCGCCTGCTGGTGATCGATCTTCAGGATGAAGGGCAAGACGGCGAAAGCGTGCGTAACCCGAGGGTATTTGTGAACCCTGAAATTCTTGATCCATCGGAAGAACATTCGGCATATAATGAAGGCTGCCTGTCGGTGCCTGACCAATATGCCGAAGTAGAACGCCCCGCCAAAATCCGCGCGCGCTGGCAGGATCTGGACGGAAAGGTTCATGAAGAAACCATGGACGATTTGATGGCCACCTGTCTGCAGCACGAGATGGACCATCTAGAGGGCATATTATTCATCGACCATCTGTCGCGATTGAAACGGCAAATGGTGCTGAAGAAAATTGAAAAGGCCCGGAAACTGGGCGGCGGCCATGTGCATGGGGAACATTGCAACCATTGAGGTTGGGTGACGGTCTGACGTTAACTCGAATTCCTCTCCCCGCCTCCTCATTTCGCAAACGAGGTAGGGGCAGGGTCGACGGTGACGAATTTGCCTGCCTGGATTTCCTGAACCTCCAGCATGCGTTCGGTCAGGCCGTTGCTCATGAAGCGGAACGCGCCGTCTACACCGATAAAGCCTTGCGGGTCGATAAGCTGGGTTACAGGAAATTTACTGCCCGGACGCCAGTCGCGGGCGACGCGGACGACGAGCAATACCGAATCATAGCCAAGGCTGGACAAACGCAGCGGGGCTTTGCTGTATCGGGCGCGGTATTTGGTCGCATATTGATTGTATAGAGTGTCTGAAACACTCGCAAACCAAGCGCCATAAATGGGCGAACTGCTTGCCAGCGAACCGTCGATATTCCACAAATCCGTGCCCAAAATCTTGGCATTCCGCAATCCGTTGCGGCGCAATGCGGGGACCGCAACGACTGCGGCACGACCGCTATCGGCGATTAAAATCGCATCAATCTGCCCCATTTGGGCAAGGCGGCGGGCGGCGGCATCTGCGGCGGCCGGGCTGCCATCGGATTCTTGAACACCGACGAGGATGCCGCCGGCACTGCGAACCGAATTTACCAGATTTGCTTGCGCCCGCTGGCCATAAACGCTGGTCGAAACCACAGCGGCAAAGCGGTTGAATCCCTTCGCCTTTGCATGGCGCACAACGCGGTCAATCGACTGGTTTGGCAAATGTCCGAGAAGAAATACATTCTGGCCGGCGATCCCGATATCGTTGGAAAAGCTGATGATCGGAATACCTGCAGGGCGGGCAATGGCGGCAGCCTCGGTTACATTTTCACCGCGTAATGGTCCCAGTATCAACTTGTTACCGTCGGCAACAGCGCGCTTTGTCGCGGCGGCGACGCCCTGCGCGGTGTCATATGTTATCAGGCGGATGTTGGTCGCCTTGGTATCGGCAAGGGCCAGCGCAGTTGCATTGGCGATGGACTGGCCGACATCCCCATCGGGTCCGGTCATCGGCAAAAGCAACGCGACACGGTGCAAACTGTCCAGCGGATCAGCTGTTACCACGGGCGGCGGACCTTCGGCGCCACGTGGCACGGCGGCGCACGCGGCCAGAAGGGCGAGCATGGCCAACGCCAATAGGCGTCTTAATCCGCTTACTATGGCTTGCGGCTGCGCGCCGGTTGCTGCAATGGTTGCGCTCATGATTGGGTCCTCAGCGAATAGCTTGTATTTATGATGTTGTTCGAGTCGGGCTTATATGTCGTTGCGACCCCCATCGGCAACCTTGCAGATATGTCACAACGGGCCATATCCGTGTTGGAAGCGGCCGAGATCGTCGCTGTAGAGGATAGCCGCGTTACTGGCAAATTGTTGCATCATCTCAGTCTCAAAAAGAAAATGCGCCGTTACAATGACCATAGCAGCGTTGGCGATCGCGACAGCTTGATCGCTGCCGCACGGGACGGCGTGGTTGCTTTGGTGTCCGATGCCGGCACCCCGCTCATTTCCGATCCCGGCTATAAATTGGTCCGCGCGGCGCGCGAGGCGGGCGTGCCAGTCTATACGGTTCCAGGAGCGAGCGCCGTGATCGCGGCGTTGTCGATATGCGGCCTGCCGACGGACCGCTTTCTCTTTTCGGGATTTTTACCCAGCAAGGCAAAAGCGCGGGCGGATGCGCTCTTGGAACTGGCGAGTATCAAGGCGACGCTTGTGTTCTATGAAAGCGGCCCGCGTCTCGCCGCTTCGCTTGCTACCATAGCCGAACTTTATGGCGACCGCGAAATTGCCGTTGCACGAGAATTGACCAAGAAATTCGAAGAAGTCGTAACGGGGACCGCAGCTGAACTGTCTGCTCGCTATGCCGCGCATGAACCCAAGGGTGAAATTGTCCTGATCATCGGACCGCCACAAGAAGATGCCATTGTGGATCAGGGGGATGTCGATGCGGCCTTGCGCGAGGCGCTGCAAAGCATGTCTGCTGCAAAGGCGGCTGGGGCGATTGCCAAAAGATTTGGATTGGAACGGGCCAATCTTTATGCACGCGCCACGGAGATCAAGGGGCAATGAACCGTGCCGTTGCGGAAAAACGAGGGCGTCAGGGCGAAATGATGGCCGCTTGGTTTTTGCGTATTCAGGGATGGCGGATTGTTGGCGAACGCGTGAAAACGCCACGCGGCGAAGTGGATCTGATTGCGCGACGCGGCAAGACGGTGGCTTTTGTCGAAGTCAAAATGCGGAGCAAGGCGCTCGATCTTGCGTCTGCCATTGACGCCTATCGCCTTCGCCGGGTTGCTGCTGCGGCGGAGATTCTTTTGCCAAAATATGGCAAAGGCACGGAAAATATGCAAATAGACGTAATATTGGTTGCACCTTGGCGATGGCCACACCATCTGCGAAACGTCTGGCACGGTTAGGGACCCCATAATGACTATCAAAATCGCGGTCCAGATGGACCCCATGGACGGTATCAACATTCACGGCGATTCCAGTTTTGCGTTGATGCTTTCGGCGCAAGCACGGGGGCATGCGATCTGGCATTATGATGTCGGAACATT
The DNA here is from genome assembly GCF_046154385.1 of Sphingorhabdus sp. Classification (GTDB taxonomy): domain Bacteria; phylum Pseudomonadota; class Alphaproteobacteria; order Sphingomonadales; family Sphingomonadaceae; genus Sphingorhabdus_B. The sequence continues at coordinate 33,151 of NZ_JBJXFW010000046.1, read as the reverse complement.
GAATTTGGACAGCAACAACAGGCTGTCTGCATGGGCGCACCCTGTTCACGATGTACAGCGGGTCGAAGGCGCGCATTTCCGCTTTGGTGCTCCAAAGCGGATCGATCTGGGTTCCGACATCGATGTTGTCCTGATGCGGCAGGACCCGCCTTTCCATGTCGGTTACATCACAGCGACGCATCTTCTGGAGCGGATCGAAAGCGAAACTTTAGTGGTCAACAATCCGGCCAGTGTCCGCAACGCGCCTGAAAAAGTGATGGTGCTTGATTATCGCAGGTTCATGCCACCCACGTTGATTACGCGGTCGACCGATGAAATACGGGATTTCCAGAAAATACATGGCGCGGTCGTTGTCAAGCCGCTGCATGGCAATGGCGGAAAGGCGATTTTCCGCGTTCCGGCCGAGGGTGACAATCTTGGGGCATTGTTGGAAGTGTTCAACGGCACCTGGCCCGAACCGCATATGGTGCAGCCGTTCCTGCCCGACGTGGCCAAGGGCGACAAACGCATCGTTTTGATTGATGGTGTCGTTGCCGGAGCCATAAACCGACGGCCGAGTGAGGGTGAGTTCCGTTCCAACCTTGCCGTGGGTGGCAGCGCCGAAGCCACAGAGCTTACGCCCCGCGAACAGGAAATCTGTGCCGCCATGGGTCCGCGGTTGAAGGAACTGGGCCTGATTTTCGTGGGCATCGATGTCATTGGTGGCGAATGGCTGACCGAAATCAACGTGACATCGCCAACGGGAATTGTCGCGATCGACCGCTTCAACGGCACGGATACGGCCGGGATGATTTGGGACGCTATCGAGACCCGTCTGGGATAATCGCAACATGGATGACTGGATAATCCGTCTTGTCGACCAAGGCGGCTATTGGGGGGTTGCCCTCCTCATGTTTCTGGAAACCGTTTTTCCGCCGGTGCCGTCGGAGGTCATTATGACCGTAGCGGGCGTTTCGGCGTCACGCGGGACTATGAACTTAGCCGGTGTGATCGGGGCAGGGACCGCTGGTGCCATGTTGGGCAATTACCTCTGGTTCTGGCTTGCTATCAAATTTGGGTCAGACCGGCTGCACCGATTTGCGGACCTTCATGGTCGCTGGCTCACGCTGAGCTGGAAAGAGATCGAGCGCGGGCAAGAGCTTTTTCAAAAACATGGCTCGGTCATCGTGCTGATAGCCCGAATGCTGCCGACCCTGCGTTCACTGATTTCGATTCCAGCAGGCATATTCGGCATGTCGCACCGCCGGTTTTTGGTGTTTTCGGCCATAGGAACGGCCGGATGGAGTGCCGCGCTCGCTGGGGCTGGCTATGCGCTCGGATCACAATTTGCGGATGTGGAAAAGATATTGGGGCCACTGTCGACAGCAATAATCCTGCTGATCATATTCGGCTATTTCTGGCGGCTGGTGCGTTGGAAACCTGAATAGGGGCCTAAATAGAGGAGGGGGCTATTGCTCCCATCCTCACTTTTCCCGTGTTTGAGTGACCCAAAACATCTCAGTCCGCAGATTTGGCGACCCCAACCAGCGCGGGCCGTAACAGGCGATCTTTTATCATATATCCCGCCTGCATTTCTGCAACGATAGTACCCGCTTCAGCATCCGCGCTGGGAATCTCGACCATCGCCTGATGCAGATTAGGGTCGAGCGGCATACCCATTGCCGCGATCCGGGCGATGCCATTTTTGGCAAATACTGAATCGAGTTCGCGCCCTGTCGCCTCAAGTCCGGTGACCAGCGGCTTCATCTTTTCATCTTCGCGCAATTCGGCCGGAATAGCATCCAGCGCGCGTGTCAAATTGTCGGATACCGAAAGAATATCACGTGCAAAGTTGGTGGCGGCATAGGCACGCGCATCGGCGGCTTCCTTTTCCATCCGGCGACGCACATTTTGCGTATCGGCCTGAGCATATAACACATCTTGTTTGGCCGCAGCCAATTGGTCTTCAAGCATTGATATGCGTTCCGCATCTGCGTTCGCTTCAGGTTCATCGCCGCCTTCGCGCAGATGTTCCGGTACTCCGTCCATTTCTCTTGCGGCTGCGTTGTCGTCAGCTTCGTTTTTCTTTTGTGTCATAGCCTGCTTCTATCTATTCTTGGGGCAGTGGTTCCCGCCGCATCTTTGCGATGCGCATATAGGCAATCGGATGGAATCATCAAGCGGTGCTGACGTTTATCCTTGGAAATTGCATCACTTCATCAACCGGCTTAGCGCCTTTGCCGTGAAGTCCACCATCGGAACGACACGCGCATAGTTAAGCCGGGTTGGGCCAATGACACCCACAACGCCGACAACCTTTCCACCGACCTCGCGATACGGGGCGGCGATCACGGATGAACCGGACAGCGAAAACAGGTTGTTTTCGGATCCGATGAATATTCGCGTCGATTGGGCTTCGCGTGCGCTGTCGACGAGCCGCGCGATTTCTTCTTTGCTCTCCAATTCGTCCAGCAATTGGCGAACCCGGTCAAGGTCGGCGGCAGCCGCTTCGTCAATCAGGTTGGATTGGCCGCGAACGATCAACACCGGGCGGTCATTGGCATCCAGTGACCAGATAACAAGGCCATCGCGCACCAGTTTTTCGCTTGCGACATCCAACTCGGCCTTTTCGGCACGAATTTCGCTGTCGAGATGCGCGAGTGCTTCGGATAATGTCAAACCGGCCAAACGCGCCGAAATATAATTTGATGCCTCTATCAACACGCTGTCACTTACCATCGGGTCGATGGCGACGACGCGATTTTCGATATTATTGTCAGTGCCGACCATGATGGCAAGCGCCTGTGTCGCGGATAACCGCGCAAAGCTAAAGGTTTTTAGGACCGAGTCGCGCTTCGGCACCAACACCACACCTGCACATGCCGACAAGCCGGACAAGACCGATGTCGCAGCCGCAAGAGCGACCTCAATAGGCCCATCGCTAGTTATCTGAGATTCGATTGCGCGGCGTTCTTCTGCTGAAGGCTCTGCCGCTTGCATCATGCCGTCAACGAACAGGCGCAAGCCGCTTTCGGTTGGCATTCGACCGGCGCTGGTATGCGGGGCGGCCAATAATCCGGCTTCTTCCAGATCCTGCATCACATTGCGAATGGAGGCAGGTGATAGGTTTAGGCCCGCAAATTTCGAAATGGTCCGCGATCCGACGGGTGCACCATTATCCAGGTAACTTTCCACCACCATCCGGAAGATGGTGCGGGTGCGATCGCTCAATTCGTTTATCGGGGTTTGACTCACAGCGACCGATGTAGCGCAGCACGCTTGCAAAGCAAGCGAAGGAGGCTATTGCGGCGCTGAACCCATTATCAGGAGATTATCATGCGTCCATCAGGTCGTGCGCCCGACGAAATGCGCCCCATTTCAATCGAAACCCACTTCACCAAGCACGCCGAGGGAAGCTGCCTGATCGGATTTGGCGACACACGCGTCCTCGTTACCGCGAGTGTCGAAGACCGCTTGCCACCATGGTTGCGCGGAAAAGGCGAGGGCTGGGTAACGGCGGAATATTCCATGCTTCCCCGCGCAACCCATACGCGCAGCCAGCGTGAAGCCGCCAAAGGCAAGCAATCTGGCCGGACACAGGAAATTCAACGCCTTATCGGACGCTCTTTACGCGCCGTGGTTGATCTCAAGAAATTAGGCGAGCATCAAATCACGCTCGATTGCGATGTATTGCAAGCCGATGGCGGCACGCGCACGGCGGCGATCTCTGGCGCATGGGTGGCCTTGCGATTGGCCGTTGATGGTTTGATGAACTCGGGCGCAATCAAGGAAGACCCGATCAGCGGCCGCGTCGCGGCAATCAGTTGCGGCATCTACAACGGCACTCCCGTCCTCGACCTCGATTATATCGAAGATTCGAGCGCGGATGCCGATGCCAATTTCGTGCTGATCGAAGGCGGCCAGATTGCCGAGGTGCAAGCAACTGCCGAAGGTGCAGCCTATGACGAAGAAAGCCTCCTTCGTCTGCTTCGCCTTGCACGCATGGGCACCGACCGGATATTCGCGGTACAGGCAGACGCGGTAAAATGAAGCTGGGCGACTATTCGGGCCAAATAGTCGTGGCCACGCACAATGCCGGAAAACTGAGGGAAATGCGCCTTTTGCTGCAACCCTATGGCAAGGACTGCGTGTCGGCCGGAGAACTTGGACTGCCAGAGCCGGAAGAAACAGGGACGACGTTTGAAGAAAATGCGCTGATAAAAGCCCGGGCGGCGGCAACAGAAGCAAATCTACCGGCACTAGCCGACGACTCAGGCCTGTGCGTAAATGCGCTAGGCGGACGACCTGGGGTGTTCACCGCAGACTGGGCCGAACGACAGAAGTTTGAAGGCGAAAAAGGTCGCGACTGGTACATGGCGATGGGCAAGGTGGAAGGGATGTTGGCAGCGATTGGGCCAGATGTGGACAGAACATGCTGGTTTAACAGCACGCTGGCGCTTGCATGGCCAAACGGAGAAGTTGCCATTTACCAAGGTCGGGTAAATGGCCACCTTATATGGCCACCGCGCGGTTCCAAAGGTTTTGGATATGATCCGGTGTTCGTGCCCAACGGACATTTAATGACTTTTGGCGAAATCGACTGGGAAGAAAAGAAGCTTGTCGATCATCGAGCTGATGCGTTCCGCAAGCTGGTCGAAGCTGAATTTTGACGAAGCTGAATTTCGTATTCCCTGCAAAGACAGGACTTCGGCAATGCCTGGGTTAAATCTGCTAGAGGTCTCCGCCTTCGCGAAGGTGCCGACGCCCCTCGCCCTCTATATCCACTGGCCCTTCTGCATTTCCAAATGCCCCTATTGCGATTTTAACAGCCATGTCCGCGAAAGCGTCGATCAAGACGCATGGCGAACCGCTCTGTTGAAGGATATGGCGCATGAAGCCGGGCTGACCAAGGGTCGTCCGCTCACCTCCATTTTCTTCGGCGGCGGTACGCCATCATTGATGTCGCCTGCTACCGTGTCAGCTTTGATCGATGCTGCACAGGCGCATTGGGGCTTTGCTGACAATATCGAAATAACGCTTGAGGCCAATCCCTCCTCGGTTGAAGCGGCCCGCTTCGCCGACCTCGCGCAAGCCGGAGTGAACCGGGTGTCGCTGGGACTTCAATCACTCGACGACGCCGCGCTGGCATTTTTGGGCCGCGCACACAGCGTTGCCGAAAGCCACGATGCACTGGCAATCGCGCAGCAGCATTTCGGCCGCGTCAATATCGATCTGATCTACGCGCGCCCCGACCAGACGGCGGACCAGTGGGAAACGGAATTGCGCCAAGCTTTGTCCTTTGGCACGGACCATATGTCGCTTTATCAGTTGACTATTGAGCCCGGTACCCGTTTTGAAACCATGGTCCGCACCGGCCAGTTTATTCCGGCGGACAATGACGAGGCGGCAACGCTTTACGATATGACTCAATCCATCACGGCGGCAGCAGGTTTGCCGGCTTATGAGATCAGCAATCATGCGCGGCATGGGTCCGAAAGCCGCCACAATCTGTCCTATTGGCGCTATGATGACTATATCGGCATCGGGCCTGGCGCGCATGGACGGCGACTGAACATTGCAACCCAACGCCATAAAAAACCAGAAAATTTTGTGGCTGCAATCGACCGGAATGCGCATGCTATCGCCAGCGAGGATGCGCTCGATCCAGCCTCCCGTGCTACCGAAGCCTTGCTGATGGGTTTGCGCCTTAGCGAAGGGATCTGCCTTGATCGCCTGTCGCAAAAAACCGGAATTGCGGCGGATGCCCTGCTGGATACCGGTGCGCTCGATCATATCGCAAAGCTCGGTCTGATCCGCTGCGATGGCAACAAAGTGACTGTTACGCCCAAGGGTATGCCCCTGCTGGACGCGATCTTGCCGCAGATAGTAGCGGTTGAGGCAAACGCACCGGCCTGATAGAGTTGAGCGCGATGGCTTCCCTGATCGCCGAATATATGTCGTTCCTGACCAACAACCGCCGAATGTCGCCGCATAGCGTGCGCGCATATCACGCCACGGCGGAACGCTTGAGTAGCTTTCTGGAGCTACATTGGGGTGAACAGGTGGACCGCGTTACGCTTGCAAAAATCGGTGCGGCCGATATGCGCGCTTTTCTTGCCGACCGGCGCGGCGTCGGTTTGACCAACCGGTCGACGGCGCGCGAACTGTCCGCTGTCCGGCATTTTCTCCGATTTGCGTTGGGCGATGACGCAAGCTTGCCGGCATTGAAAGGCCCTCGGGTGCCGCGAAGCCTGCCACGTCCGGTCAATCCTGACGATGTGGTCGCGCTGGCCGAAGATGCCGCCGGTTCGGCGCGCGACACGTGGGTCGGCGCACGCGACTGGGCGGTGCTTCTGTTGCTCTATGGCAGCGGCTTGCGCGTGAGCGAGGCGACAGGGTTGATGGGCGATATACTGCCCTTGGGCGCAACCCTGCGCGTTACCGGCAAGCGTAACAAGACCCGGATTGTTCCTGTATTGGAACAGGTTAAGGCGGCAATCGAAGACTATGTCGCACTGTGCCCATATCCACCAACACGGGATGCACCCCTGTTTCGCGGATCGCGCGGCGGGCCGTTATCACCGGCGCTGATCCGGCGTGCGATGCAAGGTGCACGCGGTCGACTGGGTCTGTCCGAACGAACAACGCCGCATGCCTTGCGCCATAGTTTTGCAACCCATTTGCTGGCCGGTGGGGCGGATTTGCGGAGCTTGCAAGAATTGTTGGGCCATGCCAGCCTGTCATCGACGCAGGTTTATACAGCGGTCGATACCGCCATGCTGCTTGACGAATATTTCAACGCCCACCCGCGGGCGACAGGTTAACGGGATCTTCCTGAAAACCAATAGCCAAACACCCCCTAGTCGCAGGTGACGCATTCCGCTAACGCGCTCATCCGATGACAGCGATCTCTCCCTCCTTTGACGTGCAGTCTCCTTGGCGAGACGAGTTTCGTGCAACGCTGGCCTTGGCCTGGCCGCTCATTCTTACAAATGTGACGATGGTTCTCATCAATTCCACCGACGTTTTTCTGCTCGCACGGCTTAGTCCCGATGCTTTGGCCGCTTCGGCATTGGGGTCCGGCATCGTTATTGCCGTCCTGCTGATAGGCATCGGTGTAATCACCGCCGCATCACCGCTTATCGCGGCGGAAATCGGACGCAAGGCGCATTCGGTGCGCGATGTCAGGCGCACTGTGCGGCAAGCATTTTGGGCATCCTTCGCAGTGTGCATCCCGCTGTGGGCGATATTGTGGTTTACCGGACCATTTCTGGTTTGGGCAGGGCAACCAGCCCAGTTGGCACAGGACACAGGCCTGTTTGTGCGTGCGTTGCAGTGGATGATTTTGCCTACCTTGGGCGTCGTTGTTTTACGGTCATTCATGGCCGCACTCGAAAAACCGAACTGGGCGATGGCGGCTGGGATTGCCGCGGTAATCGTTAATGCTGTGGTGAATTATGGCCTGATTTTCGGACATTTCGGGCTGCCGAGGCTCGAATTGGTCGGCGCAGGGATCGGCAGCTCGTTGGTCGCTTTGTTCCAGTTTCTTTTTCTGGCCGCTGTCGTCAAGCGGCACAGGAAATTCCGCCGATATCACTTGTTTGGCCGCTGGTGGCGCGCTGATTGGCCGCGCTTTTTCACGATATGGCGGCTCGGCTTTCCCATCGGATTGCACATGGGATTTGAAGCCATGGTGTTTGCCGCTGCGGTGTTCCTGATGGGCTATATAAGTACCGCATCTGTCGCGGCACATGCCGTTGCCATCCAAATTGCATCCATGACATTCATGGTGCCGATGGGTCTGGGGCAAGCTGCAACCGTGCGTGTCGGCCTTGGTTTCGGCAAAGGTGACGGTGACGCAATACGCCGCGCGGGCTGGACAGCCTATGCGCTGGGCGTAGGTTTCATGACCGCGATGGCGATGGTGATCTGGCTGTTTCCGGCAACTCTTGCAGGGTTTTTCCTCGACCCAGCGCTGGCCGGAAATGAAGAAGTCCTGCGACTGGCGGTTTCTTTCCTGCTGGTTGCCGCCGTGTTTCAGATTGTCGATGGCGCACAAGTTGTGGGCACCGGAATGCTGCGCGGAATTCAGGACACAACCTGGCCGATGTTGTTTGCAGCACTCGGTTATTGGGTGATCGGAATTGGCTTTGGCTGCTGGCTTGCCTTTTATCGGGACTGGGACGGGGTCGGAATCTGGGTTGGCCTTGCGGTCGGGTTGGGCATCGTCGCCGGTCTGGTGTTGGCGCGATGGTTGATGCGCGACCGCCTTGGTCTATTGCCGCTAAAACACTAATATTCCATCATATTGCGACAAAGCCGGAGCTCCGGCCACTTTTACACCGTTACGAAGCAAGAAGATGTGGCGGACAATCTCGGCCTGCTGTTCGATGCCATAGCGATCCAGTGTCCAACCCGGTTTCAGGCTGTAGTCATAGCGGCAAAAGGGGTGCCGTTTTAGCGGCAAAAAAATACCCTGCTGATGCTGCCAAACGTGGACAAGCTCGTGGATGAACAATCCTTGCAAGGCGATATCCCTGTCGCAAAAATCTTCGCAAAACAGGGTGTTTTTCGGGTGGAACCATAGATGCCCGTCCGGCGCCATGGTAATACGACGGGGTTGGAACCACCAAAATTTTCTATTGTGGATGCGGATTTTGGCATAATCCAGTGCACTGCCAAAAATGGATTTTGCGAGCGCGCACTCTCGCGCGGTTAAAGGTCGGCCGGATTTATGTGGACCGAACATCCCTCTAGTTCAACGCCTTTTTCTCGTCAGGATCGCTACCGTCGATTTCCTGAACCCGCGCTTCGACCAAAATCCGCTGATTGTTCGAAAAAAGAAATTCAACTTCAATTTCACCAAGGCGTCGCGGGATCAGGTTTACGCCCCACATCATCACATGCTTTCCACCTTTTTTGAACTCGACTTTTTTGTCCGCTGGAATCAGTACGCGGTTCAAAGGAGACATCGTAACTGCGCCGGTCTTGGGGTCGACCCCGACATCGTGCATTTCGGTTCGGATGGCCGAAGGCGTGCTGACGCGCAAAAGATAGACGTCCTTTGGTCCGCCATAGACGTTGAAATGGAAAGCGGACGGATTTTGGTCCACCGGCGAAAGCGTCAGAACCGCTTCCTTCACCTTCAATTGCGGGGTTGGCCCACATGATCCAAGCAATAAAGCCATAGCGGCGGTGCTGATGGTAAAAATTCGCCGGTTCATTTGCCTGCTCCATTAACTGCTGCGTCAAAACTGTCCAAAAGCGGGGCGGACAGTCACTTTTTGCTTATCTAGGTGCGCCCAAGCCTTGTGCCAAGCAAATTGGCACCTATATCGCCGCTACAATGTCATTTTGTTGGAAAACACCGGTGCCTGATAGGGCCGGTCCGGAAATTGGCATAATCAAGTTCAATTCTAGAATTTCGGGGTAAGTTTTTATGGCTAAAGTTATCGGTATCGACTTGGGCACGACAAACAGCTGCGTTGCGGTTATGGACGGTGGCAAGCCCAAGGTCATTGAGAATGCAGAAGGTGCGCGTACAACGCCATCTATTGTCGCCTTCGCCAAGGATGGCGAGCGTCTGATTGGTCAGCCTGCAAAGCGTCAGGCCGTCACCAATCCTGAAAGCACGGTTTTTGCGGTGAAGCGCCTTATTGGTCGCCGGTTTGAAGATCCCATCACCAAGAAAGATACCGAGCTTGTTCCCTACAGCATCGTAAAGGGCAAGAATGGCGACGCATGGGTCAAGGCAGGCGGCGACGATTATTCGCCTTCGCAGATCTCGGCGTTCATCCTGCAAAAGATGAAAGAAACAGCGGAAGCCTATTTGGGCGAAACCGTGACGCAAGCGGTCATCACCGTTCCAGCCTATTTCAACGACGCTCAGCGTCAGGCAACCAAGGATGCTGGTCAGATTGCCGGCCTTGAAGTGCTGCGAATCATCAACGAGCCGACAGCCGCTGCATTGGCCTACGGCCTCGACAAGGACGAAAACAAGACCATCGCGGTTTATGACCTTGGTGGTGGTACGTTCGACATTTCGATCCTCGAAGTCGGTGACGGCGTGTTCGAAGTGAAGTCGACCAACGGCGACACGTTCCTGGGCGGTGAAGATTTCGACAGCAAGCTCGTCCAGTTCTTGGCCGATGATTTTCAAAAGGCCGAAGGCATTGACCTCACTAAGGACAAGCTTGCGTTGCAACGTTTGAAGGAAGCGGCAGAAAAGGCGAAGATTGAATTGTCTTCGACCCAGACGACTGAAGTCAACTTGCCGTTCATCACCGCCGATCAAAACGGCCCTAAGCACTTGGTGAAGAATATCACCCGTGCCGACCTTGAAAAGCTGGTCGACGACCTGATCAAGCGCACGCTGGAGCCTTGCAAGAAGGCGATTGCCGACGCGGGTATCAAGGCTGACGCAATTGACGAAGTTGTGATGGTTGGCGGTATGACCCGCATGCCCAAGGTGCGCGAAGTCGTGAAAAGCTTCTTCGGCAAGGAACCGCACACCGGCGTGAACCCTGATGAAGTCGTTGCCATGGGCGCGGCTATTCAGGCTGGCGTTTTGCAAGGCGACGTCAAGGACGTGCTGTTGCTCGACGTTACCCCGCTTTCGCTGGGTATCGAAACGCTGGGCGGCGTGTTCACCCGCATGATCGATCGCAACACGACGATCCCGACCAAGAAGAGCCAGGTCTATTCGACTGCGGAAGACAATCAGAATGCGGTGACCATCCGCGTCTTCCAAGGCGAGCGTGAAATGGCTGCCGATAACAAGTTGCTCGGCAATTTCGACCTCGTGGGAATTCCGCCTGCACCGCGCGGCGTGCCGCAGGTTGAGGTAACCTTCGATATCGATGCCAATGGTCTTGTCAGCGTAACTGCTAAAGACAAGGGCACGGGCAAGGAACAGCAGATCAAGATCCAAGCCTCAGGCGGTTTGTCCGATGCCGACATTGATCAAATGGTCCGCGACGCCGAAGCTTTTGCCGAAGAAGACAAGAAGCGCCGCGAAGCAGCCGAAGCCAAGAACAACGCGGAAAGCCTTGTCCATACAACCGAAAAGCAGCTTGAAGAGCATGGCAGCAAAGTTGATGCCGGCCTGAAAAGCGAGATCGAAGCCGCTGTCGCGGAAACGAAAACTGCCATCGAAAGCGGTGATGCAGAAGCGATGAAGGAAAAGGCAACGGCACTGGCGCAAATTGCGATGAAGCTGGGCGAAGCGATCTATAAAGAGGAGCAGGAAGCTTCAGCCAAGTCAACAAACGCCAATGATGATGAGCCGACTGCCGACGAAAATGTCGTCGATGCCGAGTTCTCCGAAGTCGAAGACGACAAGAAAGACTAAAGATGGAAGTTTCCGACCGTCGCTTACCGAAACGCAGCGACGGTCGGGACCAAGGGGTTAGTCGATCATGAGTCTCGACATCGATTATTATGAATTGCTGGAAGTCGAACGGTCAGCGGATGAAAAGACGCTGAAGTCGTCTTACCGACGGCTCGCTATGGAATGCCATCCGGACCGCAATCCGGGTTGCGACAAATCAGAAGCCAAGTTCAAAGCCATCAGCGAAGCCTATGACGTTCTGAAAGACCCGCAAAAGCGCGCGGCATATGACCGTTTAGGCAAGGCCGCCTTTGAAAATGGTGGTATGGGCGGCGGTCAAGGTGGCGCCGGCTTTGGTGATTTTTCCGATATTTTCGAAAGCTTTTTCGGCGATGCCTTTGGCGGACGTCAACGTGGCCCGGCGCGTGGTGCCGATTTGCGTTACGATCTCGAAATCTCTCTCGACGAAGCATTTCACGGCAAAGACGCCGAAATCACCATCGACGTCGCTTCGGCCTGTGGAACCTGCGAAGGCACGGGCGCTACCCCCGGTTCGGGCAAGCGCCGCTGCAATCTGTGCGGCGGTCATGGCAAAGTTCGCGCGCAACAGGGCTTCTTTGTTGTCGAACGGACATGCCCGACCTGTCACGGCCGTGGCGAAGTTATCGAGGACCCATGCAATGTCTGCGGCGGCGAAGGCCGGGTGGACGAACGCAAGACAATCTCGGTAAATATCCCGCCCGGCGTTGATGAAGGCACGCGCATTCGTGTTGCCGGTAAAGGCGAGGCCGGACCTTATGGGGCGGCGGCGGGTGATCTGTATATTTTCATCCATCTGGCGCGGCACAAGGTTTTTGAACGTGATGGCACAACGCTGTTTTGCCGAGCACCTGTCAGTTTTACGACCGCTTCATTGGGCGGAGAAATCCGCATTCCGGGGCTGGATGGCGCGGAACATATCATCCTTGTTCCCGAAGGCATACAGTCGGGCAAGCAATTGCGCCAACGCGGCGCAGGTATGCCTGTGTTGCAAGGGCGCGGTCGCGGCGACATGGTTATCCAGATCGATGTTGAAACGCCGACACGACTGACCGCGCGGCAAAAAGAGCTGCTACGCGAATTTCGGGAAACGGAAACGGGTGCCGAAAGCCCCCAATCTTCCGGTTTTTTTGATAGGCTCAAGGGCATATGGGATGATTTGACATAGCGGGTGTTTGCTGTGCCGGTGATTGGACTGGCCATTTGTCAATTTGAAGCTTAGCATTCTTACGATTTTGCTCTGGAGACTATCCCAATGAAAATGCTTTCGACCTTGTTTGCGCTCGCTACGGTTGCTGTTCCGGCGTCAGCCTTGGCCCAAAATGATTTCAGCACTGTTGAAATCAAAGCGCAGGAATTGGCCCCGGGTGTTGCCGTGCTTTTTGGCGCGGGCGGGAATATCGGTGTGTCTTATGGAGAAGATGGCACTGTCTTGATTGATGACCAGTTTGCGCCGTTGACCGGTAAAATCCAGTCGGCGGTTGCTTCACTTGGCGCGCAACCGGTTAAGTTCCTTATCAACACGCATTGGCATTTTGACCATAGCGGCGGCAATGAAAATCTGGGCAAGGCCGGTGCGATTATCATGGCACACGATAATGTCCGCGTGCGAATGGCGGCTGGTGCGACGGTTGCCGGAAATGTTGTGCCACCTGCGGCGAAGGTCGCTTTGCCCGTCATAACCTATGCCGAGGGTCTAAAGCTCCATTTGAATGGCGAAGAAGTTCGGGTGATCCATATGCCCGCCGGACATACCGATGGCGATTCGATCATCCATTGGACAAAGTCGAATGTCATCCACATGGGCGATCTGTTCATGTTGCAAATCAGTTTCCCCTTTGTCGATGTAGGCAGCGGCGGGGATGTGCGCGGTTTTGTCGCTGCGGCGGACAAGGTTCTGGCCATCGCAAATGATCAGACGAAGATCATTCCCGGCCACGGCGCGATTGCAACCAAGGCGGATTTGCAAAACCACCGCAACATGATTGCAACGGTCATAGCCAAGGTCGAAGCCGCGATCAAAGCAGGCAAAACGCTTGACCAGATCAAGGCTTCGCGGCCAGCCGACGGGTTCGGTGTAAAGGCCGATGGCTTTATCTCTGCGGACAGTTTTGTCGAAACGGTTTATGCACAGTTGAAGGGGTGATCGGGACGGGGCTTAAGCGGCCAATTCAATTTTACGGCGCGGTTCCGCCCAGGCTTTCGATTTCAGTACGCAGCGACGCGATGAGCGGTTTGATTTTGGTCAGTCGGGGCTCCTCCTGATCCAGTATCGCTTCAAACGCCTCTCGTTTAAAAGCCTGAATGGCGGAGTTATCTAAAGATGTTCCAGTTGGTAGCGAGGACAAAATGATATCGATCAAGCGCTCCGCACCATGCAGTCGACCCCACAGATAGTCATTTTCCCGATAGGAACGACTAAAGAAAGCACCGAAATTATTGAATTCTATGCCTTTCAATGTCGCAGCCGCTCCGCCGGTTCGGATGCTGTTGCAATCTTCGGGTGAAATACGGTCCACCTTGACCGGATCGAACTCATCCAGTCCTTCGCCCTGAAGAAGCGGCAAGGTTGCGATATCGTAAAGTGGATACCCAATATAGCCCAGCAGCATGATGCGACGGCTTTCCTCCGGCATTTGCAGCAACGCATCGCACAATATGCTGTCCGCCAGCCGGTCAGCCTCTACAAGATCGAGGCGCTCGGCAAGCGTGTCGAGCAACTTACCAGGCGCGGCTATACCATTTGCAACATAGTTCCCAAAGCCGGCACCTAAAAATTGAGAGGTTTCACGCTCTAAAAACAGGGACAAGCATGCATAAATATTATCATGCATCGACTTTGTGCCGACATCTTCCCGGCCATAGTCTGCCTCGATTTCATGGGCCAATCGGCGGGCGAGGAAGCGCAAGCGACGGATGCGGAACCGGATATCATGTTCTTTGAAAAACTGGATAGATTCTTTGGTCGCGCCAACGCCTTTGTAATGGGCCATCGCGTCCAGGCCGCGTGCGCGAATTTCACTCCAGATTGCGCTGCGCAAATTCCTGAAATGCAGGGCATCGCCTTCCGGATAGCTTCGGCGTGCAATCGCTATAATATCGTCGACGACGCCTGCCATTTTCAAATGACCATAAGCAGGGTAACTGTAACCAGCCGCTTGTGCGCCTTTTTCGTTGGCGGTGGAGCGCCATTTGTTAAGCCGCTCCGGCGTCGGTTGTGACAGAAACCATGTTTTGCCGAGCAGCTTTTCAATCGTGCCTTCAACTTCAAACCGCAAACTTTCGGTTATCTGCCGCATACGTTCCACGCGCTCGGTTCGGCCTTCCAGTTTTTCAAGACTGTCGCGGATCGGTTGTTCGCGTGGAATGTTGGAAGTGGCACCAAATATGGTTGAGAAAAAGCCGGGCGGTTTCATGCGGGTGCCGCCTTCCGCATTGGTTCCACCCCGTTTTCCAAACCGGAAGCTGGGGCGACCAGGCTTGGGATCGATATAGACAAAGCGCCGGTCAACTTCGCGCCGTGCGGGCCGATTACGCAAGGCTTCAATCGCTTGGTTGAACGGAGCATTGGCGAGAACGGAACCGTCAATCAACATGGTATCAGCCGCAACACCTGCGGCAAATTGTTGCGGCAAAATGCGCTGCAAAAACATGTCGCGACTGTCCCATTTGATGCCCCGTGCCTTGATTTGGGCATCAAGCTCATGGGCCGAAAATGGAGGAAAAGCGCCGGGAAAGCTGGCGGTGGCGCGTGCTGCGAAAACCAGTTCGGGAATGGCTGCGATATCCATTCCGCCGCGCCCACGCGTTGAAAAACTGATGGTGATGCGATGTTCTGATTCAACGACCATCGAGGGACTATTCAACATAAGAATCTGGTCATGACCGGCAAAGTCAGTAACAGTCACAAACAGGTCAAGTGGCTGATGTTGCGGCAATAATGCCTTGCCCGTCATACCCTTGGCCATCGCATCAAATGCATCTAGCAGCAGTCCGGAAAAGACCTGCCCTCCAAAGGGCGGGGCAAACCATCTTGCCCTGACAAATCGCGATAATTTGGTGGCGACTTCGTCCTTGGCTTCATCGGCGACCATGCGGTCGATGGCACCGCCCTTGCGCCGCAATATCATCCACGCAATCGGTATCGCCCAGAATTTTGAAAAGCGGGAGAGCGGTCGTGCATCTGGGTCGAGCAAAATTTCGACATCGGCCTTTTCAAGCCAGAGATCGGTAAGCGGCGCAAGTGACTGGCCGGTTACGATGGCTTGCGAAAGGAATACGCCGTTGATTCCTCCTGCACTTGAACCTGCGATGATGTCGGTGAACACCCGCAATTTTGTGCCAGTAACGGCTTCAATTTTTGCCAACAGGTCGAAATAAACAGCTTCGCTTCCGCCCGGTGTCTCATCACCGTCATGATAGGCGCGGCTGGCGCGGATCAGGTGCCAGATTTCTCGGGTCACACCGTGCATATAGATCGCCAGACTTACACCGCCGTAGCAGATAAGCGCCAGTCTGAGTTCCTTTTCCCGCATTGGAATGATGTGACACTGCTTATTATATCGCGCAAGCCAAGAAGCGACCAGTTTGTTACTTGAGTTCATGATATGTTCTGTTATTAACCCGATATGGCAAAAGCGAAACGCAGATATGTGTGTCAGGCCTGCGGGTCCGAGGCGAACCGTTGGCAGGGGCAATGTGATGATTGCGGGGAGTGGAATACGCTCGCCGAAGAAGCAGGTGCCACCGTTTTCGAAATGAAGCATCATTTGCGGTCAGGTGGACGTTCGGTCGAACTGTCTGGCCTTGACAGTGATATCAAGCTGCCTGAGCGGGCATCGACCGGAATTGCGGAATTTGACCGGGCATTAGGCGGGGGACTCGTGCCCGGATCGGCAACGTTGTTGGGGGGTGATCCAGGGATTGGGAAATCGACTTTGCTGTTGCAGGCCGCTGCCAATCTCGCGCGGCGGGGGCTATCCGTTGCCTATATTTCCGGCGAAGAAGCGGTCGATCAGGTGCGGTTGCGCGCGCGTCGGCTTGGGCTTGGCGATGCGCCAGTGCAGTTGGCTGCGGCAACTTCGGTGCGTGATATCTTGACGACGCTAGGCAAGGGCGCGCCCCCTGCTTTGCTGGTGATCGATTCCATCCAGACCATGCACAGCGACCTGATTGAAGGCGCGCCAGGGACAGTCAGTCAGGTGCGGGCATCGGCACAGGAACTGATCCGCTTTGCAAAGGAACGCGGGTCAGCATTGATGTTGGTCGGGCATGTCACCAAGGACGGTAGTATTGCCGGCCCCCGCGTGCTGGAACATATGGTGGATACCGTGCTGGCGTTCGAAGGCGAGCGAAGCCACCAGTACCGGATTTTGCGCGCTTCCAAAAACCGCTTTGGCGGCACCGATGAAATCGGGGTGTTCGCCATGCAGGAAGAAGGCCTTGCCGAAGTTGGTAACCCGAGTGCGTTGTTCCTGACCGATAGGGCCGAGCAAGTGACGGGTGCCACTGTATTTCCGGCCCTTGAAGGAACACGGCCTGTTCTGGTGGAAATTCAGGCGCTGGTTGTGCGGCTTTCAAGTGGTGCTACACCGCGGCGCGCGGTTGTAGGATGGGATAGCGGACGGCTCGCCATGATATTGGCCGTGTTGGAAGCGCGCTGCGGCCTCAGCTTTTCGACCGCCGAAGTGTATCTGAACATTGCGGGCGGCTACCGGATTTCCGACCCGGCGGCCGATCTTGCGGTGGCGGCGGCTTTGGTGTCTGCGCTGTCCGAGCGGCCATTGCCATCGGACGCGGTGTTATTTGGTGAGGTTGCGCTTTCGGGCGAAATCCGTCCGGTGGCGCATGGCGCATTGCGGTTGAAGGAATCCGCAAAGCTCGGATTTGGACGCGCGATGGTGCCACCGTCGGTGAAAGGGCAGGCGGGAATTTCCACCCAGGAGTTCCGAACTCTTGCTAATCTGGTCAGCTATATGCTCGAGCGCGGTTGATTCAAGGTTACGAATTTTTGACCAAAAAAACGCTTTTTATCAGAATTTTACGTGTTTCGATAAGTTTGATTTTCAATCTCTCCCTTGTCTTTATGACCTTGCGCCCTTAGCAACTGCCTTATGACTGCACTCGATGTTATTGTCCTGTTTTTAATTGGCAGTGGCGCTGTATTCGGGTTTTTGCGCGGCTTTGTGCAAGAAGCTTTGTCCCTGATCGCGTGGCTATTGATTATCGCTGCAGTGCGGGTGTTTCACGCCCCCGCTTCCGCGGCGTTAAGCGAGCCAATCGGCACCGATGCCGGCGCCGCGGTTTTGGCATTTCTTGCGATTGTCATTGTGACATACGCGCTTGGTAAATGGATTTCCAAATCAATCGGGAAAAAATCCAGAAAATCCTTGCTTGGTCCAATTGACCGGGTGCTGGGTTTTGGTTTTGGAATGATAAAAGGACTAATTTTGGCCACGCTTGCATTCCTGTTGCTGGCAATGGGTTACGAAACATTATTTGGTTTGGAGGAACCTCGCCCCGACTGGATGGTCAAATCACGGACCTATCCGCTGTTGAACGCCAGCGGAAATGCAATGTCGGAATTCGTGCGCGAACAGCGCGCCACTCTTGAATCTGACACCGTGGAATGATGGATTCGACCCTTTATAGCCGGGATATTTTGCGACTTGCCACAGCATTGGAGGCGGGCGATCGCCTTCAGAATCCGGACGGAACAGCGGAATGCCGATCCCCTGTCTGCGGCAGCCGTATAGAAGCGGACCTCAATTTGGCGGATGATGGCGCAATCGCCGAAATTGCAATACGCGCCAATGCGTGTGCGCTCGGACAGGCGTCAGCAGCAATCTTGCGTTCAAACGCTGTCGGCGCCGATCTGGCAGTCATTTCGGATATGCGCGATAAAATCGAAATGGCGCTTAAGAAAAATGGGGATATGCCGCAGAATTGGCACGACCTTGTTGTCCTGACCCCGGCGCGCAATTATCCGTCACGCCATGCCGCTATTTTGTTGCCATATGATGCGTTGCTGGCCGCTGCTGATAAAATCATACCCATAAGCTGATGGAGGATAGCGCACATAATCTGGTGGCCGATGTCATGCTGGGCGGGGTTGTGCTGTTGGGTGCTGCTCTTGTTTCAGTGTTAATTTTCCGTCGTCTCGGTTTAGGTGCTGTTCTTGGTTATCTTGTTGCAGGTATTGCAATCGGTCCAGATGGTTTGGGATTGATCGGAGAAGCAGAAACCATTCTCGCTTATTCGGAAATTGGTATAATTTTGCTACTTTTTCTCGTCGGCCTGGAATTATCTCCGCGGCGGCTGTGGTTAATGCGCCGCGATATTTTGCTCTTTGGGCCGCTGCAAGTGATCTTGTGCGGTTTGGCGATGTTTGGCGTTATCCAATTGGTAATGCCCAACTTTAGTTGGGAAGCGGCGTTAGTTCTCGGCCTGCCGTTGGCACTTTCATCAACCGCGCAAGTCCTGCCGCTGTTGCAATCCCGGGGCCGACTGAAAACCGATTACGGTGAAAAAAGCTTTTCGATCCTGTTATTTCAGGATTTGTCGATTGTCCCGTTGTTGACAATCGTCGCCGCATTATCTCGCGCGCCCGCGCAAGAAGGCGCAGTTGGTGGATGGTTGCTGGTCATTTACGCTTTGCTTGCAATCATCGGCCTTGTTCTGGCTGGCCGTTTCTTGCTTTCCCCGCTGCTGAAACTGGTCGGAAAAATTTCGGAACGGGAATTGTTTATCGTCACGGGACTTTTCACCGTATGCGCCAGTTCTGCTGTGATGCAAATGATCGGTGTTTCGGCGGCATTGGGCGCTTTTGTCGCCGGTGTCATGCTTGCCGAATCCCCCTATCGGCACGAGTTGGAGGCAGATATCGATCCGTTCCGCTCCATCTTGCTCGGGCTGTTTTTTCTGGCCGTTGGCATGTTGCTCGATCTTGATGTCATTACAGCGCAGCCTTTGGTGGTATTGGGCCTTGCGGTCGCACTGATCTGCGTAAAGACCGGCGTGATATTTCTACTCGCGCGTTTTTTCGGGCTCAGCAGCAGTGCGTCGATTATCGCGGCCCTGCTTTTGAGTCAGGGCGGTGAATTCGGCTTTGTGTTATTCGCCGCCGCGCAAGGGGCCTTGTTGATTGAACCGGCTGCGGCGAGTCTGTTTGGCGCCGTCGTCACTCTGTCGATGGCATCAACGCCGTTTTTGATAATATTGGCGGGTAAACTCGCGTCCCGCAAACACACAAGCGAGACACAGCTTGATGATCCTGAATTGGCGGAGCAGGCAAATGTTATCGTTGTGGGGCACGGCAGATTTGGCCAGCAAGTGTCGCAAATCATGATCGCTGCCGGGCGCAGCGTAACACTTATTGATATAAATCCTGAAACAATAGACCTGAGCGGCGAATTTGGGCGGAAAGTGTTTTACGGGGATGGTACCCGCATCGACCTTTTGCAAAGAGCTGGGGCTGACAAAAGCTGTGCCATTTTCTTCTGTATAAACGACCGCGAACTGGACGCCGAAACATTGACTCCTGTCCGGCAGGCATTTCCGAAAGCAAAGATATTTGCGCGCGCCTATGACCGGCGGCAAGCCTTAAAGTTGATGCAAGATTCGGACATTAGCATTGTGCGTGAAGTTTTTGAATCATCGGTTAAATTGGCGGTTGAGGGGCTAAAGGCGCTTGGGCTTGCCAAACCACAGATCCAGACGATTGTCCGTGAATTTCGTGCGCGTGACCGGAACCGGCTGACGGCGCAATTCGAAAGCGGGGATATGCACGCAGGTCAAAGACACAGCTTTGGCGGCGACGACTCCGACGATTTCCTGTTTGATTAGACCGCGAACTCGGCGGAATGCTGGGCATCCAGAAATGCTGCGACATCTGCCAAATCAACGTCTTTAGACAGAAAAGTCTTTCCGATGCCGCGTGCCAACAGAAACGGCAATTTTCCGCCCGCCATTTTCTTGTCGTGCATCATATAATCGACGAGTGCTTTGCCGTCGGCGGATATCCCGGCATCTGCCAGTGTCACCGGCAATCCGGCTTTGTGCAGCAAATTTGCTGCTCGGTTCGCATCGCCTTCATCGCATAGCCCGATTTGCGATGAATAGCGAAATGCCAATACCATACCCGCCGCAACCGCTTCGCCGTGGAACAGCCTGTCCGAAAAACCGGTATCCGCCTCCAACGCATGACCGAATGTGTGGCCAAGATTAAGCAGCGCCCGTGTTCCGCTGAGCTCTTTTTCATCAGCCGCGACATTGCGCGCCTTGGCCGCAACGGAATGCTCGATGGCATAATGGCGGGCCGATGCATCACCGGCGAAAAAGGCGTCAAGATTGGTTTCACACCAGTCAAAAAAATCCGGATCATCAATCAGGCCATATTTGACCACTTCGGCAAAGCCTGCGGCCAGCTGACGTCGTGGCAAGCTTTCCAGCACATCAGGGTCGATCAGCACGATTGATGGCTGGTGAAACGCCCCAACAAGATTTTTGCCTGACTTACTGTTGATCGCGGTCTTTCCACCGACGCTGCTATCTACCTGCGCCAGCAAGGTCGTTGGAATCTGGATGAACGAACAGCCTCGCTTTACAATATGTGCGGCAAAGCCAGTGATATCTCCAACGACGCCACCGCCCAGCGCGATGATATGGTCGCTGCGTTCGACGTGATGCTCCAGCAGCCAATCGGTCAGTTTTTCAAGCTCTGCCCAACTTTTTCCACTTTCGCCCGCCGGTAGGATGAATAATTCAGCGGAAATATCCGATTGCGAAAACCGTGTTCTAATGCCTGGCCAAATATGATGCGCCACATTTTCATCGCTAATTACCAGAAATCGTCCCGAACGCGCATATCGCGCTAAATAAGTGGCGATATTTGCCAGTAATCCTGCTTCGATATGGATGTCATAGGGATGATCTGCCAAATCGACGGTAACAACGCTCATTGGGAAATTGCTTTCAGGATATTTTCGACGGTACGGGCATGGGGGGATGCGTCGCTGCGAATATGAATATTGGCTTCCGCATATAACGGGTTGCGAACCTTGCCAAGTTCGGTGAGAACTTCGACCGGGTTCTTGCCTTTCAAAAGCGGCCTGTTGTTTCTGCGCGCCACCCGTTCCGCCAGAATTGTGATGTCCGCATCAAGCCAAATCGACACGGCATGCGCCAATATCAAGGCGCGCGTGCTATCATTGATAAAAGCACCGCCGCCCGTTGCGATGACTTTGGCTTTGCCTTCAATCAATCTGGCGACGACGCGGCGTTCACCATCACGGAAATAGGGCTCACCGAACTTCGCGAATATTTCGGGAATTGGCATGCCGGCGGCGTGTTCGATTTCTTCGTCCGCATCGACGAAGTCGCAACCCAGCCGAGCAGCCAGACGTTTCCCGATGCTCGTTTTCCCGACACCCATCATTCCGACAAGTACGATAGATCGGCTCAGCGACGGCTGTTCCGCCATATCGGGCGGTTGGTTGTCCAAATGATGATTTGTGCCCATTGCGACCGGTCCTATATATCGGCTAGGCTCTGCCGGAAAGCTATTTGCCATAGCATATTTGAAGTAGCAAAATATCGAGATCCCGGTGTATGTGCCGGAAACAAAAGCGGATCTGCCCAATTGACCAATTCTACACCAAAAAGAATATTGATATCAGCAAGCGTTTTGGCGCTGGTATTCGCTCTGCCCGCCTTGGGGCAACAAGGACCCGAGTCTTTACTACCCGAAGGTTTCGGCGTTCCGCCTCCTCCGCCGGCGAGCAATAGACCCTCGACGACGGGCCCTGCCCAAACCGGAGCGCCTCCTGCCTCTCGTCCGGTGACGACAGGTGATCAAACGACTGATGCCGCTGCAACAACGGATACCGAAGAAAAGGCCGAAGAAGAGGAAGAAGAGGAAAGCGAAGAAGAGCTGATTATTCGCTATGATGTTCCACCCGCTGCACGGCGCTCGCTGTCGGCCGTTGGTATTATTTCCGCTGCGTCTGGCGGTTTTGCCGCCGACGCGTTTGGAACAACCGACGGGAATTTACTGAAGCAGGTCGTGAACCGGACGACGGGGCCATTGGCATCACGGTGGGGAACCATATTGGGCCGGCGTTTGCTGGCCAGTCGCACAAATACGCCCGCGGGCATAAATGGAGCGGATTGGACCGCCGAACGGGCCTGGCTTTTACTGCGAATGGGCGATTCTGTTGTTGCACGGCAGTTGGTGCAGGAAGTTGACGCCGGGAATTACACCAAAAGAATGCACGAGGTGGCGTTGCAAGTCCTTTTGGCAAACGGTGATCTGTCGGGACTGTGTCCTTTGGTGGAAAGCGGTGTCAGCCTGGTCAACGACGGACGCTGGAAAATGACGCGTGCGATCTGCGCGTCGCTCGCAGGTGAACAAGGAAGCGCGACCGCCTTTATCAATCAGGGGCGGTATCAGGGTTGGGTAAGAGGTGTTGATTACCGACTTGCTGAAAAAGCCGTCGGTGCTGGCGTGAATGGCAGGCGGTCGGTCAAGATCGAATGGGATGATGTCGAAGGCATGAATCCGTGGCGGTTTGGCCTTTCGGCGGCAACGGGTATGGAGCCGCCTGAAAAACTGTTCGAAAAAAGCGGTCGGCAACTGGCCGGCTGGCAAGTCCAGCTTCCCATGTATCCTGCCGCGATCCGGGCAAAATATGCTTCGAAAGCAGCAGCGCTGGGCGTGTATTCCAATCGGGATATCGTTGATTTATTCGGTCAGGTGCTTGACGATACCGAAGCACCCGACAATGTGCGAAACAACGCCGAAGCGTTGCAGCAAGCCTATATTGCAACAGGTGACGCTGCGCGTGTGACGGCGATGTCGACTATTTGGAGCGGTGCGACACAAGGTGCCGACTATCATGGCAAGCTGATTATGACCGCGCGCGCGGCGGCATTGATCGCGCCTGATACCGCGCATTCAGCGTCAGCGGATGGCCTGATAGCATCTATGTTGACCGCCGGTCTCGATCGTAATGCCGCGGCATGGGCGAACATTGTCGACAGCGGTTCGCTTGGATGGGCGTTGATCGCTTTGGGTGCTCCGGGTAACATCCCGCCTGTGGAATATGGTCCGCTGGATGATTTTTATGGAAATGATGACAGCGACAAAGGGCAAAGATCTGCTTTGCTTTTGGCAGGCCTGGCCGGGCTTGGCCGGATTGACACTGACACACGGTCCGATTTTGAAGGCGAGTTGAACGTAAATGTTGCCCGCGAAACGAAATGGACCCGCGCAATTGGATCGGCGGCACAAAGGGGAGAACAAGGCACCGTCGCGTTATTGGCGATCACCGGACTGCAGGCACCCAGCTGGTCGGTCGTACCGGCAAACCATTTATATTATATTGTGCGGTCTCTTCGGCAAGTCGGCCTTGAGGCAGAAGCACGCATGATAGCGGCAGAAGCCGTTACATTCAGCTAAAACGCGTAGGCATGACCACAACCGACCTAAGCTTGATTGACCGTTTTCTTGAAATGATGGCCGCAGAGCGAGGGGTCGCTCGGAATACTATTCTGGCCTACCAAAGCGATCTGGTTTCCGCATCGCAATTAACAGGTGGCAAGCTTGCCGACGCGGATGGAGAAACGCTGACGCATTTGGCGGATCAATGGCACACGCTTGCGAGCAGTTCGGTTGCGCGTAAAGTCTCTGCGTTACGGCGCTTTTTCGCTTTCTTGCACGACGAAGGTATGCGCGGAGATAACCCATCATCCGGACTTCCCAAACCGGCAAGGGCAAGGGGGCTGCCGAAAATTCTGGATGAGGATCAAGTCGACCTTTTGTTTCAATCCGTGGAAGCCGATCTTCTTGTTGCGCGGCCTTCCGCATCGGCGTTCCGGCTTTCGGCGCTGGTGGAGCTGCTATATGGATCAGGCTTGCGCGCGACTGAATTGGTATCATTGCCAAGATCCGCGATTGTCGGTGATCGCCCTTTCATTATCTTGACCGGAAAAGGTGACAAGGAACGGCTTGTTCCGATTTCGGATAAAGCGCGCCATGCGGTTGGCAAATGGCTCGATTTTGTTCCAAAAGAGGCGCGATTTCTGTTCCCGTCGCGCGGGGGTCATATCAGCAGGATCCGATTATATCAGATCATCAAAAAATTGGCGGTAAAGTCCGGACTGGACCCCGAAAAGCTTAGTCCCCATGTCCTGCGCCATGCATTTGCCACGCATTTGTTGGCAGGCGGTGCCAATTTGCGTGCGCTGCAGGCGATGTTGGGGCACGCCGATATCGCGACTACACAAATTTATACCCATGTTGATGCCAGTCGCCTCGTGGAACTTGTGAACAAGCGGCATCCGCTGGCAAACCGCACGTTGACCCGCAAGCCTTCAGGTTCTAACCCGCTGCTATGACTGTTTATCTGGATTTTGAAAAACCGATCGCTGCATTGGAAGCCCGCATTATCGAATTGCAGGAGGCTGCAGATGAGAGCGAAGTTGATGTGGATGCGGAAATTGGCAAACTGCGCGACAAGGCCGACAAGCAACTAAAGGATACCTACAGCAAGTTGACAGCCTGGCAGAAAACGCAAGTTGCGAGGCATCCGGAGCGCCCGCATTTCAAACATTTCATGGCGACAATGTTTGAAGACTTCATTCCATTGGCCGGTGATCGCGCATTTGCCGACGATCAGGCAATATTGGGCGGTCTGGCGCGGCTTAATGACCGGAAAATCATGGTGATTGGTCATGAAAAGGGTGATGATACGCAAAGCCGCCTGCATCACAATTTTGGGATGGGAAAACCCGAAGGTTATCGAAAAGCCATCCGCCTGATGGAATTGGCTGACCGTTTTGGTTTACCTGTCGTCAGCCTGGTCGATACGTCCGGTGCCTTTCCCGGTATTCAAGCCGAAGAGCGCGGGCAGGCAGAAGCCATCGCCCGGTCGACAGAAAAATGTCTGCAACTGGGCGTGCCGATGATCGCGTGTATAGTGGGCGAGGGTGGTTCCGGCGGCGCTGTTGCTTTGGCAGCGGCCGACCGCATTTTAATGTTCGAACACGCTGTATACTCCGTCATTTCTCCAGAAGGATGTGCTTCGATTTTGTGGCGCACGGGAGACAAGGCGGCCGATGCGGCCCAGGCGATGAAAGTTACAGCCGAAGATTTGAAGTCACTGGGTGTGATCGACCGCATTGTCAAAGAGCCAATGGGCGGCGCACACCGCGATCACGCACTCGCCGCCGCGTCGTTGGGCGCAGCCATTGGCGAAGAAATCGACGCTCTCGGAGGATTTGGCCGTAAAGAATTGCTGCAGCAGCGTCGGAATAAGTTCCTCTCAATGGGGGCATAGCATCGAAAGCATGGCGCCGCGATTGTAGATTTTACGCGTGCCAAGAAGGAATTATGGTATGCGAACCGGGATAATCCGAGGAGAGCGCGCATGCGTATTAGCAAAAAATTACTTGTTTTAGGCGGGGCAACACTATCTTTTGCTGCGTTAAACACGGCCGTGCCAGTGGCCGCGCAAAAGAAACAGTCGGCTTCAGTTCCAAAACCATTTTCCGCGCAGGAAAAATCGGACGGGGCGAAATATCATCCTGAGATCATGAAGGAATTTGGCGGTGCAATACAAAGCCCGCAAACCGCCTATGTTGTTCGTGTCGGTAAATCGATTGCGGTACAGTCGGGCCTTGGAAATGCCGAGAGCGATTTTACGGTGACTCTGCTGAACTCGCCTGTGAACAACGCCTTCGCAATTCCTGGTGGATATGTCTACATTACCCGCCAGCTTGTCGCGCTATGTAATAGCGAGGCGGAAATGGCCGGTGTTCTGGGCCATGAAGTTGGTCACACCGCGGCTCGGCATAGCCAGAAACGCCAAAAGAGCACCAATATTGCCAATATCTTTGGCGTCGGTGGTGCGATTCTGGGATCAGTGCTTGGCGATAATGGGGGGCTGCTGGGTGTTATTGGCGGCGGATTGAAGCAATATTCGGGCGCTGCAGCTCAATTGTTGAGCTTGCGCTACTCACGCCGTCAAGAAGAAGAGGCGGATGATCTCGGTATTCGCTACTTAAGCAAAGCGGGATATGACCCGACGGCCCTGTCCGCGATGCTGAATTCATTAGCCATGCAAACTGCGGTTGATGCCCGGGTGTCCGGAATGGGCGAAAATGCCGTGCCCGAATGGGCCAGCACCCACCCTGATCCGGCGAAGCGCGTGGTGCGGGCCGCCGCAGGTGCCAAGGCTTTTCCCGCAAATTCGACGCGCAGGCCGGATTCGCATCTTACGGCAATAAACGGGATGCTTTACGGTGACGACCCTTCACAAGGTGTTGTAGAGGGGCAGGAATTTTTACACCCGGATATTCGGATGAAGTTCAGCGCGCCGACCGGATTCGGCATTCAAAATGGTACCGATGCCGTTTCAATCAACGGCAATAGTGGCAAAGCGATATTTCGGCAGGGCGCATTCAATGGCGATCGACAAGCTTATGTCGCGGCTGCGTTCAAATCGGTGGCCGGACAAAATATGGCGATTCCCGTTGGTGATATCCGACAAACGACCGTGAATGGAATATCCGCCTTTTATTCATCGACCGTCGTCAATACGCAGCAGGGAGCCCGAGAGGTAACAGTTTTTGCGTATGAATGGGGTGGTGGCATTGCCTATCATTTCATCACTATCACAGCAGCCAACAGCAACCCGTTCAACGGGATGTTCAACAGCTTGGCCCGGCTGAACGACAGTCAGGTTGCGGCGATCAAGCCACGGAAATTGCGTGTGGTAACGGTGGCAAAAGGAGATAGCGTTTCGTCACTTGCATCGCGCATGGCCTATACATCTTTGCAGACCGAAAGGTTCCGTGCGCTCAATGGCTTCAGTGCCAACCAAAATGTGACACTGGGTCAAAAAGTGAAGATTGTAACTTATTAAAGTCAAATAAAAAGGGCGGTAACCGAAGTTACCGCCATTTAATTCTGTCAGGTATTAGATACCCGATCAGCTAAGCTTCTATTAGAGGCTGTTGCTGACTTCAGTAAAGGTGTTCGACAGGTTGTTGCCGAGGCTGCCCATTGCAGTGATTGCTGCAACTGCGATAAGAGCGGCGATCAGGCCGTATTCAATTGCAGTCGCGCCGTCTTCGTTCTTGAAGAGTTTCTTGATAACTTTCATTTTAGGTCTCCTGTTGCTTGTTCAATTCACCCGAGTGGATATTTTCGTTACTTATAAAAATATCCGACTTTGGCCTGATTATTCCTAAATCTATACCAAATCGTTAACGCCACTTAGCTTGCATTAATTATTTTATTCGACACGCTGTTCCACATACTTGTGGAACCTTCACCGAATTCACCAAGCGATGCCACGATTGCGATAACAATCAGTGAAACAATCAAACCATACTCCACAGCCGTCGCCCCCTGTTCGCATCGCGTGATACGACGAATTAGATCCAACATATTTGGCCCCACTTCTTTCCCTGGTTGCGAGCACCTGTGATTTCCCACACAAGAGTTAACAAAAACTTGCAAAGTGATGAGAAGATGGAAAAAAATCCGACAATGCTATTCGTGGTTGCTGCCGCGTTAACCAACGAAGTGGGTGAAATATTGCTGCAAAAGCGACCCGAAGGGCGTCAAATGGGGGGGCTGTGGGAGTTCCCCGGTGGCAAGGTTGAACCGGGCGAATCACCCGAATCAGCATTGGTGAGGGAATTGAAAGAAGAATTGGGGGTTGATGTAGACCCGTTTAATCTAGTCCCGCTGACATTTGCGAGTGCCCGAAATGGCGACCGCAACATGGTTTTGCTTCTTTTTCGCTGTACGCAATGGAGGGGTGAACCGGCTGCGCTGGACAGCCCGGAGCTGAAATGGCTGCTTCCGGTGGACATGGATGCATTGCCTATGCCGCCCGCGGACGTTCCATTGGTCGAATTTTTACAGAAATACGGTTAGATTTTTGCCGCGGGCCGCAAGACCGATGCCAATGACACATCTGCGCTGCCCCGTCGTGCCGGCTTGGGTTGATTATCCGATGGTGACCAACCGCTTAAAAACAAATGCACGAATGCTTCTTCGACACGGCCAGTGTGATCTGCCCGCGCTGTCCATTCACGATCGAGATTTTCAAGAAAGCTTTTGCCCAGATAACGTCGCTGTCCGCATAACGCATTGCCTATTCCGGCATTACGCAAATCGTCGACAAGGGTACGCCAATGTGCGTAAGCTATCCGTAGGGTATCGGCATCGGCCACTGGCAAGGTAAATCTGGCACGGGACAAAAGGTCCGCTGCACTGCGGAGATCAATTTGCGGATGGATGTGCGGTGCGTTCACCGGCCCTTCCGCCGCCAGCATCACCGACTTTAAGGATGCAAGTGAACCTGCCCCGAACATATGCCCCAAAAATAGTCCGTCCGGTTTCAGAATGTGGCGGATCTGGACCAATGCGCCGGGCAAATCATTCACGCTGTCCAATGTACCTGCTGCAATAATCAGGTCGAAACTATGCGGATCAAATGGCAATCTGTCTTCTTGAGCGGAGGTCGCTTCCAGCCCGGATGATTTTTCGACCGTCGAAAATTTAGTCTCCGAAGTGCGATTGCCAAGAATTTTTTCGGCATGATACGCCATGGGCCCAATGAATAAGGCGTGGGAAAACTCGCGGGAAACAAGAGAAAGTCGTTCTTCAATTTCTTGCGCGATATATGTCCACAAAAATGCAGTGCCCGATTTTCGGGCGGCCCGTTCGCGCTTGGCTTGCCTGCGATTGCGGTCGAAAATTTCCGGTGGTTCAAACTCTTCCTGCATTTGTACCTTGTGGAGATTGCAGAGTTATCCGACAAGGGGGCGATGCTGTTGATGACGAAAATAGCCGAAACAATTTTGGATTTTGCGTTACCCGAACGCTGTCCTGCTTGTGGCGATATTTCGTCGGACGGTAACAATTTTTGTGCGATGTGTTGGCCAAAAATCCGGTTTTTGAATCCGCCCTGGTGTACAGGTTGCGCTTCGCCGTTTGAATATGAACAGGCGCAAGGGGTATTATGTGCGGATTGTTTATCTACCCCACCGCAGCATGATGGCATAAGAGCAGCAGTTGCTTACGACACGACTTCGCGCCAAATTGCCCTTCGCTTGAAATATGGCGGAAAGATTGGCCTGGCCAAATTGATCGCGCGGCATTTGGTTCGCCATCTGCCCCATGAACGCAGCGATATTATCGTAACGCCCGTTCCCTTGCACTGGACACGGCTGTGGTCCCGCAGCTTTAATCAATCTGCGTTGATCGGTCGGGAATTGGCGAGGCTGGGGGATATGGAATATTGCGCCGATCTGTTAAAGCGCACCAGGCGGACGCCCAGTATGCGTGGCTTGTCCTCCAAAGAACGGCGTAAGGTGGTTGGTTCGGCGTTCATAGCAAACCCCAAACACATGCCGCAAATTGCCGGCGCGCGCATTTTGCTTGTCGATGATGTGCTAACCACCGGGGCCACGAGCAACGGGTGTATCAAGGCGTTGAAAAAATCGGGTGCATCGTGGGTGCAATTATTCTGTTGGGCCCGTGTGGTGCGGGGTGAGACAGTGTCGGAGACAATTACCGATACGCTCCCCACTTGACTCGGGATGGATGGTGCACCATTTCATATTCATGACAGCTACAATTGAAATCTACACCAAATTCGGATGCCCTTTTTGCGTTCGGGCAAAGCATTTGCTCGATACCAAGGGCGCTGCCTATCAAGAATATGATGTGACGATGGGCGGTGCAACGCGCGAAGAGATGCTGGCGCGTGCCCCAGGCGCGCGCACGGTGCCCCAGATTTTCATCAATAATGTCGCTATTGGCGGTAGCGATGAATTGCGCGCCTTGGAATCCGAAGGAAAACTCAGCAGTATGCTGTCCGAAACGGGCGACTGATGATCGCTTTTGATTTGAGTTGCAGCGGCGGTCACAGCTTTGAAGGCTGGTTTGCTTCATCCGCCGACTTTGAAGCGCAGCGTTCAGGCGGCTTG
This sequence comes from Sphingorhabdus sp., assembly GCF_046154385.1. Lineage (GTDB taxonomy): Bacteria > Pseudomonadota > Alphaproteobacteria > Sphingomonadales > Sphingomonadaceae > Sphingorhabdus_B. The sequence continues at coordinate 2,799 of NZ_JBJXFW010000046.1, read as the reverse complement.
ATAGCGTGCCCGATGTGTAACGATGCCATCGTGCATAAAGCATTATCCGTCCCGAATGTCGGTCGCAAAGGCAATCAGGTGCAACCGGCCGCAAAAATTGTTTCTGCGCCAGTGGAGGCGGCAACCGGCGAAGTCATGAATGCGCCGACGTTGCCACCGAAGATGGCTGAAATGATGCAAAAACTGGCGACGGCGCAAAGCGAGATGTTGAAAGAATCGCAATGGGTCGGTGGTGAATTTGCGGAAACGGCGCGCGCCATCCATTACGGCGAGGAAACGGATCGCTTGATCCACGGCGAAACAAGTTTTGATGAAGCGGTGTCCCTGGCCGAAGAAGGTATTGCGGTTGCGCCGCTCCCGTTTCCGGTGATTCCCCCCACGGCAAAAAATTGACCCGCTAATCACACGCAGCTATGGACAGCAACGGCGCACCCATAGCTCAGCAGGATAGAGCATCAGATTCCTAATCTGGGGGCCACTGGTTCGAATCCAGTTGGGTGCACCATTATTTCAACTACTTAATCCGTCATATTTATAGCGTGGCATGCCGCAGGTCGCCATGTAAGCACTGTGTAAGCACGATGTTGCGTTTCTTGGCAGGTGTAATATCGCTAACACTTCAGCCATTTGATATTACAACATGCTTCCTCAACTGTTGCCGTCAACAAATTGATGGTGCCAAAAGCGGACAGTCCGGACTCGACAACATTGCGGACGTTCGGAGATTGCGGCAGAGAGCTGTTAATGAAACTTTTCGAGAAATTGGCGGGGATGATGGGATAGAACGATGCAGTGGCCTTCATTGAAAGAAGTATCAGATACAACCAGACAAGTGGCGACGAAAAGTGCCATGAATCCGATGCTTTGGATTTGTGGTCTAACAACACCGTTCTCCATAGTTGCCGCCGCTTATTCTGCTGAACCCATCAGCTACCTGTTTTTTGGGATGGCGTGTTTGCCTATTTTTTACGGCATCAGGGCATACGAATTTTGGATGAAGAGTGATCCAGATCGATTGCAATCAGAACGTTATCTTATAGAGCGTCAGATAGTAGGAAGAATTGGAGAGAAATCAGAATCCGGGTCTTATGAAATCGAAATCCCCTCGAGGCCAGTTCTTATTGATAACCCACAATCTTCGACGGGAGATGCGGCATGAAAACTTTCGTACTCTCTCATAACCCATTTGAACCAAGCATCACGTCTGTTCAAATTCAAGCAATAGTGCGAAATAACCGCTTTGTGGCTCAATGGTATTTTCCGTTCACCGGCACGTGTATTTTCAAATCTGAAAGTGAGTTAACCGTGCTGGCGCCGTCCTTTCGCGAACTCTTCAATCACATGCCGTTTTTTTTGAGTGAAGTATTCCCATCGTCCATGGGAGGCTCCCAAGATCAACATGTATGGGATTGGTTGAATAATAACAAATTGCCTACTCTACCGAGGCCTACTTAATGCCCAAAAGCACTGACATCTCCTCCACCGTAATCATATGCCTACGGTAGGGCTACTTCCGGGGCCTCGTTAAATGTCCGGTTCTCACAACATTGCGGACATAGAGAGGTTAGCTCTAGTCAATCCAAAGCGGACAACTCGGTTCGCATTACATCACGCACCAGCCGCCCTTTGGAGACCGAACCAGTCTTCTGGTTACAGAAGTCCAGGGACCGGCTGACTCCTTGTCTTCCAAGATAGTAATAAAGCGTTCGTCTAGAACGCATTCGAAAGAAGTGTCATTATTGTTTTGCCGACAAAGCAAAGTTCGCCCCTCAAAGCGACCATGCACCGCGTCGGAAAGCATGGCACAGCTACCGTCGTTCAGGCAGCTGCAGCTCATATCGGTCGAATTGCTTGAAATCACTTCTTCAAGTCTTGGGCCTGTTTCTATTGACCGTGTCCTGTCCGAAGAATCGAGTGAACCGCAGCCTACGAGCGCCGTCAAGCCAACGGCGGAAACTATCGCTCGCAGGGCGGCGTTCAAAGCACGAAATTGACTGCTCATCATTCTTCCAGTTCGTTCTCAGATTTGAATATACGGCAGAACAAGAAGATTGCATCCCCAAACCAGACTGTCAGTAATCCACAACAAATCTGCCATAGCGGATGGGCAGTGAACGACAACATTGCGGACATCGGTTTTGACACTAAGCTGGGCCAATGAAGAACATCCAGATGATCGATCCCGCCCTAAATGCCACCTTCAGCATTTTCCAAGTTTCAGACGAGGACTTCGAGGTCATCTTCCCAGAAGGACGGGACATTGGATTTTTCGAAGTCTTTATCCAAAGGGTTGGCGAGCATCAAGCCGCGCTGATACTCGACAGGCTGTGGAGTCGGCCCATCCTGAAGAGGGACGCTCAAGGCGTTCATGGCACGCTCTTTGAGCAGTGGGATGATCGGAAGGAGTTTATCCCGCTCACGCTGCGGGAGGTCGATTGGGACGAGAGTGCGATAAATGAATATCAACGCCGCCTCTTCCGCTCGCACCGATAAGCGTCCACTTCCCACAACTTTCCGGTTGTTTGGACGACAGGTTTAGGCCATCAATTCTTGCCCTTCGTTCATAATCTAAGCGCAAAGCGCGTTATGCGAACCTCAAACAATCACATTGCTCAAATTTGGTGGCAGATGCCAAAAATGCGCGTCGCCCTCGCTCTACATTTTTATATGTCTGGGGTAGGACCCGCAAATTTCTGCGCCCTTGTTGCAAAGCAACTGTGTAACCGTTTCCGAGATGCCTCAACGACGTCAAACTGACGCAAATCACAATGAAACCGAACCGGATATTTGCACAGCGTG
>NZ_JBJXFW010000033.1:0-6183 GCF_046154385.1 Sphingorhabdus sp. | reverse complement strand
CCTGACTGGGGATTTCTGATGGAAGAAGGTGGCGAAATCGCGGGCGCCGATGGCAAGCCGCGTTTTATTGTTGATCCTCTCGACGGTACGAGCAATTTTTTGCATGGCATTCCACACTTCGCGATTTCGATCGCAGTGCAGGACCCCAAACCGGATGGATCAGGTTGGGGCGATATTTTTGCGGGTCTGGTCTATAATCCGATCACCGATGAAAGCTTTTGGGCAGAACGCGGGAAAGGCGCGTGGCTTGGCCACCGCCGCTTGCGGGTATCTGCGCGCCGTCAATTGAACGAAGCGCTTGTTGCCACAGGAACTCCTTTTAAGGGCCATGGCGACTTTGATGAATGGGGCAAAATCTTTGGTGCCATCGGGCCGCACGTAGCAGGCATCCGCCGTTTTGGTGCGGCAAGCCTTGATCTCGCCTGGCTTGCCGCGGGGCGCTATGACGGCTTTTGGGAAAGTGGGTTGTCGGCTTGGGATACCGCTGCCGGATGCCTTCTGGTTCGCGAGGCAGGTGGTTTTGTAACTGACTATCGTGGTCGCAGTCCGCACATCGCGGATACCCAAGTTCTCGCTGCAAACGACATTTTGCACAGCAAGCTTCACAAGTTGTTGGCGGGTGCTTTGAAATAAACCGCTAAAATGGCTTGAAAAGCTGTGTGCAGGCCTTGCAGGCTGGGATTCTTCTGCCTAAAAGCGCGGCACGTTTACGGGGCCAAAGCGAGTCTGTTATGACTGATTTATCGCAATATCTGCCGATCTTGATATTCCTGTTTGTGGCGCTTGCCCTTTCGTCGGCGTTTGTGTTTTTGCCTATGGGCGTTTCGCGTTTGACAGGGGCGCACCAACCGACCGAGGCGAAGCTGGCGGAATATGAATGCGGATTTCCGGCATTTGAAGATTCGCGTAGCCAGTTTGACGTCCGTTTCTATCTGGTTGCGATCCTGTTCATCATCTTCGATCTCGAAGCCGCGTTCCTGTTTCCATGGGCGGTCAGCCTTGGTGAAACAGGTTGGGTCGGCTGGGGCACCATGATGCTGTTCCTGTTCGAACTGGTCATTGGCTTTATCTATGCGTGGAAAGTGGGAGCCCTCGAATGGGAGTAATCACACAGACACCGGCGGACGCGTCCGTTCCTGATTCCGGTTTCTTCAAGGATATTGAAAGCGAAGTGAGCGACAAGGGTTTTGTCGTGTCTTCGACCGAAGATCTCTTCAACTGGGCACGGACCGGTTCTTTGTGGCCGATGACCTTTGGTCTTGCCTGCTGCGCCGTTGAAATGATCCACGGCTATATGCCGCGTTATGACTTTGAACGTTTCGGCATCGCACCGCGCGCCTCACCGCGCCAGTCCGACGTCATGATTGTTGCCGGGACATTGTGCAACAAAATGGCGCCCGCGTTACGTAAGGTTTACGATCAGATGTCGGAACCCAAATATGTCATCTCCATGGGCAGCTGTGCCAATGGCGGTGGATATTATCATTATAGCTATAGCGTCGTGCGCGGTTGCGACCGGATTGTTCCGGTCGACATTTACGTGCCCGGTTGCCCGCCGACAGCGGAAGCCTTGCTATATGGTATCATGCAATTGCAACGGAAAATCCGCCGCGTAGGGACATTGGAACGGTGAGCCATTCAGCCCCCCAAATCGCAAAGCCGAAAGGCACGGTCGCGGCGATTAAAAAAGCGCTGGGTAAAGATCTTGTTCGTGTTGAAGAGACTTTTGACGAAGTTGCTTTATACATAAAGCGTGACTCATTGGTCGGTTGCATGGTGAAACTTCGCGATAGCTGTGATTATCAACAATTGATGGAAATTGCCGGTGTTGATTGGCCGGATCGTGATCCGCGCTTTGAAGTGGTATATTGCCTGCTCAGCCTTACCAAGAACCACCGCATTCGGGTGCATGTTGCGACTGATGAAATTACTCCGGTGCCCTCGATTACCGAAATCTGGCCCGTTGCCGGCTGGCTGGAACGTGAAGTGTTCGACATGTACGGCGTGTTGTTTTCTGGCAATGAAGATTTGCGGCGCATCCTGACCGATTATGGCTTCACCGGCCATCCGCAGCGCAAGGATTTCCCGCTGACCGGTTATGTCGAGCTGCGTTATTCCGAAGAAGAAAAGCGCGTGAAATATGAACCTGTGCAACTGGCGCAGGATTTCCGCAGCTTTGACTTTCTGTCGCCTTGGGAAGGTGCAGACTATGTGTTGCCGGGTGATGAGAAGGGAGCAAAGAAATGAACCTTCAACAGGATCTGGCACCCACCACCGGTGACGATGTCATCCAGAACTACACAATCAATTTCGGTCCGCAGCATCCGGCGGCGCATGGCGTTTTGCGTCTGGTCATGGAACTGGATGGCGAAATCGTTGAGCGGCTTGATCCGCATATCGGCCTGCTGCACCGCGGAACCGAAAAGCTGATCGAATATAAGACCTATTTGCAGGCGCTGCCCTATTTCGACCGGCTCGACTATGCCTCGCCCCTGGCGATGGAGCATAGTTATGTGCTGGCGATCGAAAAGCTGCTGAACCTCGAAGTGCCGTTGCGCGCGCAATATTTGCGCGTGTTCTTTGCGGAAATGACCCGCATTTCCAACCATCTGCTCAATATCGCGCACCATGCGCTTGATGTGGGCGCGATGACGCCGGGTCTGTGGCTCTATGAAGCGCGCGAAGATTGCATGGGCTTTTTCGAACGCGCCAGCGGTGCGCGGATGCACACCGCTTGGTTCCGTCCCGGCGGCGTGCATCAGGATGTGCCGCTGAAGCTGTTGACCGATGTCGGCGAATGGCTCGATGACCGTCTGCCGCGTCTGTTTGAAGACGCGATGAAGCTTGTCGTCGACAACCGCATTTTCAAACAGCGCAATGTCGATATCGCGATAGTTTCGAAAGAAGACTCGATCAAATGGGGCTTTTCCGGTCCGATGATCCGCGCGGCGGGCATCCCTTGGGATATCCGCAAAAGTCAGCCTTATGATGTCTATGCCAAGATGGACTTCGACATTCCCGTCGGCACACGCGGCGATTGCTACGACCGCTTCATGGTCCGCGTCGAGGAAGTGCGCCAGTCGATCCGCATCATGAAACAATGCCTTAGCCAAATGCCCGAAGGCCCCGTGTGCAGCGACGACCGCAAGATCGTCCCGCCCAAGCGCGCCGAAATGAAGCAGAGCATGGAAGCGCTGATCCACCATTTCAAACTCTACACCGAAGGCTTCAAGGTTCCGGCGGGCAGCGTCTATGTCGCCACCGAAAGCCCCAAGGGCGAGTTCGGCGTTTATCTGGTGTCGGACGGCACCAACAAACCCTATCGCTGCAAAATCCGCCCGACGGCTTTCTCGCATCTGCAGGCCATGGACTTCATGTCGCGTGGGCACATGCTGGCGGATACGACAGCGATTTTGGGCGCGCTCGACATTGTGTTCGGGGAGTGTGACCGGTGAGTATTACGCGGCGAGAATTGGCGAAGGGCGCTGTGCTGGCCGCGACGGTGGTTGCGGCAACAGGCGTTGCGGCGTGTTCTCCTCCTCCCGATAATCAGTTTGAAATACAGCAGAATTTTTTTGGTTTGGTTGCCAGCCGAAAACTCGACGAGGCGGCGACACACCTTTCACCAGAGGTGCGGTTGGTGGTGAGTACAGCCAAGGGTGTCGACATGTTTGCCGGACCGAAAAACGTGATCGGTAAGATCACAAGCTTTTTCCATTCTGCTGGTTGGCGCATGATCGGTGATAACTCAGAGTTTGCTCCGGGTGGTTTCTGGAATAACTATGGCGGATGGGCTGTCACGGACATGGTGCCGCGCAATCTAGTTGAACTCGATCTCGCTGGATGTGGCGGATCGGACATGAGTAACCCCGTAATGAATGTATTTGTGTTGGGCGGCATGGAACGAATTGAGCAGATAATTATGATGGAAAGCCGTACACTCAATTATGCACGCTACAGTGAAGATGTGAGAAACGAGTTGGTCCGCAAAAATGGCTGACGCAGCACATATTCCTGACGAAGCAGAAACCCGTGCCAAGTGGGGCAATTTTGCCTTTTCGCCGGACACCAAGAAGAAAGCCGACATCTATATCGGCCGCTACCCTGCCGGGCGTCAGCAATCGGCCGTGATGGCGTTGCTTGATCTTGCCCAGCGGCAGGTGGGGGATGAAACCAAGACACAAGGCTGGTTGCCGGTTCCGGTGATCGAATATGTCGCCCAATATCTCGGCATGCCCTATATGCGCGCCTACGAAGTTGCGACCTTTTACACCATGTACAATCTCGCGCCGGTGGGCCGCTATCATGTGCAGGTGTGCGGAACGACGCCGTGTATGTTGCGCGGGTCGGACGATATCATGGCGGCGTGCAAGAACCGTGGCCTTGTCAAAGGCGCGACCACGCCCGACGGCCTGTTCACGCTGACCGAAGTTGAGTGCATGGGCAACTGTTCCTCTGCACCGATGGTCCAGATCAACGACGATAATTTCGAAGATCTCGATTATGACAGCATGACCGCGATCCTCGGCGACCTTGCCGATGGCAAGCAGCCCAAGATCGGCACACAATTGCCCGGACGGCATACGGTGGAACCCTATGGCGGTCCGACGACATTGAATGCGATGGTCGACAAGAACCATGATTATCGGGGGGAGTGGTAATGGTTGCAAACTTCACCACCAATCCGTTCGTGTCGAGCGTAGTCGAGACACCCATAAGGCGCGCGCATCCGATAGGCCTCTCGACTACGCTCGAGGCGAACGGTCTTTTGAAGTGGGGGCACGCATAATGGAATGGCTCCCCTTGATCGGCGTTCTGGTCGCCGCATTCGTCGCTTGGAAATTGCTGAAGGGCATTATTAAACTGGCCGTGATTGGCTTGCTGATCGCGGGCGGTGCCTTGTTCATGCTGGGAGGGCTCGCATGACGCTACCGATTTCTGAAACCTACAGCTTTGTCATTCCCGCGAAGGCGGGAATCCATGGCCTGACCGTGCGGTATGGACGACAGTTCAGGCCGTGGATTCCCGATCAAGTCGGGAATGACAAGCTTTGGGTTTGTGGCGTTGCCTGTGGAGTAAGCGCATGAGCTTGGCCGATAAAGACCGTATTTTTACGAACCTCTATGGCTATCAGGATTTCGGCCTGAAGGCCGCGCAAAAGCGTGGGGATTGGGACAAGACTGCCGCCCTTATGAAAGTCGGGCAGGATGCGATTATCGAAGAGGTGAAAGCCTCGGGTCTACGCGGACGCGGCGGGGCAGGTTTCCCGACGGGGATGAAGTGGAGCTTCATGCCCAAAGCCCCGACGCCCGAGCGTCCCAACTTCCTCGTCATCAATGCCGATGAATCCGAGCCTGGTTCGTGCAAAGATCGCGAAATCATCCGCCACGATCCGCACAAGCTGGTCGAAGGCGCGCTGATCGCCGGTTTCGCAATGCGCGCACGCGCCGCCTATATCTACATTCGCGGCGAGTATATTTTCGAAGCCAAGGTTCTCGAAAAGGCTGTGGCCGAGGCTTATGCCGCCGGTCTGCTTGGCAAAAATGCCGCCAAATCAGGCTATGATTTCGACGTCTTCGTCCATCGTGGCGCAGGCGCTTACATTTGCGGCGAAGAAACCGCGATGATCGAAAGTCTGGAAGGCAAGAAAGGCCAGCCGCGCCTGAAACCGCCGTTCCCGGCAGGTGCCGGTCTTTATGGCTGCCCGACGACCGTGAATAATGTGGAGAGCATCGCGGTGGTTCCGACCATCCTGCGGCGCGGTGCCGCATGGTTCAAAAGCTTTGGCCGTGAAAACAACCATGGCACGAAGCTGTTCCAGATTTCCGGCCATGTCGAAAAACCCTGCGTCGTCGAAGAGTCGATGAGCATTCCGTTCCGCGAGCTGATCGAAAAGCATTGCGGCGGTGTGCGCGGCGGATGGGATAATCTGCTTGCGGTCATTCCGGGTGGTTCATCAGTACCGTTGGTTCCGGCTGCGATGATGATGGACGTACCGATGGATTTCGACGGCTGCAAGGAAGTCGGTTCCGGCCTTGGCACCGCAGCAGTCATCGTGATGGACAAGTCCACCGATATCGTCCGCGCCATTTCGCGCCTGTCCTATTTCTACAAGCATGAAAGCTGCGGCCAGTGCACACCATGCCGTGAAGGCACAGGCTGGATGTGGCGTGTGATGGAACG
>NZ_JBJXFW010000030.1:0-10233 GCF_046154385.1 Sphingorhabdus sp. | reverse complement strand
CCCCGCCCGGCAGGCCTTCCATATACACATCCACGATCCTTGGTCGCGCTTCCATATTGCGGATTTTCAAGGTGTAATTGTTGCGGATTGTGCCGTCGGACAATCGCACATAAACGGGGTTCCGTTCATGCTGGACCGCAAGGTCAAGGCGCGTCCGTTGGCCCAATGTGAAGAGCATCGCAAGGCCGATGCTTACCCAGATACCGAAATAGATGATCGTTCGCGGCCGGAACAATGTTTTTGTCACCGCTTGGCCGGTCCCGCCCTTTTTTTCGATTTCGGCATCGTCTAAGGTGCAATAGTCGATCAGACCCCTTGGCTTGCCGATCTGTTCCATCACTGTGTCGCATGCGTCGATACACAACGCGCAGGTGATGCAGCCGATTTGCGGGCCTTCGCGGATGTCGATACCGGTCGGGCACACGGCTACGCATTGGTTGCAATCGATACAGTCGCCAAATTTTTGTGGATCAGCCTGCGCCGCTTTCAGGCTGCCTCGCTGTTCGCCGCGCCAATCCTTATATGTGACCAGCAGGGATTTTTCATCCATCATCGCGGTCTGGATGCGTGGCCACGGGCACATGTAAATGCACACCTGTTCGCGCAAGAAACCGCCAAAGATAAATGTCGTCGCCGCCAATATACCAACCGTGGCATAAGCAATGGGATCCGCATTGCCCGACCAGAAATCGCGCACCAGCGTGGGCGCGTCGGCAAAATACATGATCCATGCGCCGCCCGTCCAAAAGGCAATGAACAGCCAGATCGACCATTTCCCCAGCCTTTTGGTGATTTTCCCAGGCCCCCAAGCGGCCTTTGCCAGTCGCACTTGCGCGTTGCGATCGCCATCAATGAAGCGTTCGACATGCTGGAACAGATCGGTCCATACGGTTTGTGGACATGAATATCCGCACCACGCGCGACCAACCGCACTTGTCAGAAGGAACAGGCCTATTCCGGCCATTACCAACAGGCCGACGACATAATAAAATTCATGCGGCCAGATTTCGATCTGGAACATATAAAAACGGCGGTTGGCCAGATCGACCAGCACAGCCTGGTCTGGCGCATAGGGACCGCGATCCCACCGGATCCACGGGGTGATGTAATATATGGCCAGCGTTACGGCCATGATGGCCCATTTCAAACGGCGGAAAAATCCGTCGACTGCTTTGGGATATACACCTTTACGCGCTTCATACAGGGGCTGATGTGGCGCGATCAGGTCATCAGGGGCGGACATTGGCGACGACCTTTGCCGGGTCACCAGCCACAGCTTTGTCCGACGCCGCATTTGCTTCGCCACCGCCAAGCGAGTGTACATAGACCGCCAGCATTTTGATGGTGATCGGATCCAGGCGATTGTTCCAGCGGGGCATCACACCATAACGCGCCTTGTTGACGGTTGTCTTGATGCTGGCCGCATCGCCGCCATAAAGCCAGATTTTATCGGTCAGATTTGGCGCGCCAAATTCGCGCAATCCCTTGCCGTCGGCTCCGTGACAAGACGCACAATTGTTGGCAAACAATGGACCACCGCTCGCGGAAAGCGGACCCGGTTTAGCTTTGCCCGATAGTGTCTGCACATAACTCACAACGGCATCGATTTCGCCGACGCTCAACACGCCTTCAAAGGCGGGCATCTGGGAAAAACGGGTCGCGTCATAATCGGGCTGTCTAATACCATGGGTCAATGTCGTATGGATCGCAGGCAGGTCACCGCCCCAAAGCCAGTCATCATCATTCAGATTGGGATAGCCTTTTGAACCGGCTGCGCCCGACCCGTGGCATTGCACACAATGCACCTTGAACGCCGCCCGGCCCCCTTCAATGGCGGCTTGGTAAAGCTTTTCATTGCCGGCCAATTGTTCGACCGGAATTGCGGCAAGCGCGCTGGTGACCGGCGCACGGCGGAGAGTTTCCGCTTTTAGCTCCTGCTGCAACTCACCCCGGCTCGTCCAGTTCCACAGGCCGGGTGTGGCGCTATTAAGTAACGGAATTGCGGGATACAGCAGAATATAAATGATGCCCCAGACAATCGTGCCCCAAAATGACAGCACCCACCAACGTGGCATGGGCGTATCGAGCTCTTCAATGCCGTCCCATTCATGACCGACTGTTTGCGTACCCGTGGCCGCATCAACGCGTTTGTTCTCAGTCATTTTCATCATCCCTGAATATGATATGTGCCGCATCTTCGTTGCGTCGTGCAGCTCCTTTGCGAAACGGCCATGCGACCAGAATGAGGAACAAAATCCCCATGGTGAGAAGACCCCAGCTGTCAGCAAAGTGGCGAAGGTCGTTATAGGTCATCGTGGTTGCTCATAAGCTTTGGCCTTTTGATGATCGACCAGCGTTCCGATCATTTGCAGATAAGCGACAACCGCATCCATTTCGGTCACCTGGGAAGGGTTGCCGTCAAAATCACGGACCTGCGCCTTGGGATATCGCTTCTTCAATGCTTCGCCGTCGGCGTTGGGGTCGGCTTGCGCGACCAGATCGGCATCGGCCTGTTGGATAGCTTCACGGCTGTAAGGTACGCCGACACGAGACAGCGCCGTTAAATGGGCCGTCATATCGCCAACCTTGATCTCGCGCTCTGCCAAAAACGCATAAGGTGGCATGATGGATTCCGGCACGACACTGCGCGGGTCTTTCAAATGGGCGCGATGCCATTCGTCCGAATAGCGGCCACCCACGCGGGCCAGATCAGGCCCGGTGCGCTTGGAACCCCATTGGAATGGATGGTCGTACATGCTCTCCGCCGCCAGGCTGTAGGGGCCGTAACGCTCCACCTCGTCACGGAACGGGCGGATCATCTGGCTGTGGCACAAATAGCACCCTTCGCGGACATATATGTTCCGACCCGTCAACTCGAGCGGGGTGTAAGGGCGCATCCCTTCAACCTTTTCGACTGTGGAATCGATCCAGAACAGCGGGGCAATTTCGACAATCCCGCCAATGACCACTGCACCAAGAGCGCATAGCCCGAGCAGGGTCACATTACGCTCCAGATTTTTGTGGCTGAAGGCTGCGGTTTCGGATTTGCTTGTCATTAAAGATGCTCCTTATTCGGCCGGAACGGCGACATAGGGCCGGTCAGCTTCAGGATTATAAGGCGTTTCGGTCATCGGTTTTTCGTCGCGCAGCTTGCCTGCCACCGTCATCCACACATTGTAGACCATGACCAGCGCACCCGAGAGATAGAGCAGCCCGCCAAAGGCCCGGATCAGGTACATGGGGAACATGGCCGCGACGGTTTCGACGAACGAGTAAACCAGATAGCCATCGGCCCCATATTCACGCCACATCAGACCTTGCATGATGCCCGATACCCACATTGCGGACGCGTAAAAGACGATGCCCAGAGTGGAGAGCCAGAAGTGCCAGTTAATCATCCGCAACGAATACATGCGGGCCCGGCCCCAAAGCCGCGGGAACAGATAATATAGGCAGGCAAAAGTAATCATACCGTTCCAGCCCAACGCGCCGCTGTGCACATGGCCGATGGTCCAGTCGGTGTAATGCGACAGGCTGTTGACGGCCTTGATCGACAGCATCGGTCCTTCAAACGTGCTCATGCCGTAAAATGCGAGCGCCATGACCATCATGCGGATGATCGGATCGGTCCGGATCTTGTCCCATGCACCGTTCAGCGTCATCAGGCCATTTATCATCCCGCCCCAGCTTGGCATCCACAAGATGATCGAGAACACCATCCCCAGCGTCTGCGCCCAGTCGGGCAGTGCGGTGTAATGCAAATGGTGCGGCCCTGCCCAGATGTAGAGGAAAATCAACGACCAAAAATGGACGATGGAAAGGCGATAGGAATAGACCGGGCGTTCCGCTTGCTTGGGCACAAAATAATACATCATCGCAAGGAAACCGGCGGTCAGGAAAAATCCGACGGCATTGTGGCCGTACCACCATTGGGTCAGCGCGTCCTGGACCCCTGCAAAGGCGCTATAGCTTTTGGATCCAAAGATGCTGACGGGCATCGACAGGTTGTTGACCAGATGCAGCATCGCCACGGTGATGATGAAGCTGAGGTAAAACCAGTTGGCGACATAGATATGCGGCTCTTTGCGCTTTACGATCGTGCCGACAAAAACCGCCAGATAGCTGACCCAAACCACGGTCAGCCAGATGTCGACATACCATTCGGGCTCGGCATATTCCTTGCCTTCGGTTACGCCCATCAGATAGCCGGTGGCCGCGAGCACGATAAAGAGCTGATAGCCCCAGAAAACAAAACGGGCGAGACCGGGGAAGGCGAGTCTCGCCCGACACGTGCGCTGGACGACATAGAAACTTGTCGCGATCAGCGCATTGCCTCCAAATGCGAAAATGACGGCCGAGGTGTGCAAAGGACGCAGGCGGCCGAAGGTGGTGTATTCAAGGTTCAGGTTCAACGCCGGAAAGGCGAGCTGCAAAGCGATGACCAGCCCGACTGTAAAGCCTGCGATGCCCCAGAATAATGTCGCAATCACCCCCCAGCGGATAGGGTCGTCATCATAACGGGACTGAACGGCGGATCCGCCAAGCGCCGGAAAACGCTGGGTCAGAAAATCAAACCCGTTCATCGATGCCAGCATCGCCAAAAGCGCGGCTATGCAGACAATCCCCATATGGAAGGAATAGGCCTGATCCGCCCCTGCTGCCATTGCAATGAAAGCAAGAAATGCCACAAACAACCACGCACCCACGCGCGTTAAAAGAATATCCATTATCGTTCCCCGACCGCCAGTCTGTCAGCGGTTCGGACTGGCGATGGACCTTTTGGGAAAGGCATTCATTGACCTAGGTCAACAAATGCGTTGCGACAGTTAAATCAGAGCCTGTTCCAGCAACCTGGCGAGCCGCAGTCCGCTCCGCTCGATTTGTAATCGCAATGCGGCGCGCGTGGCGGCTACATCGGCTTCATCTATCGTGACCGGCTGCTCTGCTTTTGGACCGCATGGGTCGCCATCGACGGCGCGTTGATAGGCAATGTCACGGGATAGAGCCCAATTTTCCTCACTCCAGTCGCGTGAAGTTCCCTTTGCCTTTTCCGCAGCTTCTTGTTCCGAAAAACGCCTCACGATGCGCGGCGCAGCTGATATTGCCCGCTCGGCCAATGCACCGTCCCAAATAGAGTGCAGATTCTGCCCCGGAATGACTCCATAATTAGCGCGAACATCATTTCCGCCGCGATCACGCCGGTCGCCTGCATGCAATGGTTGGTGCAAATCACCGACAAAATGCACCAGAAACGCCAATGCCTCCAACCGGACATGGGTGGGCAGTGCTTTGTCCTTTAGCAAGGCAAAGTTGCGATCAATCTGCGCCGAAACACAATTGCCTCCCGCACATGCGCTTTGCAGGTCGAACGGCTTGCAAATATCGACATTCTGGTAATGCCAGCTGCTGCTATACCCCCAACGCACTTGATCGCGCCTGATGCAATCCGCCCAAACGCTTGCGTCCTCTATATTCTGCAATGGGCATTTTGGGGTGCCGATAAGCGGCGCGGCGCGCAACAAACGCCGCAGCTGGGCGCGGGCCGCGTCGGAAATATTGGCGTGCGCGATCTTGGCCACCGTTTCATGGCCATATTGCGACCATGCTTGAGCGGGTTGAAGCGGTAGCGCGAAAACAATCAATGCTATAAAGAAGCGTTTCATGCGGCTGCCCGTAACCCGTTCATGTTACATATTAATTGCTGAAATTGCGGGGCTTACTCATCCCCGTAAATCGCAACCATCTTGTCGCCTGCGCTGGTCGCTTTCCCGCGATACATTCCGGGCGTGTTGAACGAAATGGTCGCGGTACCATCAGGATCTGTCACGATCACGCCGCCCGTTCCGCCCAGCAACTCCAATTCTTTCAGCACATGATCCGCCGCAATTTTGGAATCTTCACCCAGCATTCGCATCCGCGCGCAAATTTCGTGCGCAACACCAAGGCGGATGAAAAATTCGCCCGCGCCGGTTGCCGATACGGCACACGCCCTGTTATCGGCATAATTGCCGGCGCCAATCACCGGACTGTCGCCAATACGGCCCCAGCGCTTCCCGGTTAGCCCACCGGTTGATGTGCCAGCGGCAACATCACCATGCGTGTCCACCGCGACAGCGCCTACGGTGCCGTATTTCAGGTCGACATCATACCAGCCCAGTTTCTTGGCCTTTAATTCCTCCAATTGCCGCCAGCGTTCGGGTGTTGCAAAATAATCCGGGTTTACTTGTTCCAACCCCTGTTCACGGCTGAATTCATCAGCGCCTTCGCGGCTGAGCATGACATGCGGGCTCTTTTCCATCACCGCACGGGCAAGTAGGATCGGGTTTTTTGTATATCGCGCACCGGTGACAGCGCCTGCGCCTAAGGTTTTGCCATCCATGATCGCTGCATCAAGCTCATTGATGCCCTTATAGGTAAACACAGCGCCTTTACCGGCGTTGAAATGTTCGTCATCTTCCAGAATCATGATTGCGGCGCTGACCGCATCCATTGCGGTTCCGCCTTTTTCCAAAACAGCCGATCCCGCCTCCAATGCGCGGGTCAACCCGGCGCGTGCAGCGGCGTCTTTTTCGGCCGGCATCGTATCACGCAACATGCTGCCCGCGCCGCCGTGAATAACCAGTGTCCATTTCTTTTCGGCTGTCACGCTTTCCCCTTCCAAATCACGATCATGACCGCCCGGATGCGCGGCAATCGATGTTGTGCCAGATAGTATCAATAGAAACCATAATGAACAGAAAAATTTCGCCATATCAATCCTTTGGTAGAACATTTTTCCAGGGTCGAAGCGACTGTCACGCGCCCTTGCCACTTGAACCCAATCATATGTGTCAGCACAAGGCTGCTAAATAAAGACATTATCGGTGCCATGTCTATTTGGTGCACCTTCGCGATTGCGGCCAAAATCTATTGGTTCTATATCCGATCCATGTCTTCCATACGCCCCTGGCGCGATATTGCGCGCCGTTCGTCTCGCCAGATCATGGTTGGTAACGTCCCTGTTGGCGGGGATGCTCCGATTACGGTGCAAACCATGACCAACACGCTGACCAGCGATGCCGGTGCAACGATTGACCAGATCCGCCGGTGTGAAGATGCGGGCGCGGACATTATCCGCGTGTCTTGCCCGGATGTAGAGAGTACCGCCGCGCTCAAGCAGATCGTCCGTGCAGCAAACGTGCCCATCGTTGCCGATATCCATTTCCATTATAAACGCGCGCTTGAGGCCGCAGACGCAGGTGCGGCATGTTTGCGGATCAACCCGGGCAATATCGGCTCGGCGGACCGCGTGAACGAGGTGGTGAACGCGGCCAAGGCCAATGGCTGCGCAATCCGGATCGGTGTAAATGCGGGCAGCCTGGAAAAAGACTTGCTCGAAAAATACGGCGAGCCGTGCCCCGAGGCGCTGATTGAAAGCGCGCTCGATCATATCAAATTGCTGCAAGACCGGGATTTTCATGAATATAAGGTCGCGGTGAAGGCGTCCGACGTTTTCCTCGCGGTTGCTGCCTATATGGGGCTGGCCGATGCGGTTGATTGTCCGTTGCATCTTGGAATTACCGAAGCCGGTGGCTTGATCGGCGGCACGGTTAAATCTTCCATCGGTATGGGGAATTTGCTTTGGGCCGGGATTGGGGACACCATTCGCGTGTCACTCTCCGCCGAACCGGAAGAAGAAGTCCGCGTCGGCTATGAAATCCTGAAATCACTGGGCCTGCGCACCCGCGGCGTGCGGGTGGTGAGCTGCCCAAGTTGCGCGCGGCAGGGCTTTGACGTGATCCGCACGGTGCAGAAACTGGAAGATGCACTCGGCCATATCAAGACACCGATGAGCCTTTCGGTCCTGGGATGTGTGGTAAACGGCCCGGGCGAAGCGCGCGAAACCGACATCGGCATCACAGGCGGCGGCAACGGCAAACATATGGTCTATCTGTCGGGCGTGACCGACCACCATGTCGAAGATTCCGACATGATCAGCCATATAGTCAAGCTGGTCGAGGCAAAGGCGGCGGAAATAGACGCAGGGGCAAGCGTCAGCATGGATACGCTGCACGGTAAGGCCGCTTGACGCATAAGTGACGAGGTGCAATCCCCTAAAATTCAAATCAGGGGAGTTTGCGTGTATGAAGAAGATGTTATCGGCCGTGGTGGCTGCCGGACTGCTTGGCTATGCAGGGAATGTTGCGGCGCGCGAGCCGATAATTGACATGCATATCCATGCACTGACGGCCGATGATCAGGGGCCGCCTCCTTTGGCGATGTGTACTCCGCTCAACCCGATGCCGACATGGGACAATAGCAAGACTATTCTCGACATGTTTGTAGGGACGTTCAAAAAGCCGAACTGCACCGATCCCATCTGGTCGCCTGAAACGACGGAAGAGGTCATGCGCCAGTCTCTTGCCGTAATGGAAAAACATAATGTCATCGGCGTGGTCAGCGGCCGAATGAAATTGCTGCAGGCGTGGAAGGCGGCTTCGCCTGATCGCGTCATGCCCAGCCTAATGCCTGATCTGCCCATTCCGGCAGAATTCGGCAAGGAATTGGCTGACATTAAGAAAAGTGGCGGCATTGCGGTGTTGGGCGAACTGGGTTTCCAATATGACGGCATTGCTCCCGACGACGCGCGGCTCAAGGACTTGTGGGCAGCCGCCGAAGCGAACGATGTTCCCGTTGCAATCCACATGGGTCCCGGCGCGCCGGGTATCGCTTACTTCCCCGGAAGTGGCTATCGGGCCAAGCTGTCAAACCCGACATTGCTTGAGGAGGTGCTCGTGAAGCATCCCAAGTTACGGGTGAACGTCATGCATGCCGGCTTCCCCTATCTCGATGATACGATGGCGCTTCTCTACGCGCATCCGCAGGTTTATCTGGATACCGGCGTGATTGTTTATACTCAGCCACGACCTACCTTTTACCGTTATTTGCAGTCGCTGGTCGACGCTGGCTTCGGCGAACGGATCATGTTCGGATCGGACCAGATGGTTTGGCCTGAAACTATTGAGCGCAGCATTCAGGTTATCAAGGACGCGCCCTTTCTAAACGAGGCGCAAAAGCGGAACATTTTTTATAACAATGCGGCGCGTTTTCTAAGGCTGGATGCGGCAACAATTGCCAAGCATCAATCGATGTGAGGTAAATCAGATGAACCATGCAATCCGGATGGCTACACCCGCCGACCTTCCCCTAATCGCCCAATTCATTCGCGATTTGGCTGAATATGAGCGGCTGTCGCATGAAGTTCGTTTTGACGAAGCTGCTCTTGGCGAACGGCTGTTTGGCCAGAGTGCAGGGGGGCGTCCCTATGCCGAAGTTCTGATAGGCGAAGTGGACGGCGCGGCGCAGGGCTTCGCGTTGTTCTTCCACAATTTCTCGACATTCGAAGGAAAGCCTGGAATCTATCTGGAAGATTTGTTCGTCCGTCCCGAAGCTCGGGGCACAGGGCTTGGCAAGGCGTTCCTTCAACGGTTGGCGCATTTGGCGGTCGAACGCGATTGCGCGCGGCTGGAATGGTGGGTGCTTGACTGGAACGAACCGGCCATCCGCTTTTACAAGGCTTTGGGCGCCAAGCCGATGGATGAATGGACGACGTTCCGCGTGGATGGCGACGCGTTGGCGACACTGGCGGGTGCAGCATGACCGGCGGACTATTGCTTGCACTGTTGATCGCCGCAACACCCGCGTCCGAACCACGTTTACCAGTCCCGCCGCCTGCAATAGCTAGCCATAAAGCGAACCCTGAGGGGCTTGCCTTTTTCGCAGATCGTGATGCCCAAACCGACGTTGACCGCGCGCTGGCCGATGCAAAGCGGGATGGCAAAACGGTGCTCGTAATCTTGGGTGCCAACTGGTGCCACGACAGTGTCGGCCTGGCCGGATGGCTCGACACGCCCCGTTTCATGAACATGATGCGCGACCGCTATCGCATCGTTTATGTCGACGTCGGGACGCCGCAAACGGGTGAGGGCCGCAATCTCGATATCGCGCGGCGTTTTGGTATCAAAAAGGTCAAAAATACGCCGCTGGTGATGGTCGTCTCTTCAGACGGCATATTGTTGAACAGCAAAAAAGACGCGATCAGTTGGCGCAATGCAGCAAGCCGGAGCGAAGAAGACATCTACCGTTACTTTGCAATGTTCAAACCCGCATCCTGATGGCCGGCCTCCATCCCAGACCGGCGATTCCTTTCCTGGTCGCGTGCGCGGGGATTGCGACCTTTTCGTTGATGGATGC
>NZ_JBJXFW010000001.1:0-40067 GCF_046154385.1 Sphingorhabdus sp. | reverse complement strand
GCTTTTGGGATCGTGTAGCAGGTCGCTAAACATGTTCATTTGGCGCGAAGCTGTCGTCGCCAAAATTGTATGAATGACTGCTACTGGCCTCAACCTCCTGAAAGCTGCCTGTCCGCAAACCACAACATTCCAGACATACAGGCAACAAATTCGAGCCCTCGTTAGCTGCCGTTGGTTCATAGGCAGAACGAAGGGCAGCTTTTCGACAGTATGCGATAAAAGCGGACAGACAGAATACGACAACATTGCAGAAATTTGCTGCGGCGTTATGCTCGATACCATGCCACGTATCTTGATATGGACAGAGGCGGAATTGATCGGTCTTGCGGATGCTTGGGGCCTCACGCGAATTGTTACCGAGATTGATGAACACGGCGCGATCACGCGCGAACTTGGTTTCGATTTGAGCGGGAACATCGTTCACCGGCATCCAGGCCAGCCAACGATTGCAGAGCGTGGCGTCTTCGATCTTGTAAAGATCGCAGCGTCAGGAAATACTGAAATGGAATCGGCAGAGTTCGACCGACTATGGTCGGCCTATGTCCGCTTCCCACAACATTCCAGACATTCAGGCAACAAGTTCGAGCCCTCGTTAGCTGTCGTTGGTTTATAGGCTGAACGAAGGGCCGCTTTCGGACAATATGCGATAAAAGCGGACTAACCGGACACGACAACATTGCGGACGTTCCCCGATCCGTTACTTTGTGGGATGGAGGTGACGAATGAAAAACATCCAATTCATAGATGGCGCTGTGAACGCGGCTTACTCGATATTTGCAGTTACCGACGAAGAGTTCGATCTGATATTTCCGGCCTCTGGACAAAATATCGAATTCATAGAAGACATGATCATGCGGTTAGGTGAGGATCGCGTGGACGATGTCATGGGCCCGGTCTGGGGTCGAGAAGTCGCCAAGCCGGATGTGCGGGGCATCCACGGCACTTTGTTCTGCGATTTATTGGAGAAGAGGAAGTTTTACGAAAATAAGCGCGAGCCAGTTATAGACTGGAGAGTGGTAGACTAATACATTCTCCGAGGCGCCGCTTCCCACAACAAATCTGCCAAAGCGGACTGTTGTTGAACGACAACCTTGCGGACATTCACTCAACCCACACTTCGGTGCCGATTGGGACGTCGCATTTCGTGAGCCCCAAACCGAGCAGGATCGGAATAGAGCGAGGGTGAGGCAGCGACGCCATTTCTATCCCGCGCACCTCCGTTGATGTTATGGTGCCATCTGGAAGCTTTAGCGTCAGGGAATCTCCGATTTTGACATGCCAGTCTCCTTGCCGCGGGATGCCCGGCACAATCACTACCGGTCCTCGACCTGATATTTCGAATACATCTTCGACAACCGAAAGGAGCTTTGCCATCCAGCCATGTTGCCAGCGTGGTGCAGATAAAGCAATGTCCGCTCCCCACAACAAATGCGCCAAAGCGGTCGGGCAGAAAACGACAACATTCCAGTCATAGGATCGTACTTTGCTCTTGCCCGATAGCTGACATTCTCGCAGGATCGGTAAATGACCCGCGTTCGGCAAACTTTCACCAACGAACTGCCCGAAGACCTTGTGGTTTTTGTTGAAATGGAATGCTGGTGTTGGTTGCTCAAGCCCGGCGAGAAGCTAACGGTGGACTATGATGCTCGTGGTTTTGCTCCCGAATGGGAGCCGCTACCGATCAGCCTATCGATAGATGGAATAGATGCAGATCGTCGGTTTATGCTGACGTTATGGCAGCAAGGGAAATCCCAAAGCTCCTTGTTCATTGATGGCGCCGCGATTGTGATTGACGGGTCGCTTACGCCCCTAGGCACTGATCGTTTTATCGGAGGCTAAATGTCCGATTTAAGGCTTTACCAACTGAAAGCAGACCGTCGCCTGACCACAACATTCCAGACATTCAGGCAATAAATTTAGACCCTCGTTAGCTGCCGTTTGTTCATCAGCTTAACAAAGGGCAGCCTAAGGGCATCATGCAATAAAACCGGACTGTCGGGACACGACAACATTGCGGACGTTTGTGCCGTGCGGGGCGTCTGTTAAAACCCGCCGTTCTTTCATCTTGCTGGTGTAAGCTCATTGATCGCGGACTGGATACATTGAAATCATGAGATAACCCAGCATATCTCCGGCATCTCAATGCAAGTCTGAGTGCACACATGAAACAGTGCGGCCGCTCCCTAAATCAGAAGGAAATCCGTCACACCGAGAGTAGGCTTAGTGCTGAACAAAGCGATCTGCACCTGCGCGCCGAGGCCCGACCCGTCGGCGTCGTAGAAGAGTGCGCCCGTGCCAGCATTGTAGATCAGATGATGGTCGACTGTGGTCGCTTTCGTGCCAATCGTAAATGCTGAGGCATCGAGAACACCTAAAGCGTCCTCCGCAAAAGCACCGAAGGCCGAACGCATTATTTCTATGGTGTCATCATTGCTGACAAAGTCCTTGATCGTATCCCTGTCGAGTGTTGTGCCGAGGCTGTCGAACACGAACGTATCGGACCCTGTGCCGCCGGTAAGGAAGTCAGCGCCGAGGCCACCGATGATGCGGTCATTGCCCGCTTGGCCTTTGATGGTGTCCTTGCCTGCACCGCCGGTCAGCACATTGTTTCCGGCATTGCCGATCAGCGTGTTGGCAAGGTCGTTACCCGTGCCATCAAAGTCACCCACGCCGGTCAGCGTGAGCTTCTCCACATTGGCTGTGAGCGTAAAGCTCGCACTGGCATTGACGAGATCGGTCCCTGCATTGACGCCCTCGATCACGACATCGCCGGTTTCGTTGACGGTGTAGGTGTCATTGCCGGCACCCCCGTCAAGCGTGTCGATCTCCAAACCGCCATCGAGCCTGTCGTTGCCGAGACCTCCCAGCAGTGAATCATTGCCGGCGCCGCCGATCAAAGTATCGTTGCCTGCGCCCCCATCGAGGATGTTTGCGACGGCATTGCCGGTCAGAACGTCATTGAAGTTCGAGCCGATCAGATTCTCGATCGAGATCAGCGTGTCCCTGCCGTCCACACCTATGTTTTGGGAGGTCGCCAACGCAAGACTAACGCGCGCCGATCCCGCTGCGCCTGCGTAACTGGCTGTGTCATTCCCGCCTGCGCCATTCAGGATGTCGTTGCCCGCCAAGCCGGTGAGAATGTCATCATCGCCAGTGCCGACGATCGTGTCATTGCCGGTAGTGCCGGTGAAGATTTCGGACGCGTCGTTCAGGACCGTGACCGCGATGGCCTGCTCGTCGAACAGTGTGCCGTCGCTCGCGCGGACGATAACGTTATAGACATTGTCTCCACCGACATCGGCCGGGGCCTCAAAGTTCGGTGCGGATGCAAAGGCGAGCACGCCTGTGGCGGCATCGATCGTAAATAGCGCCACATCGTCGCCGCCAGACAGGCTGTATACAATTGCGGCGGCGATGTCGGGATCTGTGGCCACCACGGTGGTGACGATGGTTTCGTTCTCAGCGATGCTCAGCGATGCCGTCGCCCCACTCCCGTTCGAGTTGATCGTCGGTGCCGTATTTTCTTGAACGACGTTGAAGATCTGCGCCTTGATGCTATTGCTACTCGCATCGCCGCCCTGGCCGCTCGAATCGGTCCAGCTGACCACGAACCCGCCCGATGCGAGCGACGTGATCGTCGGCTCCTGTTGATTGTTAAACGTTGCGGTGTTGACGAGAAACTCGGACCCCGATTTGGCCCCGGCGGCGTCGAAGATCTGCGCCTTGATACTGGTGCCGCTCGCATCGCCACCCTGGCCACTGACGTCGATCCAGCTGACCACAAACCCGCCCGAGGCGAGCGACGTGATCGTCGGCTGTTGCTGATTGTTCAGCGTCGCGGTGTTGACGAGGAACTCGGACCCCGATTTGACGCCCGCCGCATCGAAAATCTGCGCCTTGATACTGGTGCCGCTCGCATCGCCGCCCTGGCCACTGCCACTGACGTCGCCCCAGCTGACCACAAACCCGCCCGAGGCGAGCGACGTGATCGTCGGCTGAAACTGTTCGCCCAGCGTTGCGGTGTTGACGAGGAACTCGCCCCCCGATTTGACCCCGGCGGCGTCGAAGATCTGCGCCTTGATACTGGTGCCGCTCGCATCGCCGCCCTGGCCACTGACGTCGATCCAGCTGACCACAAACCCGCCCAAGGCGAGCGACGTGATCGTCGGCTGCTCTTGAGCGCCCGTGGTGATGGTGTTGACGAGGAACTCGCCTCCCGATTTGACCCCGGCGGCGGTAAAGATCTGCGCCTTGACGTCATAGCTGCCCAACTCAGCGCCGCCCTGGCCGCTTCGATCGTTCCAGCTGACCACAAACCCGCCCGAGGCGAGCGACGTGATCGTCGGCCCGGACTGTTCGTTCAGCGTCGCGGTGTTGACGAGGAACTCGCCCCCCGATTTGACGCCCGCCGCATCGAAGATCTGCGCCTTTATGCTGCTGCCGCTGGCATCGCCGCCCTGACCGCTTGCATCAAACCAGCTGACCACGAAACCGCCCGAGGCGAGCGACGTGATCGTCGGTTGTTGCTGTGTGCCAAACGTCGAGGTGTTGACGAGGAACTCGGCACCTAATTTGGCCCCTGTAGCATCGAAGATCTGCGCCTTGATACCGCCAACGTCCGCATCGCCGCCCTGACCGCTTGCATCAAACCAGCTGACCACGAACCCGCCCGAGGCAAGCGACGTGATCGTGGGCTGGTTCTGATTGTCGAACGTCGCGGTGTTGACGAGGAACTCGGATCCCGATCGGGCGAACAGTGGAGTCATTTTGGCTTGCCTCTGTGGTTGCGGTCCGCAGCGCGGCCTCAGCACCACCGGAGAGCGACGCGCTAAGCCCGTTCCAACGGATGTCTGTTAACGCGGACATAACAACTTGAAAAATGTAATGCACGCACTGAAATTGTTACGTGATGGTTAAGCCTAAAATTAGACTCTTTGGTGACTGCGAAGAGCCATGCTGATCCAACCAGGGGTAAGGGCAGGCACCCGTGCAAGGTGGCGTGCATACACGGCTTTACTGGCCGCACATACTCCAGGAATCCTCCGGGTTCAGAGGGTCAGGGATTGGTGTAGTCCGATCATCCGCTTGCAGGATCGTCCGAAGCGATCGTGGTTGACGCCAATTGGGCGCAAAGCTGTCATGCCCGCTACCTCCTTTGAATGTCTGCTTCGGCCAATTAGGATGCCAAAAGCGGACAGGCAGGAAACCACAACTTTTCGGTCATTCGGGCAACCATTTCAAGCCCTTGTTAGCTGCCGTTTGTTCAGGCTGCTAATCCGAAATCGTAGAACAGTATTCTGCAACGAAACTTGACCGTTTGGCACGAACCGTAATGGCTTTTAACTTCGCATTGCTTGCCAACCCTATAATTCTCCAAAAATAGCAGAGATTCTGCGCTTGTTGGGGCTGTTCCTGAATTCCGCCTTACGGACCGTGGAACACTTTGGCACTTTCGATTCGCGTCGCCGTCGACGTGATTGGAAAGGAATGATTTATGACACCCGAACTTATGACAGTTAGTGAGTTTCTCATGCGGTATTCCATTAGCCGGACTGAGTTTTACCGCCAAGTAAAGGCCGGTCGAGTCCGCCTCACCAAGCTTGGCAATGCCAGCCGGGTTGCAAAGGCGGATGCCGAAACGTGGCTTGCCAGTCTGCCTACCATGGGCGCGAGATGACTTTAGACGCGCTGCCATTTGGCCGCCGGTGAAGCGGTGGAAATCGACCAATGGGCTTGAAGCTGATGAAACGTGCCATGGGAAGCAGCGTAACGATATGCAGCGAAGCGATGGTCCTGATTGTGTTAGCGAATTGCGCGAAAGATGCCGTTCCTCTGACATGGATTGGACGTGGAATGCTAACCCGCTTGGCTCGATGCAGAGAAACTACGGCACGTGAAGCAATCAAAAGGCTCACTGCGGGCGGACACATCAGCTGCTATATTCGAGAGGGCCGGTCGACCCTATACGCGATCCATCCGGTTAGTGCAGAGGATCAACGGCCTTGGCCTGATGGCGTGTCTCGTTTGGCTGAGGTCATGGCCCATTTGCGGCGTGGGCGTTTCGATAAAACTAAGACTGAACCACTCGTAAATTGGTTGGTTGATATTGGTTGCGTCGATCCGGTCGATGCTTACAAACACCTTCTCAACAGCGCAACGAGCCCGATAATGTATACCGTCACTGCCTCAAAATCCGTGGGGGCTAGGCTACCGGAAAAACCCAGTGACCCCCTCGATTATCGTGTGCAGCCCCCTCGAAATCCGAGCCTCACCCCCTCAAAACTTGAGGCCGAACCTTATAAAGAACCAAAAAAAGAACCTAAATCGACCGGTGCCAGTTCCTTAGGACCTTCCAACGGTCAAGGTGGCAGAAAGTCAACTGCCGCCAATCTTGGGATTATAAACATAATTAGAAGTAAGATGTCGGATAGTGAGCTCATCGAAGCAGACGAAAAGGTGCAGCGAATACTGAGGAGACGGTATGGCTGGAGCTCTGACGAATAGTTAAACGGTTTGCTGGCAGCGCTGCGCTGCGTGATGCCAAGCGGTCACTGGACAAATGGAAATCGGAAAACCCCGATGGAGGATTTTGAACCAGCATGTCGGTTTTCTCCAGCGTTAGCGGCCCTCACGAATTTTGACAGACTCGGCTTGAACGTGGGATAAAATGTGGGAGTAATTACGCTCGATGAACGGAACTGCTAGAATAGCTGACATATTTGACCATAGTTATACGGACTATCTCTCCGCCATTTGTCATGGCGAACCAAAATCCAAAAGTGGTGGCTTTAATCTGAGGTGTTCGCTAGCACAGCGTCATATAAATTCTGGGATATTAAAATGCGTTACCGATTCTTGCTGCTTGTTATGTCGTTTGCACTGGCCTCTTGCGGGAGCTCGCAATTAGGCAGCACAGACAGTGCTTCGGACATAAAAATTGTGGACAGTGATGTTTTGCCGGAACCCACTCGTCTGGATTTGTTCGAGCAGAATCGGCCTTATCTTATTGGACCATTTGACAAGTTGACCATTGACGTTTTCGGCATCGAAGAACTCAGCAAGCAGGAGGTTCAAACCGACGCAGGAGGCCGCATTTCCTTTCCGTTGGCCGGTATAATTACCGCCGCAGGTAAGACACCTGGGGAACTTGAGGAAGAAATTGAAGCTCGTTTGCGCGGTCAATATGTCCGTGACCCACAAGTTACCGTCAATTTGAAGGAAACAGTCAGTCAGGTTGTTACGATCGATGGTCAGGTTCGCGAACCGGGGCTTTATCCCGTTATCGGACGCATGACGTTGATGCGGGCCGTGGCCGTTGCAAAAGGTACAGCCGAATTCGCAAAGTTGGACGATGTCGTAATTTTTCGCACGGTAAACGGACAAAAAATGGCGGCGTTGTATAATTTGAAGGCGATACGTCGCGGCGTATATAATGATCCAGAGGTCTTTGCGAACGACGTGGTTGTTGTTGGCGATTCTCAGGCCCGGCGCTTGTTTAAGGATGCACTCCAGATTGCGCCGACGTTGCTGACACCGTTGGTCTATGTTCTGACCACCAATTAAACTTGCTGGTGAACACAACGTGAATTCGATAACATTTACAATATGCAACGCCTGAAAATATAACCGCACTCGATAATATTTCATCTTGCAGTTTAGAAATTTATGCTATGCAAAGATTCTGGTTGGGGTGGCCGGACACTGATTTATCGGGGGTTTTATGGCATTCCACTCTCGCGTTGTTGAAAGCGCAAATGAAAATCCGGCGCTCGCGGTGCAGGAACGCGTGTTGGGCGTTCCGATAACTGACCGCAATTTTCGTGAAATCTCGCTTCGACATGATCGTGAAGATAAAATCTTCTGGTGTTTCATGGATCAGACTGGCCGGCCGAGCTATACTTATAGCCTGGGCGCTGAAATTCAGCAGGTGCAGGATTGGATTGCCAATAACTATACCATGCCAACAAACAGTACGCATGATGATTTGCGCTATTTTGTGTGCGGATCTAAAACCCCCGGCATATATAATCTGGGCGGCGACCTGCGCCACTTTGCCGAATGTATTCGCAATCGTGATTTGGCGGCGATGCGGAGCTACGCCGAAACATGTGTGCGGATGCAATATGCAAATGCCAACAGTTTTGGAGCTCCGATCATCACAATGGCGCTGGTGCAAGGAGATGCGCTGGGCGGCGGCTTTGAACATGCATTGGCTTTTGATATTCTTGTCGCCGAACGCAGCGCGCGAATGGGTCTGCCCGAAATCATATTCAATTTGTTTCCGGGGATGGGAGCATATAGCTTTCTTTTGCGTCGGGTCGGCCGAAAAAAGGCGGAGAGCTTTATTTTAGAAGGTAAAATTCACAGTGCAGAGGAATTGTTCGAACTCGGCATAGTGGATATCCTGGTCGAAGATGGGCAGGGGGAGGCGGCGATTGTCGAATATTGTCAGAAAGGCCGAGCACGATTTGCCGCCGAACGGGCGGTCTATTTAGCGCGCCGTGCTGCTGATCCGGTGGAATTGGAAGAATTGCTGCGGATAACCAATATCTGGGCAGAAACGGCAATGACCTTAACCGAGGCGGATGTCCGCAAGATGGAACGTCTCGCCGACGCGCAAGAACGGCGGATTCAGCGAAGCTTAACGTCCGCTATCTAACCGAAGAATATATTTTTTCGGAAGATTGGTCGCGGCTGATTGCTCTAAGCGCATCGAGCACTTTGTCCAGTTCACGCTCTATTTTATCAAGATATTGAAAACGGTTTTCATCAAACTCCGCTTCTGTGACGCGTTCTAGCTTGCCGCAGAGTTCTGCCAGTTTTTTGGCTCCCATATTGTTGCTCGAGCTCTTGATCGCATGTGCACAAAATCTGAAATCATGCACTTTGGCGTTGTGTACGGATGTCCGTAACGGTTCGAGAGTTTGTTCGGTATCTTCAAAAAAGCCGTCGATCATTCCCGAAACAAAAAAAGCATCCCCGATTGACATCAGATATTCGATTTGGCCGGGGTCAATCGCATCATTTGCGGACGGCAACTGAGGCGTAATGGGCGTAACGATGTTTAAGGGATCGGGTGCCATGTTGCTCATCAACGCTGCCCCCTGCGACTGACTGCCGCATAGATCCTCGATGGTCGCCAGCAAGAGCTTTGCATCGACCGGCTTGGTGATACGTAAGTCCATGCCGGCTTTTTTGCACCGCATTTCCGTTTCCGCCGTCGCATCGGCTGTAACGCCCACAATGGGTAGATGTTGCCGACCACCTTCAATCTGTCGCCACATGATACACGCGTCGATGCCGTTCAAACGCGGCATATTGATATCGAGTAACAGGATGTCGAATTGCCCATTTTCCAATGCATCCAACGCCTCATCACCATCTGTGACCATAACAACTTCATGATTGGCAGAACCCAATATTGCCCCGAGAACATTCCGGTTGGTGCGGTTGTCATCGGCCACCAGAATTTTGCGAGGTGGATAATTGGGCCTTTCGGGGGCAACGTCATCTTCAATGGGTTTGAACTGTCTAGCAAACGAACAACCAATCCTGATCGCGCTTCGTAACTCGGCGAAATTGGGTGAGGGCGGCAAAATCGAAGCGAACGCGGCGCGCAAGGCGACCTCCTCGATATCCACTTCATTTGCATCCGAAACCAGAACCGGTGCTATTTTGGCATCTGCAAATGAATCCCAAATGGTGCTTTCAGGCTCGATTTGCCGTGCCAAAGCATGGGAGATCAATGCGACCTTATAGTTTTGCAGGCCTTTGTCAGCAATTATAGACGCCAGTTCTTCAGGCTTAGCGCAGTTGATGTGCCGCAGGATGAAATTGTCTGCCGTTCGCGCCTCGACAAGTATTTCCGGCGCGATGTCCCCGAATGATATGATGTGAACAATGTCGCTTGTTCCCGAAACCCACTCATTTTCTTCAACGGCAACCAAGTTTACGGGGACTTCGATCAAAAATGTACTGCCGCGGCCCAAATGGCTCTCGGCAGAGATCCGGCCATTCACCTGTTCGACAAGTTGTTTGCAAATTGCCAAGCCCAGGCCGGTGCCACCAAAACGGTTCAGCACGGTTTCATCGGCTTGCTGGAAAGGTTGGAATATGCGCTCAATTGCACTTTCGGCTATTCCGATGCCAGTGTCACTGACCGAAAACCAGATATGGTCCTTATCCCCCAACTTTGAAAAACCGCTGTGGATCGAAATGTTGCCTGCTTCGGTGAATTTTAGGGCGTTGCCTACCAGATTCAACAAGATGTTCCGTAAAACATCCGTTGGACCTTCGACCAAGCGATCGGACAATGGCTCTGCCTGTAAATGAAGCGACAGGCCCTTGTCCTCAATTCGCACTGCCATAATGTTCCGGATTTCGGTCAGCAATTCTGTTGGCCGGAACGACGATGTTTTAACTTGCGCCGAACCCGTCCCTGTTTTGGCGACTTCGATCAATTGTTCGATAAGATGCAGGAGATGTTCACCGGCCAGAACACTGGCTTCGACCATTTCCTTTTGAGGGCGCGGCATATCGGATTGGCGCAAATGATTACCATAGCCAATGATTGCATTCAGCGGCGTCCGCAATTCATGGCTGACGCTGGCTAAAAAATAACTTTTGGCCTTGCTCGCCATTTCGGCCTGTTCTTTGGCATGCGAAATTTTGCGGATCAGCGTCGAGCAATATCCGGGGATCACCAACAATGCGATGGTCAACGCATAACCCAGAAATGAGTTTTGTTGCCAATATGACGTCGATACGACTACAAAGCCAAAGGTTATGGTCGACATTATCGCGGCAACAAACAGCCATTTTACGCCGTAGCGAAACCCGTTACCCAAAATCATCCATAGAATGATCGGGTAAAAAATGGACATATGCTCAGGCTCGCGCAGCATGACGGTAAAAGCCATCATCACATCGAGTATGATGGCCGCCAGCCAACGCTGTTCCGGTTGCCAAAAATTTCGTTTCTGCATGGCATACAGAATGGCGTTGGACGAAAGATACGCAAAGAACGCCGAGAATATGATCGCGTCAAACGCGAATAAATAGCATCCGATGCCGGACGTTCCACCCATCACAAGACGATTGCGTAAAATCTCTTGTTCGGGGCTAAGGTCGCCCCGGAGTTTTTTCAGATATGCAATCATTGCAAGCCTGTCTCAACCTGGGATGAGTCTTCGGCAAACAGGGTCCGAAGATCGCTTACGGACAATGGGCGGCCCAGAAAGAAACCCTGAACCTCGTCGCAACCCGATGCACGAAGCAACGCAAATTGCGCCTCATTTTCCACGCCTTCTGCCACAACGCGCATATTCAAAGCATGGGCGAGATGCGCGATTGTGGAAATAATGGCACGATCAGCCGAAGAATTTTCAATGCGGGCGATAAACGTCTGGTCGATCTTTAGCCGTGAAGCCGGCAAGTCGCGCAGATATTGCAATGACGAATATCCAGTTCCGAAATCGTCAATCGAAATACCCACCCCACCAGACTGTAGTTGGATCAATTGGTCACGAACTTCCTGATTATGGTCCAGCAAAAGCTCTTCGGTAATTTCGATAGCCAGCTTGCCACGCGGAATATTGTGTTTGGCGACATTCTGCAAAATATCCGCACTCATATTGCTATACTGGAATTGCTTGGGCGACACATTCACAGCCACAGGTGGCAATATGATACCTTCTTGGGCGAAATCGGAAATTTGCTGGCACGCCTTGTTGACCACCCATTGCCCGATGTTGCCGATTAGGCCGGAATCATTCGCAACGCGGATGAAGTCCGCAGGAACAAGTCGCCCGCGAACCGGATGCTGCCACCGTAAGAGTGCTTCGAGACCGACATAATTCCCTGTTCCGATGTCAACGATGGGCTGATATTCCAGGAACAATTGCTCATGATTCAGCGCGTCGCGCAGATCGCTTTCTACTCCGGCATTCAATTGGGCAATCTGGTTCATTCTTGGAGAAAAGAAACAAAATCTGTTTCTCCCAGATGATTTGGCTTCATACATCGCAAGATCGGCAAGACGCAGCAATTCGTCGGATGAATTGCCGTCTTCGGGGATCAGCGCGATACCGATGCTGGCCCCGATCAATTGTTCCACACCACCGACAGAATAAGGTTCACCAATCTGCGTCAGCAGTTTCGAACAACAAGCAACCAGTTGTTCCTGGCTTTCGAGGTTTTGCATGACGATTGCAAATTCATCACCGCCGATACGGGCGGCAAAGCCGTTCTTATCCAACGCGGCGCTCAGTCGTTCGGCAACCTGGCGCAGCAGCATATCACCCGCTTGATGCCCTCTTGTGTCGTTGATAACTTTGAAGCGGTCCAAATCGAGCAGCAATAAAGCGGCCCCATTTCCTGTCGTGTTGCAATCATCAATTGCACTTTTCATCCGCTCCGACAGCAATGTCCGGTTGGGAAGACCAGTTAACATATCATGCAACGCCAAATGGGTTCTGTGTTCTTCGGCAAATTTGCGTGCGGTAATATCCAGCCCGGTCGTCAATATCCCGATGGTTTGATTATCTTTATTTAACAACGGTGACTTGTTGCAATGGAATGTTAATTCGATATCTTCGCTGATAAATTTTTCTTCGTAATTCGGAATTGAGATACCAGTTTCCAAAATCACATTATTCCGGCGCTGTTCGCGCTCAACAACCTCGGGAGGAAGTATTTCGGCTATGGGATGGCCAACCAATTCTTCGGGGTCACGGCCAAATAAAGCCGCTTGATAGGAATTCAAAAACAGGAATTTGCCGTTGCGGTCTGTAGCGTTAATTAAGATTGGCGTTGTGTCGATAATCTGTTCGAGCATCGATTTGCCCGCGGGTTCATTACCATCTTCTTCGGCAGAATTTACCCGGTTGCTCAATGCCAAAGACTGTTTCAACTCTTGCTGCTTTTGGAACTGGCCAAGTAATAATATTGCACGATCGCGGAATTCGACATGCGACACCGGACTTTGTAAAAAGTCAGTTGCGCCGGCGTCCAAGGCGCTAATCCGGCATTCCCGATCCTGTCGCGCGGTGATGATGATGGCAGGAATGTGCGCGCCAACGGTTCTTGCTCTGAATCGGGAAATGAACGCTGCTCCGTCCATTTCCGGCATACGATAATCAACGATTAAAAGGTCGGCATGTTCGGTCTCAAGCCATTTCAATGCTTCAACAGCACTGTGAAAGCATTTGGCGGAATACTCCGGACCCATCATTGCGACATATTGCGCATAGACGCGCAAATTGGTCGAACGATCATCAACTATGACTATGCGCGCTAGCATGGTTCTCGCGTTAACCGGAGAACCTCAAGGATTGGTTAAGGGAGCGTTCGTAATTTGCCCCAGTTCAGCGGCACCAAATAGCGATTTTGCAGCGCTAGAGCCCGTTGTTGGTTTCGCCAAAGGAATCGATTTCTGTTTTCGAGTCGGCTTCAATTATTTTTGTGGCCTGCTCGGCTGCTTCTTCGATTGAATGCTGACGGGCTTTGATCTGGTTCTGCGCGCCTTCAGCCCCCGTTTCTGTATCCTGTGCAATATTTGTAGCCGGATCGTCACTGCAGCCCGTAAGAGCCGTCATCAATATCGCAAGAAAGACTATATTTTTCATGGCTTTGTTTCGGGGCTAAGTGGGCCGTCATAATTTGCGGTCAATGCCAAAACCGATACCCATGCAGCGACATTCTGACGCAATTCTGTCTTGTCGATTTTATCGAGTGTATCGTCGGGTGTGTGGTGTAAATCAAAATATTTTGTGCCGTCCTGCTGAAGGTCGATGATGCCGGGTTTCTGAACCGCTATGATCGCACCAATATCTGCACCTCCTCCGGCGGGATTTGGGCGAGGAACGACGCCCAGCGGGGCAAGTGCCCCGATAATTTGACGTTTCAAATCACTCGCACTTTCCGGCAGAAGGAAATCAACGGCCCATACATTGCCCGCCCCGAAATCGGATTCCATAGCTAGTCCATGAGCTTCTGTTGCATGTTTTGCACCGTAATCTTTGCCACCCCAGATGCCGACTTCTTCGGCGCCAGCCCATAACAACCGAACGGTTCGTTTAGGTTTGCCATAGGATTTAAGATGCTTCGCCGCAGCGCCAATGATGCCGCACCCTGCGGCGTCATCTATCGCACCAGTTCCCAAATCCCAACTGTCGAGATGACATGCGATTACTATGATGGGCAATTGTGGATTTGACCCTGGTACTTCGGCAATAACATTTCCCGAGGTCTGCATTCCGATATTTTTGGGTGTCAGTTTCAGCCGCATCGTAACGGGCTTTCCCCGCGCAAGCATACGTTCCAGATTTTCCGCATCAGGTATGGAAATAGCGCCCGCAGGAATCGGGATAACACCAGCTTCAAAGTTCGTATTTCCGGTATGTGGATTACGATGGTAATCGGTTCCCGCGGAACGAATGATGATCGCAGCCGCTCCTTTTTTGGCCGCTATGTTTGGGCCAACAAATCGGGCCGGGCCGAACGCCGCATAGCTGCTGCCATCTTGCGTCCGGTGCATGGCGTGGCTGACAAAGGCAATTTTCCCTTTCAAGCTTCCTTCGGGTGCGGCGCGTAAATCGTCCAGACTTGGGAAATAAACAATTTCCGCTTCCATCCCCGGCTCGCCGGTGCTGCCACTATTGCCGAGTGCCGTAACGGCCAGCTTTTGTTTGAAAGGCGACGTAACCTCAGCCTCTTCCTCGCCCCGGACCCATGTTGGCATCTGATATTCTTCGATACGGACATTTTCGAAACCCAAGGCTTTCAATGTGTTGAGTGACCAGATTCGGGCGCGTGCTTCTGCTTCGGTGCCGCCCTGTCGTGGACCAATTTCGGTGGTTAGCCCTTCGATTATATCGTAAGCAACTTGGTCATTCTTCAACGCGAAATCACGTGTTTCAGGCAGTGTCGATTGCGCGTTCGCAGCGAAACTTTGGGTTGAAAACAGCAGCAATGATGCCGCAGCGAATGTTCTGGTACGAGTGTTCATGGAAAACAGGCATAATAGGCTTCCGTCGATTTGCAATCCCGCCTTGCGAGGACAGGGCCAGATGGCTAGTGAAGCGGCCAAATCATCGTCATATCCAAGACAGGAAAGTTACCAACATGGCAGCGCAATATAGCTACGTAATGAAAGGGATGACCAAAACCTTCCCCGGTGCGAGCAAGCCCGTCCTTAGCAATATCAATCTGCAATTTTATCCGGATGCTAAAATCGGCATTGTTGGGCCGAACGGTACGGGTAAATCGACGCTCATGAAGATTATGGCAGGTATGGACACCGAATTCACCGGTGAAGCTTGGCCCGGCGAGCATATTCGTGTGGGATATCTGGCGCAGGAACCGGAACTTGACCCGAACAAGACGGTAAAAGAAAATGTTATGGACGGCGTTCGCGCGGTTGCCGACCTTGTGGACCGGTTCAACGAAATATCGATGTTGATGGCTGATCCGCCTGCGGATGCCGATTTTGATGCCCTTATGGAAGAAATGGGCACGTTGCAGGAAAAAATTGATGCCGTCGATGGCTGGAGCCTTGATAGCCAGTTGGAACTCGCGATGGATGCCCTGCGATGCCCGCCTGCCGATAGTCCGGTAACGAGCTTATCGGGTGGTGAGAAGCGCCGTATTGCTTTGACAAGATTGCTCCTGGAAAAGCCCGATATCCTGCTGCTCGACGAACCTACGAACCACCTTGATGCCGAATCTGTCGCCTGGTTGGAAAAACATTTGGTCGATTATAAAGGCAACGTCATCCTGGTGACCCACGACCGCTATTTTCTGGACAATGTCGTCAGCTGGATACTCGAATTGGATCGCGGCCGTTACTTTGTCTATGAAGGTAATTATTCGACCTACCTGGAAAAGAAAGCCAAGCGGCTCGAACAGGAATCGCGTGAAGATGCCGGACGGCAGAAAGCCATCAAAGACGAGCTGGAATGGATCCGGCAAAGCCCCAAGGCGCGGCAAACAAAGTCTAAGGCGCGGATCAAATCGTTCGATCAATTGGTTGAGGCGCAGGAAAACCGCACACCCGGAAAGGCGCAGATTGTTATCCAGATACCCGAACGCCTCGGCAGCAAGGTGATTGAAGTCAAAAATGTATCGAAAGCCTATGGCGACAAATTGTTGTTCGAAAACTTGTCATTTAGCATTCCGCCCGGCGGCATCGTCGGTGTTATTGGCCCCAATGGTGCAGGTAAATCGACCTTGTTTCGGTTAATCACCGGTCAGGAAACCCCCGATAGCGGCGAAGTTGATATTGGCGAGACGGTCCGCTTGGGCTTTGTTGACCAGAGCCGTGACGACCTTGACCCCAACAAAAATGTCTGGGAAGAAATTTCCGGTGGGGCGGATTTCATGAAATTGGGCAAACATGAAACGCCAACGCGTGCTTATGTTGGTGCATTCAATTTCAAAGGCACCGATCAGCAGAAAAAGGTAGGGTTGCTATCGGGCGGTGAGCGTAACCGAGTTCATATGGCGAAAATGCTCAAAGAAGGTGGCAACGTTCTGCTGCTTGACGAACCGACCAACGATCTTGACGTTGAAACGCTCTCGGCTCTTGAAGAAGCGTTGGAGAGCTTCGCAGGATGTGCGGTGGTCATCAGCCATGACCGTTTCTTCCTTGACCGTCTTGCGACACATATCCTCGCCTTTGAAGGTGATAGTCATGTTGAATGGTTCGAAGGTAATTTTGAATCCTATGAAGAAGACAAGATTGCCCGCCTTGGTGACGAAGCGACCCGGCCACATCGGGCCACTTACAAGAAAATGACGCGTTAGAGTGTTTAGAGGGCATGCACATTTTTAGGCTGATCTTATGCTGCGGCATAACGTTAGGGCTATTATGTGCCAATGTGCCTTCGCAAACGAATTGGTCAACGACCACCGCCAATGATTTGCTGGCGGTGGACGATGATTTCCGGCGGCATCGTGGCGATCCTGAATTCTTTAATGGCCTTGAAATTTCCGAATACCACTTTTCGGAGAGTGGCTTTGATTGGCACTTAATAAGGTTTGTGAATTCAGCAAACATAACAGGCCCGATGTGGCTTGTGCCCCATGACGATGAAAATGCCGCCTTTGATTCAATGGTAGCCGCGATCAAAACGCATGGCGGGGTCGGTATAGCCGTAAACAGCGGCACCGGCAGCGTGCGGATGCAGTCTGGCTATGGCCGTTGCGGTGTCAATCCACGGAAACAGGTCATGTGCGACCCCAACCG
This sequence comes from Sphingorhabdus sp., assembly GCF_046154385.1. GTDB lineage: Bacteria > Pseudomonadota > Alphaproteobacteria > Sphingomonadales > Sphingomonadaceae > Sphingorhabdus_B. Next base: position 22,822 of record NZ_JBJXFW010000001.1, on the reverse strand, counting down.
CAATTTTGATAGCAACTCACCAAAGTTTACGTCCGCAATTATGGATCAATATCATTCTGGCCAGCCAATCATCGCCTTTCACACGAATAGCACGGGATTTGCAGGCGACGGCAACGGGGGCAGGGGTGAAATCAGAATGGTTGACAAGATTGCTTTCCGCCGCGGGGAATTGGTCCCGCGTTCTGGTGGGCTGTTTGCAGTTAATCCCGATGAAGAGATGGCCAATTTCGACACGCTGGCGTTGATCGCCTATCTGCAAAAAGACCGACGGCCATCTGATTTTGCAACAGAATGTGGCCGGCAACTTTCCAACGCCGGAATCCATTTCTGGCACGAACGCGTGGCTGAAAGCGACGGCTCCATGTCGAATTATCTTGCTTTGAACCGCCCTGAAATCAGTTATCTCAATATCGAGAGCAGGGCAGAAACCGATCTTGCAATTGCAGCAAAGCGGCACTCATATATATTGAATGCCTATCTTGAACGCTGTTTTTCAAGGGATAAGCCAACGCCCCAACCATGATTGCGTCCCATCGTACCAATCCCAACGCGCTCGTCTGTGACCTTTATTCGCCAGATACAGCCATTCGATAGAGCTAATTTCGAACCAGAGGACCGCAAAATTTGCACGCGCATCCATCAGTTGCATCTCTTCGGGTTGGCAACCTTCGATCCAGCTTGGCAATCCTGACGTTGGTTCCTGGCTCGGCGATGCCGGGGGTTGCTCGGCCATATAACAACGCCGTGCAAAAGTGGTTGAGCTTGACCAGGCCTTGTCAACGTCAGTCGTGTCATCGTGCACGCGCGCTTCACCCCACAGACGTAATTGCAGCTTTTCTGCGGCGTCGTACATCAAAACCGAAGTTTTTCCGTTAGATGCGATTTCATGTATTTTCGTTGAGCGTACATCAGTGTGAAAACGCAAACGACGTTTAACCCGGTCAGCTTCGCGCAGGACCATGATCCGCAATTGGGGCGCTCCATCGCCGCCGATTGTCCCCACAACCGGCGTATGGGCCGGGGAAGCTCTCTTGTTGACACCCGGTTCGATCAAATCCCAAGCTTTGGCAAAGCTGAGATCCAGATCATTATAAAAATTTGGGTCTTCGATCGACGCTGTCATTGCGGGTCGAATTGTCCGGTCGATTCATCGAGGACGTGCAACTGGCCTTCGGCAATCCCGAAATAGGCACCGTGCAATTCTAACATACCCGTCTTTTCTCTTTCCGAAATGAACGGAAAAGTACGCAAATTGGCAAGGCTGACCTTGACGGTTTCCAATTCCAGCGCGTGTTGCGGATCTGGTGTGTTGGAGGCAAGAACCGCTTCCTTTGCAGTCGCGATAATGCCGACCCATTTATCAACAAAATCGCGCGCCTCCGGTCCTAAATTGCTGCCTGACAAGGATGCTGTGATACCGCCGCATTGTGCGTGCCCCAAAACAACTATGTGTCGCACCTTCAACCCCAAAACACCGAATTCGATAGCGGCTGAAACGCCATGCAGCCCGCCGCCGGTTTCATAAGGAGGAACAAGGTTCGCAACGTTTCGAAGCGCGAAAACCTGCCCCGGGATGGTGTCGAACACAGTTGCGGGATCGACTCGGCTGTCGCAGCACGAGATAATCATAACGGGCGGCGATTGGCCATCACTGGCGAGTGAATCGTAACGGGCCTTCTGTTGTACATAAGCCTCGCTGCGAAAACGTTTGTAACCCTCGATCAATGAAGCGAATTCAGACATTTACAAACATCCCTTTGCAAAAAATTTAAGTTGAGGTCTGCCACTGAACCCGATTTTCTTCTCTAGGACCAAAGGCCAGCCTCGGATAGCAGCGAAGTTGCAGTTGGCAAGAGGGTGCGGCGTCGCTATCTGGACGACATGAATGCACCCATCATACCGCCCGAGCGCAACCCGCGCGAACGCAAACCTGACTGGATCCGCGTAAAGGCTCCGACAAGCGCTGGTTTTAACGAAACTCGCAAATTGATGCGCGACCTTAATCTGAATACGGTCTGTGAAGAAGCAGCATGTCCCAATATCGGCGAATGCTGGACAAAAAAGCACGCGACCGTGATGATATTGGGTGATGTGTGCACGAGGGCTTGTGCATTTTGCAACGTCAAGACGGGCATGCCCAAGGCGGTTGATCCGCTGGAACCCGAACATGTGGCAATTGCGGCAGCCAAAATGGGGTTGGAGCATATTGTTATCACGTCTGTGGATCGCGACGATTTGCCGGACGGCGGTGCCAGCCAGTTTGTGAAGGTTATCGAAGCGTTGCGGCGCAATACGCCCAATACAACAATCGAAATTTTGACTCCCGATTTTCGAAACAAGGCCGATGCGGCCGTCGAAGCAATCGTCGCGGCCCGTCCAGATGTGTACAACCACAATCTGGAAACGGTGCCGCGCCTATACCCCACAATTCGGCCCGGTGCCCGCTATTATGCATCGTTACGACTGCTTGAATCGGTCAAACGTCATGATCCGTCCATTTTTACCAAATCTGGCGTTATGCTTGGACTGGGAGAAGAAAGGCTGGAAGTGCATCAGGTGATGGACGATATGCGGAGTGCTGGCATCGATTTTCTGACCATGGGCCAATATCTCCAGCCAACACCAAAGCACACGAAAATCATGGATTTTGTGACACCGCTGGCGTTTGATGCCTATGCTGCCATTGCGCGGGCAAAAGGCTTTTTATTGGTGGCATCAAGCCCACTGACGCGGTCCAGCTATCATGCCGGCGACGATTTTGCCAGAATGCGCGACGCGCGTGCGGCGCAATTGGCAAAGGCTGGCTAACAAAAAGGGGCAGGGGCTATGCCGCATCATCATGAGCGTAAGGTTTTGCCCCATAGTGCGGTGCAAATGTATGATTTGGTCGCTGATGTCGGCCGGTATCCGGAATTTCTTCCTTGGGTGAGCGCGGTTCGAATTCGTAAAAATGATGAAAGCGAAATGCTTGCGGACATGATTGTCGGCTTCAAATCACTCCGTGAGACGTTTAGCAGCCGGGTTATAAAAGATAAAAACAGGTCTATTGTTGTGGACTATCTTGATGGCCCGATGAAACATTTGCAAAATAACTGGCGGTTTGAAGAGACACCGGATGGTGGATCCATCGTTGATTTCACTGTGGATTTTTCATTCCGAAATCGAGTTTTCGAAGCTATTGCCGGCCAGTTCTTTGACTCGGCTTTGCGGAAGATGACCTCCGCCTTTATCGAACGGGCGGACGTTCTTTATGGCACCGGTGGCAGCAACAATCCCAAAGCGTGAAGCGTTGCATAATTGCGGATATCCGCACGGCTTTTGTCCGAACCGAACTGAATTTTGTCCCCCACCATATCTTCGGCATCTTTGCCTTTTTCCGCGACCGCGAAAACAACGGTACCGACAGGCTTCATTTCGGTTCCGCCGTCCGGTCCAGCAATTCCGCTAATCGCTACGGCAATGTCGGCCCCACTTTTTTTCAACGCACCTTGCGCCATCGCCCAAGCCACAGCAACGGAGACCGCGCCGAAAGTATCAAGGATGTCGGAATTTACGTCGAGCATTTTCATTTTTGACTGGTTTGAATAGGTCACAAAGCCGCTTTCCAACACAGCGCTGCTGCCCGGAACTTCGGTTATTGCCGCCGCAACCAGGCCACCGGTGCAGCTTTCAGCGGTTGCAATCATTCGCCCGGCTGCCTTGTTTTCGGCGACGACACGTTCGGCCAATTTGGCGATTTTCGATGGCAAGACAGATTTCATCAGTTCAACTTTTCAAATGTAGCAATTGCCTGCGTCGCTATACCTTCCCCGCGCCCGGTGAAACCGAGCATTTCTGTGGTAGTCGCTTTTACGGAAATGCGATCAATGTTTGTTTCCATGATCTCCGCGAGACGTGTCCGCATAGCCAGTCGGTGGGGTCCTATCTTGGGGGCTTCGCAAATGATGGTCAAATCAGCGTTCGCCAGTTCAAAACCCTGTTCACGCGCCAACTTCATGGCATGTGTTAGAAACATATCAGAAGACGCCCCTTTCCATTGCGGATCCGAAGGGGGAAAATGATCCCCTATGTCGCCCAGGGCCAACGCACCCAATACCGCATCGGTCAGGGCGTGCATGGCAACATCGGCATCACTATGACCGGCCAAGCCTTTATCATAAGGAATGTGTATGCCACACAGCCATAATTGTTCGCCCGTCACGAGGCGATGAACATCGAACCCTGTTCCGCTCCGGATTGTTAATGCCATGTCTGTTCCTGTGATGTCATTTGCATATGTTATTTTAGAAAGGGCTTCATCACCAGAAACGATCCGCACGTCTTTACCTGCGGCCATTACCATGCGTGCATCGTCGGTTGAATCACCGCCGTCCCAATTTTTGTGTGCTTCTAATATCACCTGAAAATGAAAAGCTTGTGGGGTCTGGACACGCCAAAGATTTTCGCGTTCAACGGACTCGGTCAATGTGTCGTTGCCCCGAGCGATGCTGTCGACAACCGGAAGGGCAGGCACCGCTCCGGGCGCGATTAAAAGTGCATCAAGAAGATCATCTATTACCGTGTTTGGCAAGAAAGGACGTGCGGCGTCGTGGATGAGAACATAGTCCGCCCCACCAGACTGGGCAATGGCGTCCAAACCATTGCGGACGCTTTCAAGCCGAGTGGTGCCACCAGTCACAAAGACAGGCGGGGGCAGACCATCAAGAGCAGCGCGAGCCAGATCGTCCTGTTTGGCGCCTATAACAACAAAAATACCGCCGATTTCGGGCTTGTGCGAAAAAACGGTATAGCTGTGGCGCAACATGGGTTGGCCCCTGACCTTGCAAAATTGCTTGGGAACTGATCCCCCGACCCGACTGCCTGAACCGGCGGCGACAATTAGGGCAACGATATGTGGACGAGAAGCCATAGCCGCGCCTTAGCCAACCCGCTGTTGCACGCCAAGCCGAAAGCGAGTAACGGCCTGCCTAAATTTTAGGCAATGTTAAAAAATGAAACTAGCACCTATTCAAATCGGCAATATCGAAATCGGTTGTCCTGTCATTTTGGCACCGATGACGGGTGTCACCGATATGCCATTTCGTAAAATTGTTCGCCGCTTCGGATCCGGTTTGAATGTTACCGAAATGATCGCCAGCCAGGCCATGGTCCGTGAAACTCGGCAATCGTTGCAAAAATGCGAATGGGATGCGATTGAAGAGCCGGTTTCCATGCAATTGGCAGGTTGCACCCCTTATGAAATGGGTGAGGCGGCTAAGCTGAACGAAGATCGTGGTGCCGCGATTATCGATATCAATATGGGCTGTCCGGTAAAAAAGGTTGTCAATGGCGACGCCGGTTCCGCTTTGATGCGTGACCTTCCTTTGGCCGCGAGTTTGATCGAGGCAACAGTTAAGGCTGTGTCGGTTCCAGTGACCGTAAAAATGCGGATGGGGTGGGACAATGGCAGCTTGAATGCCCCCGAATTGGCACATATCGCCGAAGATCTTGGTGCAAAGATGGTAACGGTCCATGGCCGCACGCGCAACCAGATGTATAAAGGCAGCGCGGATTGGGCGTTTGTGCGGCATGTGAAAGACCGTGTGTCCATACCGGTCATTGTCAACGGCGATATTTGCACAATAAACGATGCCGAGAGCGCGTTGCATCAAAGCGGTGCCGACGGGATCATGGTGGGGCGCGGTGCCTATGGCAAACCGTGGCTTTTGAGCCAGATGATGCACTGGTTCAAAAACGGCAGCACGCTGCCTGATCCGGGTATCGAGGCACAGTATCATCTTATCGTCGAACATTACAGGGCAATGCTCGACCTTTACGGCAATGATGTTGGTTTAAGGTGCGCGCGTAAACATATTGGTTGGTACACCAAAGGATTAACCGGCTCGGCCGAATTCCGGAACTTTGTAAACCGAATCGAAGACCCGGAAATTGTCGTGCAGGAGCTCACGCGTTTTTATGAACCGTTTTTGACCCGTTCCGCAGCCTGATGGCGCTTTTGACAATGAGACAACCGGATTTCGGGCAAATACTGACCAACATTCCGGTACCGGTTTTGCTAATCGCGCCAGACAATCATATCGCTTACGCAAATGACGCCAGTGAAGCATTTTTTGGCCGGAGCAGGAGGCGGCTTGAGGGGCAGTTTGTAGAGTCGGTTCTGCTTTTCGAAAGTGATCGTATGAATCTGGCGTTGGTTTCGCAGGAAAATGACCTGTCGGCGCAAGATATGGAATTGAAGTCGGTCCACGGTTCCATCACCGTCGACATCAACATCTCTTTACTGCCCGGTGAAGCGGATTGGCGGATCGCTGTTATTTCTCCGCGACACGGTGGTCGTGAGCATATCGGCGAACAGAAAGATAGCGGACAACAGCAGGCTATGGGCGCGCCGGCAATTTTGGGGCATGAAATCAAAAATCCTTTGGCCGGAATTAAAGGCGCGGCCCAGTTGCTGGCGAGGCATGTTGACAAGAAAAACCAGCCTTTGACTGAGCTGATTGTCAATGAGGTAGACCGCATAGCCCGTTTGCTGGATCAAATGCAAAAGCTTGGCCGATCCGAGCCGCCGGAACTGGCACCAGCAAACGTGCATTTGCTTATTGAACGTGCGATCCGATCGCTTCGGGCAGCCAATCGGGCGATGCCCGAACTTTCGATCAATTATGATCCGTCCCTTCCCGAAGTGCTTATCGATGCCGACGGTATGGTGCAGATATTGATTAACCTGCTCCAAAACGCCGTCGATGCGTTGAAGGGCAGGTTGGATGGCGTGATCGGCATTTCCACGCGTTTTGTTATGAGCGGTGCTTTGCGTGAAGCGGATTTGGAGCGAAAGTCGGTAAAATTGCCTGTTGAAATTGCCATTTCCGACAACGGACCTGGTGTGCCCGAACATATTGCGGACGAACTGTTTTCCCCTTTTGTGACCACCAAACGCGACGGGCAGGGACTGGGTCTTGCGATTGTACGGAACCTTACCCAGCATATGAACAGCCGTATTGTTTTTGAGCGGGACGTCCAAAAGCAGGTTACGATATTCCGGTTGTTCCTTCCAGTCGCAACCATGAAAGGTGAAGCATGACCAATCCTAGAGTGTTGATCGTCGAAGATGATGCGTCGATCGGAATGGTGGTCTGCGCGGCGTTGTCCGCCGAGAATATCGATACTCAAATCTGCGATTCCGTAAGCGCCCGAAATGCGGCGCTCGACAACGGTCATTTTGACTTGATGCTAACCGATGTCGTGCTGAAAGATAGCGATGGTCTCGCGACTTTGAAAGACGTGATGGCAGCGGCTCCGGATATGCCGGTCATTATCATGTCGGCCCAAAACACTTTGGAAACTGCCGTTCGGGCGAGCGAAATCAATGCTTTCGAATATTTCCCCAAGCCGTTCGATCTAAACGATCTGGTTTTGGCGGTGAAGCAGGGCATCGATAAGCGACGTTCGGTGCCGGACAGCGCCTCTGATTCGCTATCAGAGGCCAATTTACCGATGATAGGCCGAAGCGTTGCAATGCAGGACGTATACCGGATGGTGGCCCGCTTGCTGCGCAACGATTTGTCGGTGTTGATTTCCGGTGAGAGCGGCACAGGCAAGGAATTGGTTGCAGAAGCTATTCATAGTTTGGGGCACCGTAAAACGGGGCCTTTTGTCGCTGTCAATATGGCCGCAATACCAAGTGAATTGATCGAGGCGGAACTTTTTGGCCATGAGAAAGGTTCGTTTACCGGCGCCGTTGGTCAGGCCATTGGCCGGTTTGAACAGGCGCAGGGAGGCACGCTATTTCTCGATGAAATTGGCGACATGCCAAAACATGCCCAAACCCGCCTGTTGCGCGCATTACAAAGCGGTGTGATTAGCCGGATAGGAGGCAAAGCCAGCATTCGTCTGGATGTTCGTATAATTGCGGCGACGAACCAGCGGCTCGAAGAATTGATCGCAAGCGGAAAGTTTCGCGAAGACCTGTTTTATCGGTTAAACGTTGTTCCTATCCATATGCCACCGTTACGGGACCGGACCGATGATATCGGATTACTCGCCCATCATTTTCTGATCCTGGCGGCTAAAGATGGATTGCCGCTCCGGAAAATCGATGACAGCGCTATTGCCTCGCTTATGACCATGCCGTGGCGGGGGAATATCAGGGAGCTTCGGAACCTTATCTATCGGTTGGCACTGGTGTGCCGTGAGGATGTTATTACCGAAGCAACAATTTATCAGAATGTTGAAAGCGCGCCAGACAGCGATGCTCCCGTAAAGGGAGCGAGCTTCGAGGCCGCCGTCGTACAATTTCTCCGCGACCACAAACAACGGGGGCACTCACGAGACAAGTTGTATCCAAAGGCACTCGCGCAATTTGAAACACCTTTATTGCAGCACGTGATGCGTCAGGTGAAAGGTAATCAATTAAAAGCCGCTGCTTTGCTGGGAATAAATAGGAATACTATGAAAAAAAAGTTGACATTATACAATCTATTAACCAAATTATGATATGATCAATAGTATGGAGCATGCTTAGTGTTTTCTAATTTGTCCGCCATGCTAAGCATTGCGCTCTTGCAATCTACACCTTCTAGCTTTCCATATACCCCGAGCGGTCCGGGGCAAGTTTTTACCGTTTGCGGTGGCAACACATGCATCGTTTATGCTTGCGGCAACGTGGGGTCGTCGTCGGGTTGCATCGAAGTTGCGAGATATGCTCGGTTGGAATCTACTGCCCAGTAAAATCGCGCCAATTTTAAATTGATGCACATTAGAAATATCTGATTGAGTGTGTTTTTACGCGTTGCGCGGTTCCAATAGAATTTAAGTTAAATTATTGCTTTGTGCTTTTAATGTCAACTTGGCTGTGTCATTGTGGCTATAATGGCGCACTTTGAACATGTCTTGAATAAAATCCATAAAGTTTTGGCGGCTGCAAATCCATTCGGCAGCGCGCTTTCATTCAAGATTTTTGAAACTTGCAGTTTTCTCGCCGTTTTATTGGCGGCGGCGGTGACCGCTTTGGCTCTAAATAATCAACGAAGTGAACCCCTCTCGCCAGAATTAACTTCAATTCTACTAATTAGTAACATGTTGCCAGCGGCTTGCATTATTATGGCAGCAGCAATAAGAACAGCGCAAAAAAGACAAGGTCGAAATGAATTATACAATAAAGATATGCTTCATGTTCGATTAATTGCAACATTTTCACTAGTAGCTATTGTTCCAACTATATTACTTGTTATATTTGCTTCCGTTTTATTTCAAGGCGGAGTCCAATTCTGGTATTCAAGTACTACCCGTGGCGTTCTAGAAAATTCTCAAGATCTTGCTAAGGGTTATTATACAGAGAAGTTAAACGACCTCAGCGACGATGCGACTGCTATGGCAATTGATATTCGCTACGCGCTGCAACAGGTTGAAATTTCGGACCCCGCTTTCTTGACTGCGAGTGGTAACTGGACATTGGTTAGAAAGATGACTGAGTCCGCAATTGTTTCAATCGGTCGTGATGGGGTACAACGAACTGAAAGTGTATGGTCACCGGATAGTGAAAGCACAAGAAATAGTCCATGGATTGATCAAAAAACAATTGAGCTTCTAAATACTGGGCAAACATTAGTAGCAAATGTTAAACCAGATAGAATAGAAGCAATAGTTATGCTATTCGAAAAGCCTAGGTCGTATTTGTATACTAGTAGAGCTGTAAGCGTACCTTCCTTTAAGTTAAGTGAAACTGCGCAACTCGTGCTTAAAGACTATGAAACCATGGCTGTTCGGTCACGCGCGCTGCAACTGCAGTTCAATATCGCACTGTATATCGTATCTTTGCTCATTATCGGCATTACCTTGTGGATCGCATTGCGCGTTGCCGACCGGCTCGTTCGTCCGGTCAACAATCTGGTAGAGGCTGCACAGCGGATTGCGGGGGGTGATCTTTCGGCGCGAGTCAGCGAAGACCAATTTCGTGCCGATGAAGTTGGTTTTCTGTCGCAATCCTTTAACCGGATGACAGAGCGACTGGAGCGCCAGACAGGCGCATTGCTGGCTACCAACCATCAATTGGGTGAGCGGCGGGTGTTTATCGAAACGGTTCTGGAATCGGTATCGGCAGGCGTGGTTTCGGTGAATGAAGCCGGCGAGATCGAGCTTGCCAACTCTACGGCCGAAAAGATGTTGCGCGGCAAGACGCAGAGTATTGTCGGATTAAACTTTATGGATGTTGCCCCCACACTCGCTGAATTAACCGAAAACCGGTCTCGTGGAGTTGTGCAATTGGGCGATGGTCCAGAACCTTTGACGGTCGCGGTAAGAGTAACGCAACGTGAAAGAGGCGTCGTTGTTACGTTTGAAGACATCAGCCAACAGTTGGCCGATCAACGTCGTGCCGCATGGTCCGATGTTGCACGACGCATTGCACATGAAATCAAGAACCCGCTGACGCCGATCCAACTCGCTGCTGAACGGTTGCAGAGGCGTTTTGGCAAACAGGTTGAAAATGACGGCGGCATATTTGAACAGCTCACCGCCACTATCATCAGGCAAGTCGGGGATCTGCGGAATATTGTTGATGAGTTTTCATCTTTTGCAAGAATGCCCAAGCCTGTTTTCCGGAATGAAAATCTCCAGGATATCGTTGGTCACGCCGTCTTTCTGTTTGAAGTCGCGCATCCTGACATCAGCTTCAAATATCAGCCGTCAGAAGAGTCTCCGATGCTGATTTCCGATCGTCGACAATTGGGCCAGGCATTTACCAATATTTTGAAAAACGCCGTCGAATCGATTCAGGAGCGCCGTAAATCGGAGCCCGTTGAAGGAGTTATTTCGGTCGATATCAAGGAAACTGCCGGACACATTCTCGTTCAGATTTCCGACAATGGTATAGGTTTACCCGATGATCGGGACCGAATCATGGAACCTTATATTACGAACCGCGCCACTGGATCAGGGCTCGGTTTGGCAATCGTCAAAAAAATTGTCGAAGAGCATTTTGGCGAAATAATATTGGAGGATGCTCCAAATGGGGGTGCATTCATAACATTGATGTTTACGCCGCAAATCGTTGCCGAAAAGGCGAAAGACGCTTCTTCAAAAACAGACCGTGGTACATTGGCAGAGGACGAGTTTTAATCATGGCTCTGGATATTTTAGTTGTAGATGACGAACAGGATATCAGGGACCTTGTCTCTGGTGTCCTTGATGATGACGGTTACAATACGCGCACGGCAGCCACCGCTGACGAGGCGTTGTCCGCTTTGGACGAGCGGCTGCCCTCTTTGATACTATTGGATGTTTGGCTTCGAGGTTCGTCGATGGACGGCATTGAATTGTTAAAGGCTATAAAGAGCCGTGATCCCCAGATTCCGGTTATAGTGTTTTCAGGTCACGGGAATATCGACACTGCCGTAGCGGCGATTTCCCAAGGTGCCGTCGATTTTCTTGAAAAACCGTTTGAAGCTGAAAAGCTGCTACATCTCGTTGCCAAGGCAACCGAAACGGAACGGTTACGAGCGGAAAATGCATCATTGCGCGCGAAAGTCGGTCATTCCGAAGAATTAAATGGTTCGTCTGCCGCCATCAACAACGTCCGTGCAACGTTGAAGAAAGTGTCGGGTACAGGGAGCAGAATGTTGATCACCGGTCCTGCCGGGGTTGGAAAAGAGGTAGCTGCGCGCCTTTTGCACAGTTGGAGCCCGCGATCAGAATCAACCTTTGTTTCAGTTAGTGCGGCCCGACTTTCACCAGAACGTTTCGATGAAGAGTTATTCGGAATTGAACAAGACGGCAGCCTTGTGCAGGCTGGAATGCTTGAAAAGGCTCATGGTGGAACGCTTTTCCTGGATGAAGTTGCGGATATGCCATGGACTACACAGGGCAAAATCTTGCGTGTTCTGACCGATCAGAGTTTCGTCAGGGTAGGCGGAGACCGGCAAATTCGCGTCGATGTTCGGTTTGTGTCGGCCACTGCGCGTGACCTAGCGGTCGAAATCGCCGAAGGCCGTTTTCGCGAGGATTTATTCTACAGGCTAAACGTTGTGCCGGTCGAGATTCCGCCTTTGGCCAGTCGCCGTGAAGACATCCCCGATCTTGCAAACCATTATGCTGCGCGTTTTGCATCCGAGCACAGAATATCGCCGCCGGTCATATCTGATGATGCGATGGCTGCGTTACAAGCGTGCGAGTGGCCGGGGAATGTCCGGCAACTTAGAAATATCATCGAACGAACAATAATATTGGCTCCATCGAACCGTATTCACCGGATCGAAGCGGATATGTTGCCATCGGAAATTATCAACAGTTACGAAGGCTCCGAACATAATGTGACTTCACTTATGGGGGCTCCGTTGCGCGAGGCGAGGGAAGCTTTTGAGCGGGAATATTTGCGTGTTCAGATAAAGCGTTTTTCCGGAAACATTTCCAAAACAGCCGCGTTCGTGGGAATGGAGCGGTCCGCACTTCATCGAAAGCTAAAATTACTGGGCATTTCGGTCCGAAAAAATGGCGAAGAAATATCCGAAGAAGAGGATTGAATCCTGCAATTGCGAAAAAAATGTCACTGTTGTAAATAAAATGCATCAGATGACGGCTAAGGACTTGCGCCGAGGGTCCAACCTGCATTTGCAAAAACATAAAATAAACGGATAATGACAATGACTGAAAAGAATAATGGTCTTCAAGACCTCTTTCTGAACTCCCTCAGAAAGTCAAAAACACCTGTAACGATGTTCCTTGTAAAAGGAGTGAAACTACAGGGTGTTGTTACATGGTTTGACAATTTTTCGGTTCTATTGCGTCGCGATGGAATGTCACAACTGGTGTACAAGCATTCTATTTCCACAATCATGCCCTCATCTTCTCCGGACCGAGCGATATTTGAGGAAATGATGTCACGGACGACTCATCGCGCCGGTATGTTGCAGGATGTTTTCCTCCACGCCATGTGTGACAAACGCGAATCGGTTACCACTTTCTTGGTCAACGGCGTGATGTTGCAAGGCGCAATTGCGGCGTATGATTTGTTTTCATTGCTGCTCGAACGTGACGGCACAACGCAACTTGTTTACAAGCATGCCGTTTCGACCATTCAACCCGCACATGCCGTTAATTTGGCGGAGTATAATCACGGGCTAGATGAGGGCGATGTTTGAGCGTTTTTAATCGCAGTGAAACGGACGAATTTGCTCGCGGCGCACGCGCACTTATTATTTATCCTGAGCTTCCCGGCAAAGCAGCAGTCGGGGCAGAGGCGCGACTTGACGAGGCTGAGGGTCTTGCGCTTGCTATCGGACTGAACGTCGTCCGCAAAAAGCACTTTCGTGTCCGCAGCCCGCGTGCCGTTACCTTGTTGGGGGGCGGGCAGGTGGATGAAATCGCGGAAATTGGTCGCGACCTAGAAATTGATCTTTTAATCGTCGATGCCGCTTTAACCGCAATCCAACAACGAAATTTAGAAGAAAAAACGGGGCTGAAAACTATCGACCGGACCGGGTTGATACTGGAAATTTTTGGCGAACGTGCCGCAACGGCCGAAGGGAGGTTGCAGGTTGAGCTTGCACATCTTGATTACCAAGCTGGCCGGCTGGTTCGTAGTTGGACCCATTTGGAAAGGCAGCGCGGTGGATTTGGTTTTCTGGGTGGACCAGGTGAAACCCAGATCGAGGCTGACAGGCGAATGATCCGTGATCGCATGGCGCGGCTAAGGCGTGAATTGGACGAGGTGAAGCGAACTCGTTCTTTGCATCGAGCCCGACGCAAACGCGCCCCTTGGCCGGTTATTGCTTTGGTTGGCTACACAAATGCGGGCAAATCCACGTTGTTCAATCGGCTGACGCGCGCAACCGTGCTTGCCGAAGATATGCTGTTTGCAACATTGGATCCGACAATGCGGGAGATATCATTGCCCGGCGTTGAAAAGGCGATTTTATCGGATACTGTCGGATTCGTATCTGACCTTCCGACACAACTTGTTGCCGCCTTCCGAGCTACTCTGGAGGAGGTCATTTCGGCCGATATCATCGTTCATGTCCGCGATATAGCTCATAATGAGAGTGATTCACAGCGTGACGACGTCATGTCGATTTTGCGTGATCTCGGCATTGGTAATGATGAAGATCCGCAAATCGGCCCGGAAATAATAGAAATTTGGAATAAGAAGGATCTTTTAACCGAGGAAAGATGTGACGAATTGGAGCGGATTGCCAAACGCAATAATCGTGTTCAACTGTTGTCGGCAGAAACAGGTGAGGGGATTGAAGCGTTTAGAGCACTTCTTTCGTCGATAATTGCCAAGCAAAATGAAGTGCGAATTTTGAATATTCCGATTGATAATGGCGCGTTGCTGGCGTGGTTACATGCCCGAGGGACAGTCGATGTTCAGAGTGAGGTTGGTGATTTTTTGTCTGTTGAAGTGTCACTTAGTCAGCAACTTTGGGGTCAATTCGAAAAGCAATTTTCTGTTCGTTGAGGCTTAGCTCGTCCGCAAATTAAACTACTGTTTTTCTTGGACCTTTACCAATTGCCACAGATTTTCTTTTTGATCGAGTGAAAGGCTGACGAAATTTGATCCCGATATTGCTTCCATCGCCCGGAAACGACGCTCAAATTTTACGTTGGCTTGTTTGAGAGCAATCTCGGCATCCACGCTATAAAATCGCGCCAAATTGACGACGGCAAACAACAGATCTCCGATTTCATCTGCTAATTCTTCTTGAGAATTGGCGGCTTCAACTTCTTCAATTTCTTCTATTATCTTGGCTTTTGGACCTTCGGCGTCAGGCCAGTCGAAGCCTGTACGTGCGGCACGTTTTTGAATTTTTTGGGCGCGTAGCAGGGCAGGTAGAGCTAAAGCTACACCTGCAAGAGCGCTGCTATCGGTACCTGCTCCTCGCTCCGCAGCTTTAATGTTTTCCCAGTTATCGGTTACGGTCTTTGCATCATTGGCGCTTACATCGCCAAATATATGTGGGTGACGACGCGTCATTTTCTCACAAATATTGTCGATAACGTCCTGTAGATTGAATTTATCCTCTTCTTCAGCCATCTGACTGTGAAATACGACCTGAAGTAGAAGATCTCCAAGTTCATCTTTCAAGGCACCCATGTCATCACGTTCGATCGCGTCTGCAACCTCATAAGCTTCTTCAACGGTATAAGGTGCGATGCTTTTGAAATTTTGCTCGATATCCCATGAGCATCCTTTTTCACGGTCACGCAAGCGCGCCATGATATCAGCGAGAGGAGTAATATCAGTTGATTTGTCTTTGTGCATATTTAAGTTCGATAATATATATTATGTTAATTATATTTTGATATCAAGGTTGAAGGGTCATAACATTGCCCTCAACTTTCCAGCTTTTCATACCGTCAAGGAAGTTCATGCCCAGCACATTGGTGTCACCAAAGCTCTCCGATACTACCACTGGATGTTTTTCGATACGATGAGGACCGATCAATATTGTCTGTATCGTGCCGCGTTTGGCGGTTACGCGACCATTTGCAGTTGAGATGATAACGGGATAGCCACTGCGATCTACGTCAATAGATGTTTCAATAGCGGTATTCTCGTTGATTGCCGTTGTGGTTGCGCCACTATCAATCAAAAACGGCACGGCTTTACCGTTTACTTCCAATTGCAGCCAATAATGACCGTCGTCGCGACGCTTGATCTCTATCGTTTGTGCATTGACCGACTGGTTCGATGTACCGGCAAAGTCGGATTTGACGCGTTCCCATATTGTCTGAAACTCTGTTCTAAAACTGAAAATCGCAAAAAGCGCGAAAAATATCGCGACCCAAGCCAATGCCATTTTAGCAACCTGGTTAAGCGGCATTCGCCTCGCCACCAACGACGAAATGAGCAAAATAACGCAGACTACGCCCCAAATGAGCGAAGGCCCATCTTCATATATGTTCATGGGATGGCCTTCGAAAACAGGCGGTAGAAATTTGCACTCGTCTGATGGGCTAGTTCGTCGAATTCGATCCCGCGGAGATGAGCAACATAACGCCCGGTGTCTGCGACAAAAACTGGCTCACCGGTTTTCCCTCTGTGTGGGATCGGTGCCAAAAATGGTGCATCGGTTTCCAACAATAAGCGATCTCCTGGGATCCACTTGGCAACTTCCTGCAAATCCTTGGCATTTTTGAAAGTAACTATCCCAGATAATGAAATATAAAACCCTAGGTCGAGCGCAATCTGCGCAAAAGCGGCGCTGGCGGTGAAGCAATGGATAACGCCGCTAAACCGGCCTTTTTTCATTTCTTCGGATAGCATCTGTGCCGTATCTTCCTCCGCATCGCGTGTATGTACAATCAAGGGAAGGCCGGTTTCACGTGCGGCCACAATATGTTCGAGAAACGACGCCCTTTGCTGGGCACGGTCGCTATGATTGTAGAAATAATCTAACCCCGTCTCCCCTATTCCGACGACCCTTTCATTTGTTGCTCGATCAATCAACTTGTGTGAATCGACGCCTTTATGCCCGTCGGCCTCATGCGGATGGATGCCGACAGATGCCCAAATATCAGCGTGCGTTTCGGCAAGGCGGAGAATGTCGTTCCATTCGCTTTCTCGGGTTGAAATGTTCAGCATAGCTGAAACGCCGCCAGCCCGGGCACGGGCCAACACGGCGTCCTGCTGTTCGATCAGACCCTTGTAATTAAGATGGCAATGGGAATCGACAAGGCTCACGCGTCACTCCCCTCCTCTGCCGGCAACTCCAGCCTTGGAAACAATCCTTGCGGCTGCTCCAGGCGAAAATTACTCTCGGCATGGCCTGAATACCAATGTGAACCGATCAATAGAAAACTGCGTACCTCCTTTGGTATACCCATCTGATCTAGCAATTTTCCGGCACTTTCCGGAATGACTGGCAATGCCGCCACAGCCAGTTGTGCGATACAAATGAATAAAGTTGCAAGGACGGTTTCCATGCGTTGTGGATCTGTTTTCTTCAACGTCCAGGGCGCCTGTGCGTCGATATAGGCGTTGCATGCAAAAACTGCCTGTATCCAGCTTTCTAGAGCTTGTGACATTGCAAGAGACTGGAAATGATCGGGTATCTGGTTCGTTACCACATCTCCAATTGTTCGAAACAACTCTTCGTCATCTTTATGATGCCCATGTATTTCAGGCAGATATCCATCACAATTCTTAAAAATCAGCGACAATGTGCGCTGTGCCAAATTGCCAAAACTGTTGGCGAGGTCAGCATTTACCCGTGTCACGATGGCTTCGGCGCTATAGCTACCGTCTTGCCCAAAGCTTACTTCACGCAGGAAAAAATATCGCAGCGCATCAACGCCGAAGAGCTCGGCCAATTCCATTGGATCTACGACATTGCCGAGCGATTTCGACATTTTCTCACCACGTGAAAGCAGGAACCCGTGTCCAAACACACGCTTGGGCAGAGGCAGTCCTGCGGACATCAGAAAAGCTGGCCAATATACGGCATGAAAACGGACAATATCCTTTCCGATAATGTGCACATCCGCAGGCCAAAAACGGTCGAATTCGGCAATGTTATCCGGATAACCCACACCAGTCATGTAGGTCGTCAAGGCATCAACCCACACATACATGACGTGATCGGGCGAACCTGGCACTTTTACACCCCAGTCAAAACTTGTTCGGGATACACTTAAATCCCGCAATCCGCCCTCGACAAATCGCATAACTTCGTTGCGCCGACTTTCGGGCTGAATAAATTCGGGATTTTCGTTGAATAACTTCAACAATGCATTTTGATAACGCGATAATCTGAAAAACCATGTTTCTTCGACCGTCCATTCGACCGGCGTGTCTTGTGGCGAGAGTTTAACATCTCCCTCCCCGATATGAAGTTCGCTTTCATCATAAAACGCTTCGTCACGGACCGAATACCAGCCTTCATATCGATCTAGATACAAATCACCGCTGGATTCCATTGCCTTCCACAAAGCCTGACTGGCTTCGTGATGCCTTACTTCACTGGTCCGCACAAACGCCGTATAAGAGATATTCAGTCTGTCGCACATATCTTTGAAATAAGACGACATTTCGTCTGCAAATTCGAGCGTTTCACGACCTGCGGCGCGTGCGGTCTGGACCATTTTCAAACCATGCTCGTCGGTTCCTGTTACAAAGCGAACATCGCGTCCCATCAAACGCTGAAATCGCGCGATAGTGTCTGTCGCGATTGCTTCATAGGCATGGCCAATATGCGGTTTGCCGTTGGGATATGCGATGGCAGTTGTGATATAAAATGGGTCGGACATGAACACTCTTGCTGCAGTTTAGTTTATCCGGCCTTATTCGGTTGCAGTGATGCCAGCAAGCTTCCCATTTCGAAAACAACGCTCTGCTTATCCAGGCTTAAAGATAAAGCCCTGCTGGCAAGTGCGCTTGCATGAGCCCAGGCTTCGGTTGCATGAACAACATCTTTTACATTCAGTTGGCGAGCGCAGTCGGCAATCAGCGCGGGTGCGAGGCGAAGGAAAGCTTCATAACGCGGCTGCGCGGCCTTCAACGAAAGTTGTTCGGCCAATGCGCTTCGCACTTGATTGTTTCGATCACCTGTATTCAAAATTGACGTCATGGCGTCTTCCAACTTAGACAGTTCAAGACCAATGAAATCAAGTGCTTGACCAGGCGCACCTTTACCAATTCTGATATATACATCCATATCATGCGCGCTCAGTTCTGGAGCAAGCTGGCGCAACGCGGTCGACATATCTCGGTGATCCAAAGGTTCAAAACGCAACATTCGGCAACGCGATCGCACCGTAGGTAAAAGCCGGTCGCTGGCATGGCTTATGAGCAGGAAATAGGTACCTACCGGCGGCTCTTCTAGTGATTTCAATAAGGCATTTGCGCCGCCTCGTTCTAGATCATCGGCGGCATCGATGATGATTGCACGCTTGTTTGACAAACCCGGCCGAGTTGTCAGAGCTGCCTGCAATTGACGAATCTGGTCGACGGAAATGCTGCGCTTAAGCTCTGCATTAGGATCCGCCTCTTCACCGTCTTTCAGTGCTTCTTTTGGCAAGCGCTTTACAGTTAAAATGTCAGGGTGCGAACCGCGTTTGATCATCGATTCATATTGCCCCGCCGGATCGACTAAAGCGGCGGCGGCACGAAGGGCAAAGCCAGCTTTCCCTAAGCCACGAGGCCCCGACAATATCCAACCATGATGCAGTTTTCCGGCATCCAAAGCCGAGGCAAATTGCCGCCATGCGGCTTCATGCCCGACAAATTCTGTCACGATAACTCTAGTAAGTCAGAAATCTCCGACAACAATCGCGATGTTACCACTTCTTCCGGCCCCGAAGCATCCACCAATCTTATGCGCGACTCTTTTTCGGCAAAACCCACAAACGCATTGTCGACATCTGTATGAAATCCAGAGTCCCTGCTTTGAATTCGGTCAGCATGCCCCGCATCGCGCGAAGAAGCCCGTTTCATCGCTTCATTGGTGTCCAGACGAAGAACAAGCGTCCGATCAGGTAGCAAACCCTGGCTTCCAATTTTATGTAATGCCAGAATATCATTATCCGATAAGCCTGAACCACCGCCCTGATAGGCGCGACTGCTGTCCAGAAAGCGATCTGAAATGACCCACTTCCCGTTTTCAAGAGCTGGTTTAATGAGGCGTTCGACATGATCGCTTCTCGCCGCGGCAAACAACAACGCTTCGGTCCGGGGCAGCCAACGTTCCGCGCTTCCACCCAAAAGCAATTGGCGTATCGCCTCCGCGCCCGGCGTTCCACCCGGCTCCCGCGTTATCACCACGTCAAACCCGGCTTTTCGGATAGCATCGGCTAGGGCAACAATCTGCGTTGATTTACCAACCCCCTCCCCGCCTTCTACGGTGAGAAAGCGTCCGGGTTTTTTTACACCGTCTCTCGACAAAATATGCCCAATCTCAGTCTATTTGAACTTGGCATAGGATATGTAACCGGCACATCTATATTACTAGTGCCAATAGGGCATGAGGCAGAAAAAACCCCGGTTCAAAACCTGCTGAAAATTTTGCCCAAAAGCTGAGCTAGCTAGTTTCTCAATATCTGTGCTTGGGCTATCCCCCTGGCCTTAATGCTTGTCAGACTCGTTTCGGCGTCACGTCTTTTGGCATAGGGACCAATACGTACACGGTATAATTGGCGAGCGCGGTCCAAACTAACCGTTGCACCATATTTTTGCGCCATCGCTTCCGCCCGTTTTTGATCGGCAAATGCTGCCAGTTGAACTATGTAGCCATCATTTAAGCGATTGACCGGATTTGAGGTGGCTTCCGGAGTTTGCTTAATTTTGACCGGTACTTTGGATGCCGCAATTTCGGTGTTTTTGCCAGCTTTGACCTTTGATTTTCCGGAGTCGATCAACTCAGGCTTTGGGTCAGGGGCGGCAGAT
This sequence comes from Sphingorhabdus sp., assembly GCF_046154385.1. Classification (GTDB taxonomy): domain Bacteria; phylum Pseudomonadota; class Alphaproteobacteria; order Sphingomonadales; family Sphingomonadaceae; genus Sphingorhabdus_B. The sequence continues at coordinate 2,448 of NZ_JBJXFW010000001.1, read as the reverse complement.
TGCTGGCGATTTGCGATTTTGCCGCGAAGAACTTTGAGCAAAGATTCAGGCGTCTCGAGGCGTTCTGTAGCCATTCCACCTGTCCGAAGGACCGCCTTTTCCTGCTCGGGTGGATTTACGCGCCGCACTCGAACCGCGGTCGATTCCTGCGATTCAATACCAAGCTGTTTGGCCGCCATCGGCGACAGTTCGATGATGCCTTCACCGGACATTGGCCCCCGATCATTGACCCGAACCAAAATAGTACGCCCGCTATCAAGCATCGTAACTTCAACATAGCTAGGAATGGGCAATGTTCTGTGCGCAGCCCACGCACCCGACAGGATGGATGTTTCCCCATTTGCATTCGCCAATTCCGGTCTGTCAGTCGCGGCAATCCGCGCAAAGCCCACATCATCGTAGGTGGGGCTATCCTGTGGTGTATAAACAACCCCTGCTATCATATATGGATCACCGAGTACCGACGTGTCATCGACAATAGCAAACCCGGTTGTATTTGACGTAGAAGGGATGGAAACTGTCTGGCGCTTGTTCAATGCGCTGCACGATGCCAAGCTCCCGCAAATCGCCAACAGCATAATCTTCTTATTTGCGGACCTCATCAGCCAGTAACCCCACCGAAAGTGCGTAAAAGTTTGAACAGTTATAATCCAATATCACGCGGTAGTTGCCACCAAGTAAATAAGCTGTTTTTCCCGCCCCATCGGGTTCGATCAAGCTGGCGAGCATAGTATCTTTCGGCCAATATCCCCGATCTGGAGTAAGTCCCAATTGTTTCCATTCTGCTATCGTTAGCCATTTGCTGTGCCGGGCAAATACGCGGGGACAGCGGGGGGCTGCCGCCAAAGTCTTCACGGACGCGCGGTTAAAGGATGCAGGAACCGAAACCGCAAACCCCCATTCTTCATCCCGGCGCCAACCCGACTTTACAAAGTAATTGGCGATAGATGTCATCGCATCAATCTCGCTTTTCCAGATATCCGCATATCCGTCACCATCACCATCGCGCGCCAGCCTTAAGTAAACAGAAGGCAAAAACTGCGGTTTCCCCAATGCACCTGCCCAGCTTCCCGTGATCGCATATTGCGGGACACCACGGTCGATCATTTTTAATACAGCAATCAGCTCCGCTTCGAACAAACTGCGACGACGGCCTTCAAATGCAAGCGAGGCAAGAGCTTCAGGCGCGTTATAGTTTCCTGTCACTGTGCCGTAATTAGTTTCATGTCCGTAAATGGCGATCATCATCGCTTCTGGAACGCCGGTTTCGGCCTCTATCCGCCCAAGAACCGGCCTAAGTTCGGAATATTTCGATCGCCCGCGGCCAATGCGGGACGCATCAACATGACGTGCCTTATAGGGCGCGAAATTTGGTACAGGTGCATCCGTGGGTCCTTCGGGTTGCTGCCGGTCAAGCCGAACCACACGCTCGTTATAGCGGATCGAAGGCAGCACAGAATCGACGGTTTTTGCCGAAACCCCCTCGCTCAACGCGCGCTGACGTACTTGCGCCAAGTAAACGCGAAACCCGCTTTCCATGGCAATGGCTTGCTGGTCGGGCATGATGGAATCCTGCGCCAGAATTGGCTGCGCGGACAAAAATGCGAGCAAGCTAAAACCCTTGAGGAGCACGCCTTTACTTACAAACACATAATTCTCCTAAGCGCGATCATGGGTTGATTGTGCCACAACAATAAGATCATGGGAATGAATTTGGTCGCTATAAGTGCGCCGTTCAGCGCAATAGCGTCCCAGATTTGATATCGTTGCGCTTGCATGGTCGCAATTTGCTGGCTAGGGGCAATTTCTTCGCGGACAGGTGGCCGAGTGGTTTAAGGCAACGGTCTTGAAAACCGTCGTGGGTGGAAGCTCACCGTGGGTTCGAATCCCACCCTGTCCGCCACTATCCCCTCAAATATTACCTTATTTCCATACCTTTTGGAAAACACATATTTTCCCGTCCCTCAATAGGGCCATCAATTTATCAATCGGTATATTCGCCGTGACCCGCTCCAATCCGGAGAATCCCTAATCAACAAACAGACTAACGAAACAATTGAGATGCAACAGTCGGTAACAGTCTGAGGGTGAAGGTGCGGGGCTCACTGGAAGAAATTCCAGTGACGGAAGGAGCGCGCAGTCGACTGGCCGATGAATATGATGATGCTCAGGAACGTGGGGAGATTGCTACCCGCGCCGATCAAAACCTTCTTCCAGATCAGAAGAAGGTTACGGTTGCCGACATCGGACTTTCGCACAAAGACGTCCACGAAGCGCGTCTGATACGGGACGCCCGTCAAGGTAAACATTCCGGTGTAGAATGTTTTACGGCAACCACCGATACTTGCGGAACCGCTGTATTTGCTTCCCTTTCGACTTGGCGCTCGAAAACTTCGGCAGGCACATTGGCCACTCGGACAGCGGTGACTTGCTGGCGCTTGGAGAGTT
>NZ_JBJXFW010000009.1:0-6876 GCF_046154385.1 Sphingorhabdus sp. | reverse complement strand
ACGCCGTCCGCGCGCTTCCTGCGGAATCCAGGGCCATCCAGAAGATGGAGGAGCTGGCGAGCCGCAGGAAATTCTGGGCCAATAGGGGGTCGACTTCGGTTCCCCGCGCCTCCATCACTGCGGCCATGGCGGCTTTTGGGCCTCCCTGGGCGGCCGCATCTTCGGCCAACAGGGCGAGTTTTACGATGTGCATCGCAAGGTGGTCGGCCTCGTTCTCCGCAGTCGGCGTCGCCGCGTTATTTTGCAAGATTCGCAGCCACATATAATTATGGACGGCGTCCAGTTGGTCGACTGCGATGCCGGTTGATTGGGCAAGTTTCGAACCTATCCAGCTTGTACGGCTTTCGCGGCTATAGCCAACCATATGGCCGGGGGTCGGAGATTTTTCTGGTGAAGACTGGTTCATATGCGCGCCCTTTTTATACGCGCCATATACCCCGATCAATATTTCCAACTGGTTAAAGCCGGTATTTCCTAAAATGTATAACTGACTCCAGCGGCCAGAAAATATTGGTTGGCATCGCCGCGGATCGAGGTCACCGGCGACCGTTTCGCATCACCGGTCAGCCGTGAATAATTCGCCAGACCAAACACGCTCCATCCCCCGTCACGCGCGTCACCCGATAGGTCAAAGCCACCAAGAAAGGACGCGCCGAAGCTTTTCCAGCCGCCGTCTGCGTCGAATTGCGGCAAACCGCTCGCTAAATTGCCCGCCGCGTCGATGCTGAAATAGGTATCGGCATAATTGTCGTCGATATGGATGGCCGAAAGGCTTAAGCTGGTGAAAATCGCGGGTGTAAGCGGCGTCGAATAGCTGATGCTCGGGCTAATGATCCGGCCACGATGGGCCTTCGCCACATCCCATTGCACGTCAGCCGATAATGTAAGCCGGTCAAAAGGGTTCATCATCTGTGTAATCGAAACACCGGCGGTGGCACCCACCTCTATTGCCACATCCTCTTTTCCAAGCGAACGGACAACGGCATCCTTGATATCGCCATTCCGGTCCGTGCGCACCCGAACCAAAGGACCAGCGAGGATTTTGACATTTTTCCTGCTGTTAGTGTCGCGGACAAGGTCAACATATAATCCGGGTCCGCGGGCACCAAAGTCAAAACCGCTCACGCTACCTTGCGCCAGTGGCGCGGGAAAAAATGTGTAATTGTCGGAGCCATCATAGCTTGGCGCATAGCCGGCACCAATTCCCAAGGTCAGCCAATCACCTGCGAAAACACCGGCACCGCGCACTTGGGTCGTTTCGCCTTCCGCATTTTCATTCTGGGCAAAACCCGGAGCGCCTGCGCCTGTAACGGCCAAGATCAGGGCTGCTAAATTGGTTTTGGAAAAGTTCATGATATGCTCCAGCTTAGGGCATAGAAATTATTATAGGCTCTAACATTAGAGCATATATTTCATTTTCACCTTTTGGCTTACTTCGTCGGCATCAATTTCAAACGCCGCAGCTTTGAATTTCGGCGGGCCAGTTAAAATTACGGGATTCCGTGAAAAGCCAAATCCTTCCTTGGGCAGAAAAATGGCCATATCCATTTTGCTGTTTCCGTTTTCATCGTGAATTAACGCGACGGCATAGGTTCCTTTGGTCAACCCGGGAAAGCTGACATTGCCTGCATTATTAGCCGCAACTTTGGCGCGGTGGCTTTTGGGATCCTTGCTGCAATCCGGGAAAAATTTGGGGTTGGCGGTAACACAGACCAGTACATTGCCTTTCATGCTGCGTAACCCATGAATGCTGACATCCAATGTCGACGTCAAAGGCGTCGCATTAAGTGTCATCCCGCTTGATATTCCAATCCCCAAGACCAAGATCGGTGTCGCAAATTTTGTCCCAAAACCTGAAATAAAGCCCATAATTCCCCCGATATGCGTCATGATGTTTCTGGTGGTGCGTTGCAGTTATCAGCCAATTTCCTAATTTGCCGTTAACCATGAATTTGGGGAACAATTCCCACCCCATATGGTTGGTGACACCCATAACCGTCATGACACAGAGCACAACGCCAATTGCGCCAACATGAACGGGAATGATGAACACCAGAATAGGGATAACGAACGCACCGGTCAGCGCCTCCCACGGGTGGAACGACATTGCGGCCCACGCGGTCGGCGGGCGGCTTTCATGGTGGACAGCATGCGCCTTTTTAAACCACCATGGGCGGTGCATCAGCCGGTGGGTCCAATAGAACCAAGTGTCGTGCGCAAACAGATAGAGAAATATCGACAAGGGCACATACCAGATCGGATAATCTGCCCAATTCCGGTAGATCAAAGTCCAACCCTGGCTGTCCCAGCCCCATGCCACGATGCCGGCCGGAATGCCGTAAATGGCGGCACTCGCAAGGCTCCAGCCGATTTCGCGGCGCATCTGGGGTTCCAGACCTGCGTATAATTTCGGATATCTGACCCGCGTTGCCCACGCAAAGGCCCCGCTGACCAGAAGATAGCGGACGCCCACGATCAGGGTCATCGCCAGCGCGGAAAGCAATATGGGGAGACTATAGTCCATAGCCCCCTTTACTCCGGCACTTAGCGACTTAGCAAATTCTGAGTTTTGAATTTGTCCTTGCCCGAAATGCTGATGACATCGCCATCATGCATGACCTTGATTGGCCCCGCAAAATGCTCCGACGCCGTGCCGGTCAATGCAAATTCCAGCGGCTTGGGCACGGACGGCACGATATGCGTGAAGGCGAGCATACCGATGCCCGCAGTTTTTGCGACATCGGCGGCCTGTTCGGGGCTGATATGATAATTCTGGATATCGCTGAAGATTTTGGCCCTGTTGGCGTTGCCCGCCTTGCGCGCACTGTTTTCCAAAATCTTGACCAAACGCGGCGACAGGAGTTCGCTGACATACAGGTCCGACCCCTTGGCGGCCGCGGCAAGTGCCGGGGTGAACGCGGTATCGCCGCTGATCGTGACGCTGCGGCCTTTCCAGTCGACGCGATAGCCGAAGGCGGGCTTGATGGGGTCATGGTCCACGGCAAAGGCAGTAATCCGAACGCCGCCGTCATCATAAACGAGTCCCGGCGCGATGGCTTTTCCGGCCATGCCAAAGCCCGAAGGCTTCACCACATCGGCGCCATGATGCGCGATGCGGTAGGTGGAATCGATGCGGTAGACGGCGTTATAGCCCTCCGTAATCTCCAGCACCCCTTCGGGTCCGGATACCGCAAGCGGCGTCGCGGCGCTGCTTCCTGCCCAGCGTTGCAGGGTGAAGGGACCTAAGCCTTCGAAATGGTCGCTGTGCAAATGGGTCAGCCAGACGCCCTGGATCTTGTCGAGAGGCATGCCCATCAACGCCAAGGTTTCGCCCGAACCTTCGCCCATATCGAATATGAAAATCCGTCCGTCGGCGATCACGGCCGTACAGGCCGCCGCGCGGTCACGGCTCGGAAGCGGAGAGCCTGTCCCGCAGAAGGCGACGTGCAATTGGTCATTCGGCAAATCCGCCAGCACATTACGCGCCATGGCGGCATCGGCACCGCGATTGAGAAGGTTCATGGCGATGGCGTCGCGCTTCACATAGCCGACCGCGCCCACCAACGCCCCACCAACGAGCAGCGCCCAAAGCCATTTTTTCCGCATATCCCGCTCCTTAGGGTCAGGACCCTAGACCAACAATTCAATCCTTCAGTTTGGAAAGCTTACGCTCGATGGCCCCTGAAAGCATGTGGAAAGCTTCACCCGATGGTGAGCGATGGGCAAAAACGCCCACCGGCGAACGATGCACCGCCATCATTTCCACCGCGCTGGCCATCGGAATGCGGGGCCAATCGGGGTTGGCCGACATGGCGGCAACGTGCAGGTTGCGGCGGCGATCAACCATCGAGAATACAGGCAGCAAGGGGGCGTGCCCTTTGTGGTGATCTTTCAGATGCGACACGACGTCTTCCAGCGCGCGCTGGGATAGGGGCGACGGTATCACCGGCACAATGATGATATCGGCGGCGCGCATCATCTGTTCGCTGGTTTCAGTCAAGCCCGGCGGACAATCGAGAAATATCCGGTCATATTGCCCGCTTATCGCTTCAACCAGCTTCGCCAAGCGTTTCTTTTTGCCCAGCGAATTGAAAAATCCGTCGAGGCCGCGCAAGGAAATATCCGCCGGAAGAAGATCCAACCCCGGAATGGCGGTGGGAACAATCAACTTGCCCGGTTCAATATCGCGTTCAAAAACCGATCTGGCTTTCGATTTTTTTTCAGGATGATAGCCAAGAATGAAACTGGACGCGGATTGTGGATCAAGATCCCACAACAATGTTTTCTTGTCACGGCGCAAAGCCGACTCCGCTGCCAGATTGACGGTTAGAGTTGTTTTCCCGACGCCACCTTTCAGGCTGTATATGGCAATGACTTTAGCTTTATAATCCATTTGCCGTTGGTTCCCAATCCAGCCCGAAAAGTCAACCACCCAGAAAGCTGTGTATTTCGTTGGCACAAGGCTTTCCCTTGTAAAATGCCTGCGCTAGAGCCGGGGGGTGAACCGGGAAAATATAAAAGTTGATTTCGCGATTGTCGGCGGAGGCCTAGCAGGCGGGCTGATTGCGCTGGCGCTCGCCAAAATGCGGCCTGAATTGAAGATCGTACTGATTGAACAGGGCGATAGCTTTGGTGGCAACCATATATGGAGCTATTTTGCGAGCGACATATTGCCCGAGCATCGCTGGCTCACCGCCCCGCTCGTCACTTATGGCTGGTCCGGATATGAAGTGCGCTTTCCTGCACATAGCCGGTCGCTCGATAATATCTATTACACCATTGAGTCCGAACGGCTGGATTGGGTTTTGCGGCATAATCTGCCCGCTTCGGCGCTGATGTTGGGCCGCGAAGTGAAGGCCGTGTCGCCACGGCTCGTTGTGCTCGACGGAGCACAAAGAATCAACGCAGGTGGTGTTATCGATGCGCGCGGTGCAGGGGATTTGCACCATCTTGACTGTGGTTGGCAGAAATTTACCGGGCAATTGATGCAATTGTCCGAACCACATAACCTGACAAAGCCCATCGTCATGGATGCCACGGTCGAACAGCATGACGGCTATCGCTTTGTCTATGTCTTGCCCTTTGGCATGGACAAAATCTTTGTCGAGGACACATATTACAGCGACACGCCCAATCACGACCCGCGCCGTTTGCGGCAGCGTCTGGCCGAATATGCGGATGGCAAAGGCTGGAAAGTCGAACGCGTTTTGCGCGAAGAAAACGGTGTTCTGCCGGTCGTTATGGGCGGTGATCTGGACAGCTATTGGGCAAGCGGCAGTGGCCGGACGGCAAAGGCAGGCGCACGCGGTGCGTTTTTTCAATCCGTCACGAGTTACTCGCTCCCCGATGCGGTTCGCAACGCCATTTTCATTGCCGAACAGCCCGATCTCGATGGCGATAAGTTGAACATGATCATGCGGCAACGCGCGCAGGAACATTGGCAGAGCGGGAAATTCTACCGAATGTTGAACCGGATGCTGTTCCGCGGCGCAGAAGCTTCGGAACGCTACAAAATCCTAGAGCGTTTCTACAGGTTAAAGCCCGGATTGATTGAGCGCTTCTATGCGGGGAAGACGGGCCCCGGTGACAAGGCGCGCATATTGTCTGGCAAGCCGCCCATTCCCATCGGGAAAGCCATCACCGCGATCCGGAGCAAAAAGAAATGACGAAGACAGCGGCGATTATCGGTGCCGGTTTTGGCGGGCTGGCATTGGCCATAAGGCTGCAATCGGCGGGCATTGCGACCACCATTATCGAAGCGCGCGATAAACCCGGCGGCCGCGGCTACTATTGGGAGAAGGACGGCTTTACCTTCGACGGCGGACCGACGGTTATTACCGATCCGCCGTGTCTGGAAGAATTATGGGCGTTGTCGGGTCACAAGATGGCTGACGATATCGAGTTAATGCCGGTGTTTCCTTTCTACCGGTTGAACTGGGCGGACGGCACGAATTTCGATTATTCGAACGATAGTGTCGGCCTGAAGGCAGAAATTGAAAAGCTCGATCCCGACGATGTCGAGGGTTATCGCAAGTTCCTCGAATATTCGAAAGGCGTGTTCAAGGAAGGCTATCAAAAGCTCGGTTCTGTGGCGTTTCTGGATTTTGCTTCGATGATCAAGGCCGCACCTGCGCTGATGAAATATCAAGCATGGCGCTCGGTCTATTCGATCGTATCGTCCTATGTGAAGAACGAGAAACTGCGCGAGGCGCTGTCGTTCCACACATTGCTCGTCGGTGGCAACCCGATGAGCACCAGCGCAATCTATGCGCTGATCCATACCATCGAAAAAGAGGGCGGCGTGTGGTTTGCCAAGGGCGGGACCAACCGGCTTGTGGCGGCGATGGTCACGCATTTCGAGCGGTTGGGCGGCACCGTGCGCTTGGGCGATGCGGTCGCAGAAATCGAAACGCGCGGCGACAAGGTCACTGGCGTTCGGACAAAATCGGGCTGGCGGATGGACTGCGATGTCGCGGCGTCCAACGGCGACCTGATGCACACCTACAAGGATTTGCTGACCAGCAACAAACGCGGCGAACGCGCGGCGAAATCGCTTAACCGCAAAAGCTGGTCGCCATCATTGTTTGTGCTGCATTTGGGCATCAAGGGTACATGGCCGGGTATTCCGCACCACATGATCCTGTTCGGGCCGCGCTACAAAGGGTTGCTCGACGATATCTACAAGAACGGCATTTTGCCGAAGGACTTTTCGCTGTATCTGCACCACCCGACGGTTACCGACCCGAGCCTCGCGCCGGAGGGTTGCTCGACCTTCTACGTGCTCGCACCGGTCGCGCATATGGGCAAGGCCCCGCTCGATTGGGATGGCGATGTTGGCGAGGCGCTGAAAGAGCGCATCCTCGACGAACTCGAACG
>NZ_JBJXFW010000007.1:0-25584 GCF_046154385.1 Sphingorhabdus sp. | reverse complement strand
ATTCCTAATCTGGGGGCCACTGGTTCGAATCCAGTTGGGTGCACCACGTAAATCCGTAGAGCGCGTCAGTCGCCTTTAAATTGAATATCCGCGATTGAACGCTGGCCGTTTTTCCGGTCGAGTTGGACTATAATATCGATCATGGATCGCGCATATTCGATGGTTTCGTTGCGGCCCAAACCTAGGTCGGCTTGCATACACATCAGCGCCAGTTGTTCGAACGCGCCTTGCGTGGTGCTCGCGTGGATCGTGCTGATCGAACCGGGGTGGCCGGTGTTAATCGCGCGCAGGAATGTTACGGTTTCTGCCCCGCGCAATTCGCCTACGATCAAGCGGTCGGGTCGCATCCGAAGGGAAGCCCGCATCAACTCCTCGATCGTAACGCGCGCTTCACCCTGATCGCCCGACACAGCCACAAGGCCGACGGCATTGTCGCGACCGAGTTTGATTTCGGGCGTGTCTTCAATCGCGATTACCCGCTCGCTCGCCGGAATTTCCTTGAGCAGGGCGTTGAGGAGGGTCGTTTTGCCCGACGATGTTCCGCCCGAAAGCAATATGGTTTTACGAGCCGCGACGGCGGCTTTGAGGAAGCCCGAAACATCGCCCTGTTGAAGCAGGGTCGAAAGCGACATTTGCGATGACGCCGCCTTACCTTCTGCGCTATGCAACGACAGCTTGCGGCATTGCTCCAGATATCCGTCCACAGTCAAATCGTGGAGCACATGTTTGCGGATCGCTATCGCAACCGAGCCGCGTGTTGCGGGGGGCAATATAATCTGGATGCGCGCGCCGCCGGGCAATGTTGCCGCCAAAAGGGGGCTTTCGCGATTTATACCCTGATGGCTGATCCGGGCGACTTGCTGGGCCAATCGCTCAAGCAACTGCGCGTCGATGGCAGGAGCCACGTGACGTTCCATTTCTTCCGCGCCGATCCGCTCCACCCAGATTTCCTGCGGACGGTTGACCAAAATTTCGGTGACATCACCTGCCGTCAGCCATTCGGCGAATGGTGCCAGATAGCTGTTGAGATAGACATTCCCGCCTTCCCCGGAAACCGGGGTCATCATGTTCATTGCACGCCGCCATCGGTGCCGGAGAAATCGAGGTCGCGGGCGATGAAAATGCGAATTGCGGTGCCTTGTGCCACTTTGACCGTCGGCGGGATGCTGATGTCGCGTTGCAAGGCAATTCCGGCCACGCTTTTGGCGTCATCAGCGGTGCGGACGACGACATCATTGCCGCCGTTCTGCAACAAGCCTAGCCCGGATTGCACCACCGATAGCAGGATCGCAGAGCCGAACCTCTTCAGAAAATGGCTGTCGACTTTTCCACCCAAACCGGCGCGACCTAAGGGATCGGTCACAGGTGAACCCAACGAAACCGTTACGCCATCCGGACGGGTCAGGCGTGTCCACACGATGAAGGCACGCGACTGGCCTGCGGTCAGGCCGGACTTATATTGTCCGATCAGGCGGCTGCCGCTGGGTATCAGCACGCGGCGTCCGTCAAAACCCATCACGTCGCGGCTCACGACGGCACGGACATAGCCCGGAAGGTCGGAGTTAATTGCGGTTTCAAGAACGCCAGCGATGATAGCACCTTGCGGCACGGTATAGCTGCTGTTTGCGATACGAACGGCGCGGGCGGGTGCATTTTCGGCGGCCGCCACACGGTCTGCAAATCTGTCATCGGCGCTGAGTTCATCGGCCTTGGTCCCTGCAAGACCGGGCGTTGGCGGTAATATGGCTGGACCACCCTTGGTCAAGTCAACGACGACGCCCGGCGCAAGCAAACGGCTTGCCACTGGCGCTTGCGGCCCGACAACACCCATGATGGGTGCGCCAGTGGCATCAACCGGCGGCGGGACAAGGGTAGGTGGCGGCAATTCCGGCGGGCCGGGCAAGAGAACGGCTTGGGGCACCAAACCGCCTTGCGGTACGATATTTGCAACCGTCGTTCCTGTTTGCTTTCCGGATGTCTGTGTCGCATCGCCCCGGCTGGTTGCCAATGTAGTAAAGGTAAGAATGCCCAGCAGGCCAATGCCCACAAAGCCCAGTTTCAGGCCTGGCGATAGGCCCGAAGGCATAGCAACCGGCGAAAGCACTGGCGCGTTTGCGCTTTCGAGCGCTTCAGCATTTAATTCGGTGCGCGGATCGGTGCCTTCGGGTTTCAAATGATTCATGGTTTTGCCTCCCGTGATTTGCAGCCGAAAAGTCCGCATTTCTTTTTGGCCCTTGCTTTGGGCGCATCGACGCCGGGCGTTGGCGCTGCGTAGGCGTCGTTAAAGATGAAGGTCACTTCCTTGCCATGGCGCAGGACAAATTGCGGCGCGACCTGTTCCACAACCACATACGGGCCGCGGATGGCGAAATTGACAATGCTTTCGCCCGCATCCGGCGTGATGCTGAAAATTGCGGGAGTTGCGGAGCCAGCGGTAAAGCGGAAATAGGTGGCTTTACCATCATCGAACACTTGATCGGGTACATTTGCCTTGGCCCCGTCATAGCTGTAGGCACGGTTCCACAATTCCGGCGGGGTGGCAATGATCGGCGGCGCAGACGCATTCGCTGCTGCATCAGCGGGCCTTGGCGGATAGCTGAACCGGACGGCATAAATGACCTGGCTGGGTGCGACCCGCAATCCGGATTTGGCAACGAGTTCAAGATTATACCGGCGCATGTTCGTAATGATTGACATGTTCGTGGTGTGCGGAATACCGACAGGTTTCAGAAACATGACTGTGCCCGAACCATTGGGCGTCACTTGCCAACCCGATGAATCGCCGATTCCGACGGTCTCTATTCTTTCACCCACATCAAATTCGAGCGACATTTGATAACCGGTGTGGCCAATCAGGCGGATGACACCATTGGGGTCATAATTGACATAGCGGATATTGGGGGCAACCGATCCGGTCTTTACCGTTTGGGCCGTTGCTGGGGAAAGCAGTGCCAAGCTGGCGAGCAGCATTATGAGAATTTTTCGTATCATGCGGCATTCCTGACGGATTTTATCGGGGCGCGGACCGCAGTTACGCGGCCCTTGGAAATGCGACGATCAGTTTTCATGTCGTCATTCCGGTTGGTTGTTGTTTCAGATTCGAAGCGATGGGGCATCAAAATGGCGCGTTGATTCGCGGATCCGGTCGTTGACGTGGCAACCGCCGACCGTTCGATCGCGCCGACCATCGACTGCAGTCGTTCATTGTAGACAAAACCGGTTGTCGACATGATCTCGGGAGATGCCGGTGCGACGGCCGGTGCGTTCTGGACTTGCGGATTTTGGCCGAAAGAAACGGTCCATCCGCCCACGATTGTCCGACCTATACGGAACAGTTGAACGGATACGGCGACGGTAATGAGCACGATGACCAATATCGTCAGCGCGGCTCTCAATGAAAATATGCCCTGATTGGCGGACACATACATATCGGTTAAGACAGGTTCGATGAGCGCCGTTGCGCCTGCTGCCGTCATTACTGCCATGACAGGGACCAAAGCCATCAAAACCGAAGCGCGCGCCCAGCCAAGCGTTAAGCCTCGGGTCACCGAAAAAAGTCCGAGAACTGCGAATATGGGGCCGAGCACCAACAGCAACCCCAATATTATCTTGGCCACCACCAATGTACCTGCCGAAGCTAACACCAAAAGAAGGGCGCTGAGCAGCAACATATTCGGGCCGAGCGAGTCTTTGGGAGCGATAATGGCGGTAATGCCATTCGCTGTAGCGGGCAGTTTTACATCGGACTCTGTGTCTTCAGCCGGTATAGGATTTTCCGGGGTCACATTTTCCGGTCGTGCATCAAATTCCGTCCATGCATCGGCAAGGTCAACCATCCGGCCGGACAGCATATCGACGCGCGCATTGACACTTGTCCCCCGCCCTGCGGACGGGGTGACGGCGCTGACAATTTCTTGCGGTCCATCGGTCAACACATCATAGACCAAAACTTGATAGGTCGCCCAATTGCTCGTCAGCGCGAGCACGGCCCCGATAAGCAACATGCGTGGAACCATTTCGTTCATGCTGAGCGATGAACGTCCGAAAATCAGGCGATAGCCGACCAAAGCGACATAGATGGTCAAGGCAATTGTCAACGCATAACCAAACATACTGCCCGGACCGAGTAGGCTGGCATAACCCGCCTGAACCGTCGACTGCATATAGCAATCGACGGTGTTCACCATCGTTTCGGCCGACCCGGCCGAGGCGTTTATGGCGGCGCATTTTGCCATCAGCCGCCGGTTCCCGTTTTCGTACTATGCCAAAGGGCAGACGGCCCTTCTTCGGCGGCCTGGATTAACTGCGGCATCCAATCTGCGGGGGCATCGCCATGATCGCGTCTCAGCTCGTCTAGCTTTCGGACACTGGATTCGCGGCCCGACAAAATTGTCATCGCATCAGGCATATCGCCCATATCAAGCCGTGCAACGACGCTATTGCCGCTTTGCTTCACCAGCACACAGCGCAAATGTTCTGGAAGAGAACGTACCAGATCGAGCTCATGTTCGGTCAGTCCAAAGCCATCGCAATAATCGGATGCTTGTGCTTTCGGATTGCTCATAAACAACTGGGTTGCAGATTGTTCGATAATGGTGGCTGCAATCCTGCTTTCGATTGCATCGCTCGCGCTTTGGGTGGCAAATCCGACGACGCCATTGCGCTTACGGATTGTCTTCATCCAATCCTTTAACCGATGCACAAAAATTTCGTCGTCCAGCGCCTTCCAACCTTCGTCGATGACGATCATCGACGGTGTTCCGTCCAGCCGTTCGTCGACCCTGTGGAACAAATACATCATCGCAGGGGTTCGTAGCACGGGATTGTCCAGCAGCGATGTCATGTCAAAACCGGCTGTGCGGGTATCGAGATCCAATTGGTCGCGGGCATTGTCAAACAGCCAAGCATATTCGCCCGCACCATACCAAGGGGCCAGCCGGGACGCGAGATCGCCCCGAACCGGCCGGGCACCACCGGCAAGCAGTTCGACGAGGTAGCGCAGTTGACGGTGTTCGGCAGGTTGATCGAAATTGGCCTCGACTGCGCTTGCGATGATCGCATTCTCATCGGCGGTCAGTTGGCTGCCCTTTGGGGTCAGCATTTGAGAAAGCCATTGCCGCAAGAACGCATGATTGGCCGCGGAGCTCGGCAATTGCAGGGGATTGAATCCGGTCGGTTTGCCTGGACGCAGCACATCATAATGCCCGCCAATCGCCCGGATAAATATCTCGGCACCCCGGTCCTTGTCGAAAAAATAGGTGCGGGGGTTAAATTTTTGCGATTGGGCAATCAGGAAATTCAGCACAACGGTTTTGCCCGAACCCGACGGACCGATCAACGTGAAGTTCCCAAGATCGCCGCTGTGCAAGTTAAAGAAATAAGGTGTGCTTGACGTCGTTTCCAAAACGGTAATTGGTTCACCCCAAGGTCCGCCCGCAGGGGCGCCAATCGGGAATCCGTGCAAAGAGATTAGTCCGGACAGATTGGCCGTCGACACCAACGCCTTGCGGGCGATGAATTCGGCGTTCCCCGGAAACTGTCCCCAAAAGGCACTTTCAAGATTAAGGTCTTCACGCACCGAAACTGCACCGATATCAGCCAGAGACGCTTGCACATCCGCGACAGCCGCATCCAATGCAGGCAGGCTGCTCGCCCGGACATGAACGCTTAAATGATGTTCGCCATAGGCCGCGGCACCGCCGGTCAATTCATCTTTGGCACCAAGCAAGCCTTGCCGTAATGTTGTTGTTTCGTCCGATGCCGCACGCAAACGGCGAAGCGCCAGTCCGATGCGCTCGTCGGCAATTTGCCGGTCGACAAAGGCAAAGCTTTCGGTAAGCGTCAATTCGTGGGGAAGCCGCAACAGATTGTCCAGCATGCCGGGGCTTGTCGTTGCCGGATAATCCTTGATCGATACAATCGCGCCAAACCGTGACGTTTCCGCGCTTGACCCTTTCAAATGCAGCGCGTCGAGGCCAAAGCTGATCCGCTTGTACGGCAGATAGTGGCCTGCATCTCCGGTAGGTTCCAGCAGCGGCTGCATTTCGCCATTGTATAAGGCCGATAGGATTTCGAGTGGTTCTGAACAGATGCCGCTGACCCCTTGATAGCGTTCAAGAACACGGGGACCGTAGCGGCTAAGGGCGGACATCAAATTGGTGCGGGCACCATCCAATTCGCGCAATTCGCGGGCCTGTTCGGCCAGCCGCTCTTCGGGTGAACGCTTTCCGCCACTCCATTTTGTTAGACGTTCGACAAAACCGACCTTGCCGCGCGCCGGTCGGCGCACCAGCATCAGGATGATATCGTTGATATAGAGCTGTTTGCCGCGCAAGCGCTCTTGCCATGCGACGTCAAGATCGCGGGCAAAGCCTTCTGGCTGGGGCGTAGAAAGTTCAGCGGTAACGCGACGCCGGATGACGTGGCAATATAGCATCAGATTGGAATTGGCGATGCCGCGCATGACAACATCCCGCACCGCTGCCATATGGTTCAGTGTTTCGCTGTCCGCGGTTTCGAATGCGATTCCGTCGATCTGGACCATCTGGATCAACTCGCCATTGCGCGTTGCCAGGCTATGGTCGTTAACGTGACCGGCATATGGCAAGCGGTCGCCTGCGCGCGGGTCCATCTTTGCCAATTTTTGTGAAGAGAGTTTCATACGTTAAGGCCGATAGCTGTTGCAGCGCCATAGGTCGTGGGTACGGGTGCGACCACAGCGGCTGACTTTGGTGATCCAAAGATCGAATATTCTCGGTTCGCGCAGGCAGGCCATGTAGCCGATGGCGTGGATCAGAACGGCGGCGGGGATCGCCCAGAATGATCCGCTGATAAGAAATATCTCGGTCGTAACGATCAGGTTGATGATAAAATAGCTATAGGTCACGCCTGCAAACATTTGCGGCTGGGTCAGGGCGCGAAAAATGGGGGTCCGATTTAGCGGAGTCATGATCAGCCTCCTGCTGCGGCGACACGTATTCCCGAAACGATCGCGGTGGCCCCGAACAGCACAAAGCAACCGATGATGACAGTCGCGCCAAAGCGCCAGTTCATCCGGCCCGTCAGCATCATCATGCCCACCACCGCCACTGCTATGACGGCTGCTGTTGTCGCAACATTGCCCAATAATGTGCCCTGCATCCAACCAAGTGCGTTGACGATAGGTCCTGACCCTTGCGGGTCGGAAACTGCGACTTGCGCCAATGCGCGTTGTGGAAGAGCGCCAAGCAGGGTCGCCGCCGCCAGTAACCGTGTATTCAAACCAAAGTTCATTTTCATGCTGGCCTCACTCAATAATCGACGCGTTGAACGGAGACTGCGGACAGCCTCTGCATAATTTTGCGAACATAATTTTGGGTTTCGCGATAGGGCGGAATGCCGCCATATTTGCGGACCGCCCCAGGTCCTGCGTTATAGGCCGCGAGAGCGAGCGGCACATTGTTGCCAAACCGGTCGAGCTGCTCCCGCAAATATGCCGCGCCGCCGGCTACATTTTGCCGCACATCATGCGGATTGGTAACACCCAAATTCCGCGCGGTTCCGGGCATCAGTTGCATAACGCCGATGGCGCCCGCCGAAGAAATCGCACGGGGATTATAGCGTGATTCCTGCCATGCGACGGCGTCTATGAGGTCGCTGCTGATGCCATATTGCCGTGCGGCTAACTGAATATGTTGACGCACACTGCCTGTGCTTTGGCTCGTGCTCTGTCCGACGGTTGCGGCGGGCTGTATGACTACAGGGGCGTAACTGTCTGTTAAAACAACAGGTTCCGGACGCCATGCGGGTTGAGAAATTTGCACGAAATTTCCGTTGCCCGCCAACTCAAAGACTTCGGCACGGGCGCCTGTCGAAAAGATGAACGTTCCGCAAACCACGAAAACCATTGGAAAGATGCGACTTATAACCATGATCAAACCCTAGATGGGACTGGTTGATAAATGGTTTATAAATCCTGTCCGTCCGTCGCGTAGTCGGCACATTAGGCGGGTTCTGGCCCCAAATATTAAATTGAATTTACCACCTCCTGAAACATTCTCTTGAGCAATCCCGACTAGTCACCTGTTAATTATGAAACCGGCCCCGGCATAATTCGCGGTCGCTTTCACCAAAAAGCGAGGGCTGTTTATGAAGGAAGCTTTGCACGGCATAAGTCTGGATGGGGTCACAGAGATTGATATTCCTGAAGATGCCGCCTCTGCCTTGGATGAACGCGAATCCGGAAAATCCCCCCTTGTCTATGCAATCCCGGCAGCTTCTTTCTTGGTTGCGGCGTGTGGCGGCGGCGGTGGCGGCAGCGGTAGTTCCGGTGGATCGGCGCCACCCACGGCGCAAGTGGCAAAGCCAGCGACCGACGCCGAAGCTGCGCGCTTCATTCTGAAATCCAGCCTGTCTGCCACCGAAGCAGAAATCTCGAATATCCGCTCCGTCGGCTTTGAACCTTGGCTAACCGCCCAGATGGATGCACCGATTAGCCAGACCGGCGTCGCATGGCTCGCGGCGCGCGGATACGACCAGGTTACGACGGATAACTTTTTCGATAATGAATATCCGGGCGATTACATGATCTGGAGCCAGCTCATGACCGAAGCCAATGGAGTGCGCAAACGCGTTGCTTTGGCATTGTCCGAATTTTTTGTCGTATCGCTTCAGGGGCTGGATTTTGACTGGCGCGCACAGGCGATCGCATTTTACTGGGATCAATTGAACAGCAATGCCTTTGGCAGTTTTCGCAAACTGCTCGAAGATATCACGCTGAACCCTGCCATGGGCTATTATTTGAGCACGCGCGGTAATCGCAAGGAAGATACGCGTTCAGGACGGGTGCCTGATGAAAATTACGCGCGCGAAGTGATGCAGCTTTTTACCATTGGCCTGTATCAACTGAACAATGACGGCACCCGCAAGCTGGATGCCAATGGCCAGCCGATTGAAACCTATACGAATAATGATGTATCGAACCTTGCACGCGTTTTCACAGGATATAATTGGGACTTCACCGGCAATGTAAAGCTTCCAACGGTCAGCGATCCCAACCGACGGATCAACAGCACAGGTTATGTGCTGAAACCAATGACCATCGACCCGACCAAGTGGGAGTTCCCTTCGACCACAAGCCAGCATTCCACGTTGGAAGCGTCGTTCTTGGGAACGACTATCGCGGCCAATACTGATGGCACCGCAGCATTGAAAACGGCATTGGATGCTCTGTTCAACCACGCCAATGTGGGGCCGTTTTTCTCGAAGCAGATGATCCAGCGACTGGTGACCAGCAACCCCAGCCCGGCCTATGTTGACCGGGTTGCCAAGATTTTCAACAACAATGGATCAGGAACAAGGGGCGATTTGCGGGCGGTGTTCAAGGCGATCTTCCTTGATGACGAAGCACGCAATGCCGCCGGCTTGACGGCCCCTACTTTCGGGAAAGTACGCGAACCGATTTTACGTTTTGTCCAATGGGGCCGCACTTTTGGTGCCGCTTCGACCAGCGGCAACTGGCGACTGGGCAATTATTCCGATTTGGCCAGCGGGCTTGGACAAAGTCCGTTGCGTTCGCCTTCGGTGTTCAATTTCTTCCGTCCCGGCTATGTCCCGGCAAATACAGCGATTGCGACCAATTCGCTGGTTGCCCCGGAATTCCAGATCATCAACGAAACCAGCACGCCGGGCTATGTCAACTTCATGACCACGGCCATTGGCACGACAAACGGTATCGGCGGGAATGACGTGAAAGCGGCCTATACCAGCGAACTTGCAATCGCCCATGATTCAACGGCGTTGCTGGACCGGCTTTGCCTGTTGTTGGCCGCAAACCAGATTTCGGACAGTTCCAAGGCGACAATCAAAACCGCACTGGATGCAACGACGGTCACGCAAACCAGCTCGACAACCGACAAGCAGCGGCGGATCTTCATAGCCGTGTTGCTCGTCATGGCTTCACCTGACTATCTCGTTCAGAAGTAAAGGCACCACCTCATGCATATCAGTCAAGCAAATGAACTGTCGCGGCGCGCCTTTCTTCGCCGCTCGAAACAAGTGGCGATTGCAGGTTCTGCATCGTCTTTCGCTCTGGGACTTGCCGGCATTGGCGAGGCCGCCGCGTTCAGCGCGGGCAATGACTATAAGGCGTTGGTCTGCATCTTCCTATATGGCGGCAACGACCATAACAGTACGCTGATCCCGTTCGATTCGACCAATTACGACCTGTACAGCGCCATTCGTGGTGGCGGGGCAGGGCAAACGGCGGGCGGCATTACACTGGCGCGATCCAGCCTTGCTGCAACCGCGCTTTCGCCAAGCGGTGGTCAGGTTCTGACCAACAATCTGCAATATGCACTCGCACCGACAATGACGCGGCTAAAGGCCTTGTTCGATCAGGGCAAAATGGCGCCGTTGCTGAATGTCGGGCCACTGGTCGCGCCGTTGACCTTGGCGCAGTATAACAGTTCGAACCAAACCGCGAACCCGCGTCCGGCAAAGCTGTTTTCGCACAATGATCAGCAATCGACCTGGCAATCATCAAAGCCGGAAGGTGCAACCGACGGCTGGGGCGGACGATTGGGCGACCTTGCGATGTCGAGCAATTCCAATTCGCTGTTCACCTGTATTTCTGCCACGGGTAACGCGGTGTTCCTTTCCGGTCAGACGGCCCTGACATATCAGGTGTCGTCCGGCGGAGCGCTTGCTGTCAATGGCATCAAAAACTCCCTCTTTGGGTCTAGTGCCGGCAGCACCGCGTTGCGGACTTTGATGACCCAGACCAGCAACAATGTTCTGGAGGCCGAATATAACCGCGTCGCCAAACGTTCTATCGACTCTGAAGGCGTATTGACCACTGCATTGCAGCCGATTGCGTTGACCACGTCTTTCCGTCCGGCCGCCGGTCGCAACAGCTTGGCTGAACAGTTGCAAGTTGTTGCCCGGCTGATTGCCGCACGTCAGCCCTTGGGTGCACGGCGTCAGGTGTTCATGGTCAGCATGGGCGGCTTCGACCTGCATGATAATCTAATCAACAATCAGAACAATCTGATGGGTAATCTCGATTTCGCGATGGATGCCTTTTACAAGGCCACCGTGGAATTGGGTGTTGCCGACAAGGTCACGACCTTCACTGCCTCCGATTTTGGCCGGACTTTGCAGTCAAACGGCGATGGTTCCGATCATGGTTGGGGCTCGCACCATTTTATCATGGGCGGCGCAGTCAATGGCGGTCGTTTCTATGGCGTTGCCCCGCAAATTTCGGTGACCAGCCCGGACCAGGTCGGACAAGGCCGCCTGTTGCCCACCGTCGCGGTCGACCAATATGCCTCTACCCTTGCGACATGGTTCGGCGTTTCGGCCAATGAATTGGCCAGCGTGTCCCCCAACATCGGTCGCTTCGCCAGCAGCGATCTGGGCTTCATGCTGTAATTGAACGCATAAAAAAGCCCGCCGGTGCATCAGGCAACGGCGGGCTTCTTATACGAAAGTAGCGAAATTACTTCGCGGCTTCCTTCATATCCTTACCGGCTTCTTCAACCGCAGCGCCCGCAGCCGCGGTCGCGTCTTTTGCGGCATCCGCGGTTGCGCCGGCGGCGTCGCCAGCAGCTTCGGCTGTAGCGTCAGCCGCACCTTCCGCAGCTTCCATTGCGTTTTCAGCGCCAGCTTCGACAGCATCGCCAGTTGCTTCTACAGCTTCTGTGGTTTCTTCAGCGGCTTCTTCGCCTGCCTGGCCACATGCACCCAGTGAAATTGTAAATGCCAAAGCGGCGGCGGTTGCGACAAATTTTTTCATATCATTCCTCCTATATCCCAAAAGCCCCGAAAGGCAGGGACGGGGTAACGGATGAGGCCGGTTGTTTGCAACTATTTTTCGACGCCCCTGACTTTCCCCCATTGGCGGGCTGCCGTATATCCAAGATATCCGGTGCCAAAAAGTGCATAAAGCGATTCAGGCAGGCCGTTCAGATAGGCGTTCATGCCCGCGGCAATGTCCGCCGCCGCTTCGGGGCGAACCGCGGCAAGCAGCCCCATGGGAATGGCCCACAATATCATGGCATACATGACGTATAGAAAACTTGGCCGCGCCCGGCTGGTCCACGGATCGACCGATTGTGCCTCGGCAACAATCGCCGACAATTGCGCGCGGAGCGCGTCCATCTCCTGACTACCTTGCAGCTTGATCAGCTCGAGCTTTGCCGCGTCGCGTGCTTTGGGGTCGGGGATGATCTTGTCGATCAGGCTGGACACAGGGCCGATGATGCTTTCGATAAGGGGCATGATTAATCTCCGATGATTATCCAATACGGTTCGTAAGCCAGCCATAAAGAAAGGCTTCCTGCGAAGGGCGGGTTTCGGCAAGGCGGACATAATGTGCGCCTTGCAAGGCATCGATGGCTTTGCGTAAAACATCCTCACCACTGGCTCCGCGCATGCGTAAAAAGGCGGCGAGTGCGGCCAATGTCGCGCGGCCGATCTGCCGGTCAATCGCAAGGTCGGCATAGTCGCGGCCATTGCGGTTCAGTGCATTCAACGCGCGCTGCAGAAATCCGGCGGCGGTGCCGGTGCCCATGTTGACGCCGCTGTCAAACAGCTCTGCGGCAAGGTAGGGAGCGAGTTTTGCGACCTTGTCGAGGGCCGGGGCGGTCCAATAAAGGTCCTTGTAAATGGCCGCCGCATCGCCGCGCGGCAGGAACCGCATATCCCCTGTAAACCCCTGCCGACGCGCCACCGCCTCGGTAATCCCCCACCGCGTAGGCCCCCCCCGATCCGCCGGATCATCCACAAATCCCCCCTCGCGTGCGATGAGTTCGTCAATCAACCGGTCAATATTGGTTATCGCCATATCAATCCTCACTTTCGCGAATCGATATAACCGATATGGTTATTTGTAGGAAAGGGGAAAAGGCTAAGGCTGTTCCTTAGCAGAGTTTTTAGGGAATCCCGAAACTAAGAATGGGAATTTGACGCTTTGGGCAAAGAGTACAATTGAACATTAGTGCGTAGCTGTCGCGTAGAAGATGTATTGAAATATGCCTACACAATATAAAAATCGTAAAAACTGGTCATTTTTTATCTAATTGTGTTATCTCGATGAGTCATTGCTTCACTGATGGACATCGCATTATTTCGCGTTTCGGGAATGGTTGATCTCCGCTCTTTGTTTAATGATTGCGAGAACGTTGTTATGGATATCACCGATTAATATCTCACCCCAGAAGGCGGCATAAGAATTAACATGGGTTTTTGCGACATAGTTAGTGCGTAGAGACACAAGCGTGGTTTCAGGAGTTAGCGGAGTCAGCTTATAGTTACCGGAATCGATTTTAAGAAACTGGCCGTCCGGTGAGATATGTTTATCCGTATGGTCTTGCAAAGAGCGGTTTGGAAAAGCGAAAGACCAGCTCAAAAGCCGACCGGGTTGCCATTGTGTAATCTTTTCGTTGAAATTGATTTGATCGCCCCAAAAAGCCGTGCGAACGGCACCCTTGCCTTCACCACTAAGAATTGTTGCGCGTGGGCGTGGCAAACCCAAAACATTCTGAGTGAAATTCCATCTACCTTCATCATCTTTAATATATGCATTAGAAATTGTGTAAGGCCATATTTCTTGGGGAGTTGCGTCGATTATTATTTCTCGCGACACCGAGATATGCTCATGAGATATAGGGATTTGGCTCTCTATACCACCGCTTAAAAGCGGCAGAAAAACAAGCGTTGAATGTAATATGTTTGGATTGCGAGGCCTTCTGAGTTGCCGATGCATGATAAAAGCGCCAAGCCAACCAAAAGCCAACCACAGCGGAGATAGCATTACAAGACAGATCACTCCTTCTTGTAAGAAAAAAAGCGACCCCAATACTACGATGCTGGTGAATATTAGAGGGACGCTCCAATAGAAAATAGGCGGCTTATCTCCTTTGGGATCAGCGACATAACAAATTATTGCACATAGATAGGCTGGAAGAAAAACCAGAAACCAAAAGCTACCAAATGCAACGCTGTTCGACTTACTAAAGTTGATTAGAAGATAAGCGCTAATGGCCAGCGTAAGTGCAAAGGTGAAGCCTGTTATGACGGCCCCCCTTACCCTTCGTGTTTTATCTGCATTCTGTTCAATTTTGTGATTCATTATTATGTCCGCGTGCAACTAAGATTAACTTCCTCTAAGCTTAATAAAATGACTACATTACAATATTTTGGTTCGATGTCCATCCACGAAAACTCTCTTTCCGCGACGCAAAGGAATATGTAATCTGCTAAGTAATAGTTCGCACGATACCGATGACAGCAATCTATGCATCTGTCAGTTATTGTATTTAAGCTGGTAAAAATTGGTCGGGACGACAGGATTCCAGTAAACAACTGGAATCGCCTAATAAAATAAGGTATAAACAGCTACACAGCACCTGCACAGCTATGGATTTCCGCGCCCCTGCGCAGCTAATCTACACAGATTCTGCACAGTGGAGCATCGCGATGGCCTTTATCACCGACAAGGAGAAGCTTAAATCAGGCCTGATTATCTTCAGGCGTGGCGATGTGGCGCACAGCAACTTTTATTGCCGCATCAAGCTCCCGAAGGAGGATCGCTATAAGACCGTTGCGCTAGGGACGGCGGACCGACAATCAGCCCATGACCAGGCGTTCGACCTCGATGCGGATATTCGCTTTCGGATCAAGCATGATGTTCCCGTGTTTAACCGGCCTTTTCGGCAGGTTGCAGAGGAATATATCGCTGTGCAGCAGCGGCGTGCCAAGTTGGGCGAAGTGGCCGCCGACAGCGTCAAGAACGTCGCAAATCGCTGTCGCCGGGTGTTGGACGATTATGTTGGAACCACGCAGATTCACCTAATTGGTCAAGATCGTTGGAGTAACTATCCTACTTGGCGAAGAGAGAACGGCAAAGGGCGGACGCGGGCAATCGTCAGCGACGCAACCATTGGTGTTGAAATGGGCGCTTTCAACGCGGTGATGAGCTTCGCTATCAGCAAACGCTATGTTCCGGCGAGCCATCGTTTTGAAGGCAGGCCGAAACTCAAAACCATGCGGCGTGATGAGTTCACGACGGAGGAATATCGCAAGCTGCACAGCTTCGGCCGCAAATGGATCAAGGCGGCGACATCACCGCAGGGCATCTGGTATCGAACCATTTGCTACAATTTCATGCTCATCATGTGCAACACGGGGATGCGTCCACCGGAAGCGAGGAACTTGCGCTGGCGAGACATCATGGCGGCGAAGGACCGTGACGGCAGGGAGATTGTCGTCTTATCTGTGCAGGGGAAAGGCAAGTCCCGCAGACTGGTCGCGCCAAAGAGTGTCGGAGATTACCTCGACCGCGTTCGCGAACTGTCCAAGGCCACCAAGCCAGACGATCCCGTTTTCACCATCATCAACGGCAAGCCGGCCAAGTATCTCTACAGCGACACGGTGCAGGACCTGTTGACGGAATCGGACTTGCGGATCGGGCCGAGCGGGATTTCCCGTTCGACCTATTGCTTCCGCCATACCTATGCGACCTTCCGCCTTTCAGAAGGCGTCGATGTCTATATCCTTGCCGAGCAAATGGGCACGTCGGTCAAGATGATCGAACAGCATTACGGCCATGTGAACACTGTGAAACATGCAGACCGCGTCCTGATGGGCATGACCGGTTGGGAATTGGCCCGAGAGCCTGGCGACGACAGCGAAGCTGCGGCGAGGGCCGCCAAAGCCGCCGCGACACGAGATCGTGCCGGTCGCTCCCGAATGCCGAGAACCGCGCGGCGTTAGCAGACCTATCAGTCCTGACCAGTGTCGTAAGGGGTATCAGACACTTCCCACTTCAAACGCTGACTCCGCATCGCTGATGCTCTTGGGAGTCCTGCGTTTGTGCCGGTTTGCCGATGCGCCGCTGGCGCTCTTGATCGGAACACCGGCCAAGCGGGTGAAGGAAAAAGGTGCGCCGAGCCTCAAGCACCCCTTTGCCCGCGTCTTCACCGCACTTGTCTCCACTTCGCCGCTGGCGACCTTAAAGTGGCAAAATTGGGGTCTTTCCCACAGATAACCCTCGCGAAGCGTCAATCTGACCGTCCTGATTGATTGGAGCTCGCTTTATCAATCATAATCATGCTATATCGTGATTGATAGAAAGGCATCTTATCCATCATGCGCTGGAATTGGCAGCTTCCCGATTGGCCTGATTTTCGCTTCGACGCGGATCGCATCCGCGCGTCCGAAGAGCAATTCCTGAAAGGTTCGGGCGTTGTCATTGGCGCGCTGCACCACCTCGACGCCGATGCCCGCGATGGCCTGACCATTGAACTGATCTCTCAAGAAGTGGTCGATAGCTCCGCCATTGAGGGAGAAATCCTTGATCGCGCCAGCGTCCAGTCGTCGCTCGCGCGGCATCTGGGCTTTGCCACCGATCAGCGCCGCGCAAGTGCGGCAGAAGCTGGGGCCGCTGAATTGATGGCCGATGTGTATCGCAATCATGCTGCGCCGCTTGACGACCAGACTCTGTTCGCGTGGCACGCGATGTTGATGAACGGGCGGCGCGATATTGCCGATGTTGGGCGCTACCGTAGCCATGAAGACGCGATGCAGATCGTGTCGGGCGCGCTTCACGCGCCGCGTGTACATTTCGAGGCACCGCCGTCCGATACCGTTCCTGCGGAAATGTCCCGCTTCATAGCGTGGTTCAACGGAAGCGTACCGGCATCTGCGAACCCGCTTCCGGCGATCACCCGTGCCGCAATCTCTCATCTGTGGTTTGAGAGCATCCATCCCTTCGAGGATGGCAATGGCCGTATCGGGCGCGCGATTGCTGAAAAGGCTTTGGCGCAAAACCTTGCGGCCCCGACCTTAACGGCACTCGCCGAAACGATCCATCGCCACCGCAAAGCCTATTATGCCGCGCTTCAGCTCGGTAGCCAGAGCAACGACATCGACGCCTGGCTGACATGGTTTGCCGATATTGTCATCGAGGCGCAGGCGCGGACGATCACGCGCATCCGCTTCCTGATCGACAAGACACGGCTGCTTGATGGCTTACGCGGGCAAATCAACGAGCGGCAGGAAAAGGCGCTGCTGCGCTTGTTCCGCGAGGGGCCGGATGGATTCGCGGGCGGGTTGAGTGCTGGGAATTACCGGACGATCACTGGGGCAAGTCTGGCGACTGCAACCCGCGATTTGAACGACCTGATTGTTAAGGGTGCGTTGATCCGCGCTGGTGAACGTCGCTACGCGCGGTATTGGCTTGCGGTCACTGAGGGCGCTGACTCCAAATGAAACTTCAACCCCGTTTGTTGATTGCGAGTAATGAGCTTCGACGGCTAAAGACAATCCGTGTCAGATAACGACAAACTCGAATCCTTCATTTCCGAATGGGCGCTGACCGGCGGCTCCGAACTTGCGAACACGCAAAGTTTCGTCAACGGTCTTTGCGCCCTGATCGGCGTCGATCCGCCCAAGGGCAGCCGCACCGACGATACCCACAATGATTATGTGTTCGAGCGCCGCGTTTTCCAGAAGGAAGCCGATGGCACCGAAAGTTTCGGGCGAATCGACGCCTACAAGCGCCACTGCTTCGTCCTCGAAGCCAAGCAAGGTAGTGATGCCGACCGCAAGGCCGCAGAACAGGGCGAGGCCGACCTTGACATTTTCGGCCAGACCGCCGCCACCCGTTTCAAGCGCGGCACGGCAAAGCGCGGCACGCCCACTTGGTCGAAGGCGATGGTGGAAGCACGCGGACAGGCCGAACGCTATGCCAAGGCGCTGCCGATTAATCACGGTTGGCCTCCCTTCCTGCTCGTTACCGATGTCGGCCACTGCATTGACGTCTATGCCGATTTCACCGGAACCGGGAAGCAATATACCCAGTTCCCAGATGCTGCGCGCTTCCGCATCGCGCTTGATGACTTGCGGAGCGATGACGTCCGCACGCGGCTTGCGACGATCTGGACCGACCCGCTCAGTCTTGATCCGTCGAAGGAAGCCGCCCGCGTTACACGCGAGATTGCTGGGCATCTGGCGGAACTTTCCAAGCGCCTCGAAAAGCGCGAGCAGAATCCTACGCGCGTTGCCGACTTCCTGATGCGCTGCCTGTTCACGATGTTTGCCGAGGATGTGCAGTTGATCCCGGAAGGCAGCTTCACCAATTTCCTTACCCGGATGCAGAAGCGCCCGGAAAACTTCGCACCGAACCTGTCATCGCTCTGGCAAGTGATGGATAAGGGCGGACTGGCCGGTGTGCTTGGCGACGCAGGCGAAACCGTGCTGCGCTTCAACGGCTATCTGTTCAAGGACACCACGGCAATTGCGCTCAATGCTGACGAGATCGGCCTGTTGATTGAGGCGGCAACGCACAAATGGAACCATGTCGAACCCGCGATCTTCGGCACGTTGCTTGAACGGGCGCTGGACAGCAAGGAACGCGCCAAGCTCGGCGCGCACTACACGCCGCGCGCCTATGTGGAACGGTTGGTCATGCCCACGATCATGGAACCGCTGCGCGCCGATTGGGCCGGGGTGCAGGCTGCCGCCGGTCAGTTGATCGAGGCGGGCAAGGCCGATGAAGCCCATGCCGTGATCGAGAAATTCCACGCACAGCTTGCCCAGATCAAAGTGCTTGATCCTGCCTGCGGCACCGGAAACTTCCTTTATGTCGCGCTTGCTCGGATGAAGGAGCTGGAAGGCGAAGTGATCGGGCGTCTGGCCGAACTCGCGCCTGAAGGCGAGAAGCAGACCGTGGCGGAATTGAGCGGCCATACCATCACGCCTGAAAATTTCCTAGGCATCGAGATCAACCCCCGCGCAGCAGCGATTGCCCAGCTTGTGCTGTGGATTGGCTATCTTCAATGGCATTTCCGTGTGAACGGCGAAGGGAAAGTGCCGCCCGAACCTGTGCTGCGCGATGTGAAGACAATTGAGAACCGCGATGCCCTTATCACTTGGGATAAAAAAGTGCTGGAGCGGGACGAGCATGGCAAGCCGCTTACCCGTTGGGACGGCGAAACGATGAAGCTGCATCCAGTGACCGGCAAAAAGGTGCCGGACGAGGATGCGCGGGTTGAGGTGGAGCGATACGTCGCACCCAAGGCAGCAAAATGGCCCAAGGCAGATTTCATCGTCGGCAATCCGCCGTTTATTGGTGGCAAGGATGTGCGCGAGCGGTTGGGTGGCGGCTATTTTGATGCGCTGTTCAAGACCACCGATGTTCCCGAAAGCGCGGATTTTGTTATGCACTGGTGGGATAAGGCGGCGGTTGCGCTACGCAAGGACAAGTCCCGGCGCTTTGGCTTCGTCACCACCAACAGCATTACGCAGGTTTTCAGCCGTCGCGTTATCGCCAAACATCTGGATGCCAAGGCAGGCGTCAGCCTGAGATTTGCGATTCCCAATCACCCTTGGGTAGATGAAAAGGACGGGGCCGCCGTCCGCATCGCTATGACCGTGGTTGAACCGCAACGAAAATCCGGGCGCGATTCAGGGATGGTGCAAACCGTTTTGGACGAAACTGCGGCACCGCAAACGGTTACATTCGGCATCAATATCGGGCAGATTAGCGCCGATCTACGCATTGGTGCGGATGTTGCGTCCACAATTCCGTTGAAGGCAAATGATAAGCTCGCCTCACGCGGCGTCCAGTTAATGGGTGACGGCTTTATCGTCACGCCTGCGCAGGTGGTATTGCTCGATCCTGCTTCGGCGTGGGCGGGTCGTCCGCGTGGCGTTGTGGGTCGTCCACAAGCCTTCTTACGTCACCCCGAAGAAGGCCAAGGTTCTGCATCCTTGGATGATGGAAAACGGGAGGAAGCGCGAATTCGCACGGGCGGTGCGGGCGATGTCCAAGTGATTTTTGACTATCGCAACGGGCGCGATCTTGCTTCCCGACCGCGCGGGGTGAAAGTGATCGACCTTTACGGCCTGACCGAAGCGCAAGTCAGGGATCGCTATCCAGCAGTCTATCAGCATGTTGCGACAACGGTGAAGCCACACCGTGAGCAGAACAATCGCGCCAGCTATCGTGATAATTGGTGGTTGTTCGGTGAAGCACGTAGTGAACTCCGCAAAGCACTATCAGGGGTGACGCGCTACATCGCAACCATCGAAACCGCCAAACACCGCGTGTTCCAGTTCCTCCCCATGTCGATCCTGCCGGATAACAAGCTGGCCTGCATCGCACTTGATGACGCTTATTTCCTTGGTGTTCTTTCGAGCCGTTTTCATGTGCCGTGGGCCATTGAAAGCGGTGGGCGATTGGGGATGGGTGACGACCCGGTCTATGTGAAGTCGCGTTGCTTCGACCCATTCCCATTCCCGGCAGATGTTCCCGATCCGCTCAAAGCCCGCATCCGCTCCGAAGCGGAAGCGCTCGACGCCTTGCGTAAGCAAGTGCTGGCCGCGCATGACGATCTGACCCTGACCGGCCTCTATAACGTGGTGGAAGCATTGAGAGCAGGCCGCGCACTGACCGATAAGGAGCGCGACATCCATGATCGCGGGTTGGTGACGCTGATCCGGCAGCATCACGATGCAATAGATACCGCCGTCGCCGAAGCCTATGGCTGGCCCGCTGACTTGAGCGATGAAGACATCCTCACGCGCTTGGTTGCACTCAACAACACTCGTGCCGCCGAAGAGGCAAAGGGCGTGATCCGCTGGCTCCGCCCCGAATTCCAGTCCCCCGGTGCCACGGCTCCGCAAGTCAACGCCACGCTTGATCTGGGCGATGCGCCGGTTGCCGCACCCGCAGCCGTCATCCCCTGGCCCAAGACGTTGGCCGAACAAGTCAGCGCCGTCGCCGCAATCCTCGCCGCAGCGCCAATCGCGCTGCACCCTCGCGATATCGCCCGTGCCATTCAAGGCACGAATGCAAAAGGTGTTACGCCGGTGCTGGATGCGCTGACGGCCATTGGTCAGGCACGGCGGTTGGTCGATGGGCGCTATGCGGCGTGATCGTGCTTATTCATAGGTCTTCAAGAGGCGAAGTTCCGGATCGATCTCAGCGAAAACTTCCATATCGCGATCATTGGTTACCAGCGTAAGATCGCGTTCTTTCGCCTGCGCGGCAATCCAGAGATCGTTCTCATCTATCTGTAACTGCTTGTCGGTATTGGCATCGACCCAATCCTCAAGCCACCGCGATGGCTTTTGATTGTTCGCTTTGCGCCTCACTTTGAGGGCAACCAAACTTCGCAACTCAGCATAAACGGCGGCCGTATGGCGCGTCATATCTAGGGGCGCATACTGCGCGGCAACCTTCAGCCGCTCACGAAATTCGATCATTCGTTTACTGGATGCAGCTTCAGCTAGCCGGACGCCGAATTCTAGCTCGCCAAGACTCACAATTGATACGAAGACCGACGACTCCGAACCAAATCCGGCAAAGACCTTTGCCGCGCTGGCATGATTCGGATGTTCCACATTCAGGTATGTGGAGAGTGCGGAAGTATCGAGAAGAAACCCTTCCATACGGTTACGGGAGATATGGAGCGACTAGCGCTCCCTCCTCATTAGAGACCGGCCGCATCTTCCGACCGAGCCAATCACCGCGAGCAGATTCAGGAAGGCCACGCAAATGTTCACCGAGACCGAACGCTGGTCCTTCGGCATCCAAACCCCAGCCCGACCAACTGTGTGTCACGGGCCTATCGCTGCCCTCAAATGCCCCCAACAACATCCGCTCGAACCGGGGAGGAAGATCGTAGGCGGCTAGGACTTCGGCGTCGATATTCATTAACAGGTTATTCAGTTCCGGCGACTCCGCCTGCTTCGCCGCTAGGACAGAATATTGTCTGGCGAGCTCGCCGAGCCTTGGTGACAAAATGCTTGGAACAGGCGCATTCAGGATCGTTTTGATCCGGAACCTTTTGTCGAAGGAGTAATCTGACACGAAGGCGTTGAATACCGGGCTGTTGATCACCGCAGCAAGTGCGTCGAGGTCCACATCTCTTGAGTTTGGCCGCTGCCAGAAACCGATAAACTGCTGAGATGCCAACAAGCCCCCTCGATCAACGGCGGCAGCCAACCGCCAATAACGGCGGCTCAGTCTTACCGCGTTGCAGAGTATTTTTGGCTGATCCCAAGCCAGATTGGCCGCGCCGTAAATCGTGGAAGGATTAACATCGAGCCAACCAATCTTGCCGACCCGGAATTGTCGATGGCCCTGGGCAGCAAAGACGCCAACCTTCCAATCCGCTACTGGCACGTTGCTGAGATGCGCTGCCTGATTTCCGTCATTCCAGCGAATTCCCCAATGCCCTTCGACAAAACTACCCAGCGTCGGCAATGCGCCAAGGTGCTGCCAAATCGTTGCTAGTGGCGGAACCCACAAATTTCCCTCTTCCGAAGGCGACCATTGGCGCGTAATCTCTCGCATCCGCGAAGGCATCCCGGTCTGCGCAAAACTTCGACGATCACGATCATCGACTTCGCTGGCCCGCACAACTTGCGCGCCTCGTTCCGCAGGCTTACCCCGAGCAATAAGCAATGCCGTTTCCGCCTGCGACACGTTGAAAATGCCGTCCGGCAATGAGACCAGTTCGACGTCGCGGAACTGCCGCTCAATTGCAGCTCGCTGGGCGCGGTAGCGCCGATCCACGAGCAACGCCCTCGGAACTACGAAACCCAGCGAGTCTGGTTTTGCCCGAAGCGCTGTTTCCAGCGCGAATACGGCCTTGTTTGCATTTATCTCCGCAGCATCGGTGTAGATCGTCCGTTGAGTTCCATCCAAACTCTCGAACGGGGGATTGCATAATATTACGTTTGCCCCTTCGACTCGGCTAGCCAACGCCCCGTTCTGCAAAAGGTCGGCTTCCTCAATCTTCCACCCATTGGCGTTGGGATAGTCTGCCAAGATGAGCGAAAGCTTGGCGACTTCACATGCGAAAGGATCAATCTCCGACCCTCGAATGTGATTGACAAGCACGTCGTGCCGTTGCTGATCGGTCCAGTCGTGCGGCAATCCGTCCCGCATGTGACGCAGCGCTGATACCAAAAAGACACCGGCGCCAGCGAATGGTTCAAAAACCCTCGGAAGCTGGGTTCCATGTTCCCACAGTCGCAACCGTCTAACAATATATTCAGCTACATGCCTTGGGGTGCTGTGCGTTCCAAAATCGCGACGGGCTTGCGGGGTAACGAGTGTATTTTCGTAAACATAGGCCAGATCATCAGCGGATACATTCGCAACATTCAGGCCAGACCTGAGCGTCGTCCAGGCCTCAGCCAACCTTGCCGATCCGGGCCAAGGGTCATCATTCCCAGTAGTATCGAGCTGATAATATTGCCCGATTGAATTTAAGACCATTTCCACGCTGTAGTCGGCCCATGCCGACGCGCTGGGATGACCACGATCAATTAGAATTTTTGCGGCAAGTAACCTAAATACGCCACGGAACAGCGCACGCGCACCGATTTCTGTATCGTTCGCATTCATCGAACTATCAAGCGCTTCGTGAAGGAGACGATCCAGCTTGGCGTGAACTTCGCCCTCTATCGCTGTGATGAGTCCCGCATCGACAAAATCTAACTGAAACTGTGGTTCAATCTGGCCGATGGACTTGGCGCGATGAATTGCGTCCGGCGCCCAGGTCGCTTTGTTCTCAGCGAAGTATCGAGGAAGCGCGTCTAGGCCCGCTCTGGCTTTAAGCTCGGGCGGCTTGCTGGCGTGAATTTGCCAAACGGAGACATCATTTCCTGCGATCAGCAATATGATAGGTGCGCCGAGTGCCTTGTGTTCGCCAACGACAGACGAGTCGTCGCGATTATCTGCCATTACAGCCGCGAAGGCAGCGGACCGATAGGATGGAGGCGTTTGCGTAAACGCGGCGAAAGGAACTGTGCGCACGGTGCCAGACGGCCCCCAGAGGTCGCTGTAGACGTAGTCCCTGCGTATAGCGTCCCGGCGATACCCAAGGCCGATGGTCTCGCGGTCTATGATGTCGAAAGCGTTCATCGCCTTTGTCCCGCAGCGATCACGGGCGAAAATGCGAGATTGTGCTGGGGATCTACATCTACATCCAACAACCGTTCACGAAGCGCGCGAGTGATTGGTTCTAGCGAAATCAGAATTTCCAATTCCGTCGGCCCACGCGCCACATCGGTTGCAAGCAGCTCTACCTTCTGCTCGCTCAAAATGATTGAAATTCGGGACCGCTCAAGCTGGAACCACGGCACGTTAGTGCACGATTCGAATAAGCCGAAAGCAACCGGCGATAGTGTCGAAAGCGGCGAACCCAACTGGTCCGTAACTACTTTCGCAACGCCCACAGCAACAAAATATCCAGCACTAAAGCACGGAGCATGACCTGGCCCCGTGTCCAGCGGAGGCAAGGCTGCCCGAATTGTCCGCCAACGCTGCTTACTCAGACTAAATGCCGCCATCAGTTGGCCAGGGGTGTATAGGATGGGCAGCTCACATATCTCCGTGTTGATGAGCAACACTTTAACGTGTTAGACAGAGAAGTCTAGTTTTAACGCCTGCGGGCGAGCCCGCACCGCGCTCTATTACGCGTTCCCGTCAGCGCGGGATCGCTCCACCGAGCCGCCTGCGGCGTCTCGGCCTGCCGGTGACGATCGCGGGCGCAAGGTGAAGGGAGGTCCTAACGGCCCGTTGCAAATGAGCGGGATTTTCTAAGGTCGCACTCTTTCCCTCGCTGCGCGCTCCTTGAGGGTGCGGAGTCTGTGTGCTGACCCGCAGGCGCTCTTGCCTCTCTCCTGGCCGGACGCCCGCTGGCCCACAGGCCCGCGCGCAGGGCGTCCGGCTGGCGTCGCGCTGTGCAAGGGTGCCGTTCTTGTTCGGCCGCTGCGCGGCGATATTCTTTCAATGATATTCGACTGATTTTTGGACGGCGCGGGTGCGCCGGCGTTTTTGTGGCCGTCCCCGAAGAGGGGGATGGGCGGCGCTTCCGGCTAGGCCCGCCGCGCTCAGGCGCAACCCGCAAGCGGGTCTTTCACTGTGTTACAGCCTTACAGGTGCGCCTGATCGCGGCGGGCCTCTTGGTCGCTCTTTGCCGCCCACCCCCCTCTCCGGGGGCGTGTGGTTTTAGAGGCGGGGAGGCGACGATGGTGGATCAAGGCAGGATACGGCGGAGCAGAGGCAAGGGCGGGACAGAAGGCGGCGCGTCACGCGCGTCGCTTTATGACGAGGTGACAGCCAAGATCATTGCCCAGCTTGAAGCGGGTCGCTTCCCTTGGGCGCAGCCGTGGAGTTCGGCGGCAGCCGTGCCGGGATTGCCCCGCAACGCGGGTTCGGGGCGTCCCTATTCAGGCGTGAATGTTCTCATTCTGTGGGGCGCGGTCATTGAGGGCTGTTATCCATCGCAAGACTGGTTGACCTTCCGGCAGGCGCTGGCCGCTGGCGGATGCGTCCGCAAGGGCGAGCGCGGCCATACGATCTTTTACGCCGACCGCTTCACCCCCGACGAAGGGCGCGAGCACGGCGAGGGTGCGGAGGGCGAACCCCGCTCGATTCCGTTCCTCAAACGCTTCGTTGTGTTCAACGCGGCGCAATGCGACGGATTGCCGGAGCGGCGGCTGACAATCGACCCCACGCCATTGCCACCGCGCGAACAACATGAGGGCGCGGAGGCGCTGATTGCCGCGACGGGTGCGGATTTC
>NZ_JBJXFW010000004.1:0-50838 GCF_046154385.1 Sphingorhabdus sp. | reverse complement strand
CGCATCTTTCAATGCAAAAAGCCGGTCATTGGCGCGATCAATGGTGCGGCGGTCGGCATAGGTGCAACGATGCAGCTGCCGATGGATTTCCGGCTGGCAAGCGACACCGCCCGTTTTGGTTTTGTGTTTGCAAGACGCGGGATTGTGCCTGAAGCGGCGTCGAGCTGGTTTTTGCCCCGTCTGGTGGGTATGCAACAAGCGTTAGAATGGTGCATGACTGGTAGGGTCTTTGATGCCGCCGAAGCACTTGCCGGAGGGCTGGTTCGGTCGGTCCATGCGCCGGGCGACTTGTTGGCCGCAGCAACACAGCTGGCCCGTGAAATCGCAGACAATACCGCGCCGGTGTCGATTGCCCTGACACGCGCGATGCTGTGGCGCTTGCCTTCTGCCGACCATCCGATGGCCGCGCACCAGATTGACAGCCGGGCGATTTACCGCCGCGCACGTTCGGGCGATGCCGCCGAAGGGATCGCCAGCTTCCTTGAGAAGCGAGCGCCCATTTATCCCGATAAAGTATCCACAGATTTGCCAGACTTCTTTCCTTGGTGGGATGAACCTGTCTATAAGTGACGCTACGGCAGGGATGGGATTGGGAGCATATGGCCAGCATTGGACCAAAATTAGTGAACGAGATACCGGATAACGGAAATGCCCGCGATCAACTGATCGAGGCAGCCAGCCAGATTATGCGGGAAGGCGACACGATAGACTTGTCCCTGTCGGAGCTGTCAATGCGGGCGGGGCTGAACAGTGCGCTGGTCAAATATTATTTCGGCAACAAAAATGGATTGATGCTGGCTCTGCTGGATCGCGATATGGGGAATATCGTACATGGCCTTGGCGCGCTTGTGGCCAAAGATATGCCGCCGGAGGAGAAACTGCGTTTGCATATCGGCGCGGTCATCGACACCTATTATGCCTATCCTTATCTTAACCGGTTGCTGATGCGGATGGTCCGCGATAGCGCCCCGGTAGAGGCGGCACGGATCGCCGATCTTTATCTGCGCCCTATTTCCAAGGCGTATGAAGATCTGATCAGCGAAGGCGTGCGGGTGGGTAAATTCCGTAAAATCGACCCACAATTTTTCTACTTCACGGTAACAGGTTCCGCCGACCGCTTTTACTCGTCCCGACTTGTGCTTCGGCATTGCTATAATCAGGATGATTTCAACGAGAACATGCGCGATCGGTACCGCGAACATACAATTGATCTGATTATGCGGGGACTATTGGCCTGAAATTGGATTCAGAGCGGGATTACAAACCCAATGCCGCCCTTATTTCCTCTCCATCGGCATCCAGCATTGGCGGGTGTGCATAATTTACCACAGGGGTTCCGGCATAGTGAACAGGATGCTTCATGGTGCGATATTTGCCGATATCGGGGCTTTCGCGTTCCTCAAAAAAGCCGACGTCTGCAAGATGCGGATCGGTCAGCACATCTGCCATGCGGTTATATTTCATCGCCGGAATGTCATTTTCCGCCAACAGGTCCAACCATTCGGCGGTTGTTCGTTCGGCGGTGACTTCTTCGATTAACGCATAGAGCTCGCCAGTATGTTTGGTCCGTTCCTGGTAGGTTGAAAAGCGCGGGTCGTCGAAAACGCCGGGCCGACCGCCCAGTTCAAAAAACGTCGCCCATTGCCGGTCATTATAGGGAACGATGGCAATAAAACTGTCCTTGGTCGGATAAGGCCGACGCCGCGGATTGACCGAGCGTGTATAGCCCATCCGTCCGTTGCCGGGAATGAAGGTTTCGCCCCAGAGATTTTCGACCATATGAAACCAGGTAAAGCATTCGAACATTGGAACCTGCACAAATTGGCCACCTTGTCCTCCCGCCCGGGCCAGCAACGCGGCCATAGTGGCGTTGGCTGCGAACAGACCACTGACCTTATCAGCAACCAGCGAAGGCGCGTAGGTGGGCCGCCCTCCATCACGTTGTTCGCTTAAGGCGGCGAAGCCCGAGGCGGCCTGAATGAGATCATCATAAGCCTGCCGCTCGCCATAGGCCCCCCCTGCGCCAAAACCGGCGCAATGCACATAAACGATATTGGGGTTGATCGCTTTGACCGCATCATAGCCAAAACCAAGGCGTTCCATGCCGGCCATACGGACATTATGGATGAATACGTCCGCCTCTTCGAGCAACGCTTCGAGTACGGCTTTGTCTTCGGGTTTCTTGATATTGAGATTGATCGCCTTCTTATTGCGGTTCAACGCAGAAAAGATGGGACCATGTTGCTTGGTCGGCGAATCGCCCGCATGGCGCATCAGGTCGCCCGGCGTATTACCTTCGCTATTTTCGATCTTGATGACTTCCGCGCCCAGATCGGCGAGCTGCACCGTCGCATAAGGCCCCAAAACCACGGTCGCCATGTCGACCACCTTGATGCCCTTTAACGGTCCTGTCGGTTCTGTGTCCCATGTCAATTTTGGCCAGGCTGCCATTGCGCTCTCCTTTATCCTTGCATCGACTGCTAGCATATTTAAGCGTACAGTTAAGAACTTTGTGAGAGGATTTTTGTGGCTGATTTTGATGCAAATGCACCCGTCATCATTGGCGTAGGCGAAGCAAGCCGTAAGACGGTGCCGGGGGAATGGCCTTGTCCGGTCGATCTGGCGGGGCACGCGATCAAGGTTGCGTTGGCCGATACGGGTCAGGCACATGCAGTTTCTGCCGCAATCAACACCATTGCCGCTATTCGGACATTTGAAGATAGCGGCTTATCGCTGGGCACCGGTTCCCCCGACAATGTACCCGAAGCATTTGGTGCAGCAGGCGGGATCCGTGCGGACCGGCTGATTTACGCGGACGTCGGCGGCCAAAGTCCGCAGGCCATGGTCCACGAATTGGCAGGAGCAATCCGGCGCGGGGAAACGCAGGTTGCGATCATTGTCGCCGCAGAGGCGACTGGCACGGCCAAGCGGGCGCGCAAGGCAGGGATTGAACTGGACTGGCGCTTGCCGTCGCAAACGGCATTCGATAATCGCCTGTCCAGTTCTCCCATCCTCAGCCGCAACGAAATCCGGCACGGGATTATTTCCATGCCCTTGGCCTATTCGCTTTTGGAAAATGCGCGGCGGTTGGATTTGGGAATGTCGCGAGAGGATTATCTTGTCCATATGGCCGAATTAGGGGCTGCGATGTCGGCCAAGTCACTGACCCGCGAACATGCCCAATTCGCAAAGCATTTTACGGTGCGTGATCTGGTGCGTGACCATGAAAGTGATTATCGTCTGACCGACATCTATCGTCGCTGGCGGGTTGCCCAAGACGCGGTCGATCTGGGCGGTGCCATTATTTTGTCCAGTGCAGGCAAGGCGCGCGAAATGGGTGTGGCCGATGACAAGATGGTCTGGCTTGCAGGGGCCAGCGAAACCAAAGAGCCGCCCTATAGCGAACGTGACGACATAACGCA
The DNA here is from genome assembly GCF_046154385.1 of Sphingorhabdus sp. GTDB lineage: Bacteria > Pseudomonadota > Alphaproteobacteria > Sphingomonadales > Sphingomonadaceae > Sphingorhabdus_B. The sequence continues at coordinate 47,416 of NZ_JBJXFW010000004.1, read as the reverse complement.
CGCCAACGCGCTGGATTTCGCCTTGCACGCTGCGTTGGACCAGGCAGGAATCGCTGCAACCGATCTAGGTCCTGTCGACATTTACAGTTGTTTCCCGGTCGCCGTTTACGGGGCGGTCGATACTTTGGGCGACCCCATGCGTTCGCTGGGGAATTATACGCTAACCGGTGGCCTTAACTTTTTTGGCGGCCCCGGAAACGGCTATGCCACCTATAGCATAGCCGCCATGGTCGATGCTTTGCGAAGCGATGGTTCAAAACCCGCGATGGTAACCGCCAATGGTGGCGTCATGTCAAAACAGGCGGTCGGTATTTATACCGCTTACCAACCCGCGCAGCCGTGGATGGGTGACGTCGCAACTGGATATCATGCCAAATCGGTCGAACTGGACAGTGCGCCCCAAGGCAAAGGTAAAATCCTGACCTATGCCCGGCCTGTGTCAAAGGACCAGATAGGTGCCGCGACGCTCGTAATTGCGATGGAAAATGGCGCAAGGGCCCTGGCTGTGCTTGAAGATGTACCCGATATCGACCTTAGCGGCGTGATCGTAAATGTGACGCCGCAGGAAAAAAGGCATAGCGCTACTATATATTGCTAATCTGCCATTCAGGTTCATAATGTGATGTATCCGTCCAAGGAGACATATCATGCAAAGCAAACTGATTCTCGCATTGGCCATTCCCGTTTCGGCAGCCCTCGCCCTCGCCGCGTGTGGACCGGTTGATAGCACGCCCAAGCCCCTGACCGACAAGCAATCGGTTCGGCTCACTAAAGAGCTTGCGGGGAAGGTTGCGGGTGCACCTGTGAATTGCATAAGCGATTTTAACGGCACGAACGTCATCCGCATCAGCGATGATATTCTGCTCTACCGAGTCTCTGGCCGGCTGGTGTATAAGAACACCCTGCGCGGCGGGTGCCCCGGCCTTGCCAATGACAATGATATTCTGGTTACCGAACAATTTGGCGGCCAGAAATGCCGGGGCGACCTTATAAAGTTGCTCGACCGGACCAGTGGAATCCCGGGGCCAGTGTGCAGCTTGGGCGAATTTGTTCCCTATCGCAAGGAAAAGTCGGGCGGATAATCCGTCGGATCGGTTCGTGATTAACTCTGGAATGTCATTGGACCGGTGTGGCTGATACCGGGTCCAAGATAGGCGTGAATGTCGAAACCGGCGCGCGTGACGCGGCTGCAAAAGCTGTAATCTTCCGAAAGATGACCAAGCTTGTCATCTGTTATATTGTTGAAAAAGCCATAGGTTTTTTGGCTAAAATTAGGCATGCGCGTGTGCATTGGCATGGCGATGCCCTTTTCGACCATAGCCTCCAATACAGCGTGTTTTAGCACATAAAAGCCCGTGCCAATAAATTGCACTTTGCCGATTGTGCCATATTCGGGATTTGTCGGATTGGATTGCGTCCCGACATAGGGTGCGGCCGCGAATTGCGCTTCATTGCCGCGTTTACCGGATAAGACCGCATTTTCAAACGCCCTTAAGTCAAGCGTTCGTTGCGGCTGGTAAACGGCCAAAAAATCCGCATCATGGTTTAACAGCCTTTCGAGGACCGCCATTTCAATTCCGATGTCATCGTCAATCCCGATAAACACATCGTGACTGCTCTGCAAAAAATGGGCAGCCAGAACATTTCGGGCCGTTGCAACTTCGGCATTTGAAACACTGACAAAGCTATAGTCAATTTGTCGATGTTTGAAAATAAGACCCAAATTCATCAACGTCGTCGTCGTTTCAACAGACATGGAACCGCGCCCTGATGGGACACCGATGAGGACGGACATGCAAATCACCTCTAAAACATGTGACGCGCGCGCATCCCCATCTACGCACGCAGAAATATAGCCTCTATAGACAATCCGAAAACATCTGCAATTCGGAACGCCAAAGGCAATGACGGGTCATATTTCCCCGTTTCGATTGCGTTGACAGATTGTCGCGATACACCGAGCGCATCGGCCAAATCCTGCTGGTTCCAATCGCGCTCGGCGCGCAAAACTTTTAAACGGTTCTTCATGCTTTCCAACGCACGATCGCGCCCGCGATACCAAGTGCTGCGAACCAGATGACACCCATCCATTGCGGCCCAGTCAACACCACATCATAGACTTGCAGAAACTGCCAAACCGTCACGATCACGAGTGTCATAGCCGTCGCAAGCAATGTCTGTTTGGCAAAAAGCAAACGTTGATATTCGTCATCGGTTTCGACCAGCAATCGAAATATTGCCCAGAAAACGCCAATAATCGGAAACGCGGTTATCAACGCCAATCCTATAAGTGTGGCTTGCGAATGGAGACCTCCATTGCGCGCAAAAAACAGGCTGCTGGTCAAGATTATGACATAGGCGGCCATGAACACCATAATCCGTATCGTGTAACGCCGCATATAGGGCGCCATCTTGTTCTTTTGTGGCATGTCAAAGACCCTTTCATTAAAGACAAGTGTACTTTACTTTAATGAAGTGAAATGTCAAGCACCCTTTCCATTTTTTCAAAATATAGAAAATTGTGTGCCAATTCCCCTGTTTCTGCAGGGTTGCGGCTTTGGGTGAGGGCTGGCAAAGGAGCGCTTCTTAAAATTTTTAGAAAGTCAGTCTTTCCCATGTCCGAGATGATCCGCGTCACCCTTCCCGATGGCTCCGCCCGTGAAGTGCCTTGCGGAACCACCCCAGCGGATATTGCCGCAGCAATTGGTCCGGGTCTTGCCAAGGCCGCACTTGCTGCGCGCGTGGATGGTGAGGTGCGCGACATCATGCGGCCTTTGGATAGCGATACCCAGCTGGCGCTGATTACCGCGAAGGATGAAGGCGATGCCCTTGAACTGGCGCGGCATGACTTTGCGCATATTCTGGCCGAAGCGGTTCAGGCGCTGTTTCCCGGAACCCAGATTACGTTTGGGCCTGCGACCGACGACGGTTTTTACTATGATGTGATGGCGCCTGCCAGCCGTGGGCCGTTCACGCTCGACGACCTGCCCGTCATCGAAGAAAAGATGCGCGAGATTATCCGAGCCGACAAGCCGTTGCGCCGTGAAGTCATGTCCCGTGACGCGCTGATCGCGACATGGGCGGCGGCAGGCGAAAGTTTCAAGGCCGAATGGGCGCGTGAATTGCCCGACGGCGAAGAACTGACGGTGTACTGGTCGGGTGATGACTGGATGGACATGTGCCGCGGGCCGCATTTGGCGTCGACCGGAAAGCTGGATCCGCAAGCATTCAAGCTGACGCGCGTAGCCGGTGCCTATTGGCGTGGCGACCAGAACAATGCCCAGCTGAGCCGCATCTACGGCACCGGCTGGCTCAATAAGAAACAGCTTGATGCGCATCTGGTGCGCCTCGAAGAAGCGGCGAAACGCGACCATCGTCGTTTGGGTCAGGATATGGACCTGTTCCATTTGCAACAAGAGGCGCATGGCTCGGTATTCTGGCATCCAAATGGATTTACCATATGGCGTCAGCTTGAATCTTATATGCGCCGCGCCATTGATGCGACCGGCTATCAGGAAGTCAAAACGCCGCAGGTGATGGATGCGCGGCAGTGGGAACAGTCGGGCCATTGGGGCAAATATCGCGAAAATATGTTCGTGATCCCCGATGAAGTTCCGAATGTGGATGATGAAGGTCCGGTGATTTCGGGCGACGCCGACTGGATGGCACTGAAGCCGATGAACTGTCCGGCGCATGTGTTGATATTCCGGCAGGGCATCAAATCCTATCGCGACCTTCCGCTGCGGCTTTATGAAAATGGGTGTTGCCACCGGAACGAGCCGCATGGCGCGTTGCACGGATTGATGCGGGTGCGACAGTTTACACAAGACGACGCCCATATCTTTTGCCGCGAAGACCAGATTGTCGCCGAAGTGCAGGATTTCTGTGCGCTGGCGGACCGGATCTACAAGGATTTCGGCTTTAGCTATTCGATCAAGCTCGCGCTGCGTCCCGAAAAGCGGTTCGGTTCCGACGCAGATTGGGACAAGGCGGAAAACGAACTGCGCGATGCGGTGGCGCGCGCGGGACTCGCAACCCCGGAATATGGTTGGGAAGAATTGCCCGGCGAAGGGGCTTTCTATGCGCCTAAGCTGGAATGGCATCTGACCGACGCCATTGGGCGCACATGGCAGGTGGGGACGATCCAGTCGGACCGCGTACTGCCCGAACGGCTGGACGCAAGCTATGTCGGTGAAGATGGCGCCCGCCACCGGCCCGTCATGTTGCACCGTGCGATTTTTGGCTCTTATGAACGGTTTATCGGTATCTTGATCGAGCATTATGCCGGCCGGTTCCCGGTCTGGCTGGCACCCGTGCAGGCGGTGGTTGCCACGATTATATCGGACGCCGACAGCTATGGCGCTCAAGTTGTTGAACGGTTGCGCGCCGCTGGCCTTCGGGTCGAAAGCGATTTCCGCAATGAGAAGATCAATTATAAGGTGCGCGAACACAGCCTTGCAAAAGTCCCACATCTGCTGGTTGTCGGTATGCGGGAGGCAGAAGAAGGCAAGGTCGCGATCCGCTCTTTGGGTTCTGATGGCCAACGGATCATGACGTTGGACGAGGCGGTTGAAATGCTGACCAAAGAAGCAACACCACCGGATTTGCGCGTATAAATCCAATCGATATCTTGGCGGGAATTGACCCTGTCATGTTGGCAGCGGCTGCGACGATGACCTTTGGCGCGGCCTATGTCCGTGGCCTTACCGGTTTTGGTATGGCGATTATCCTGGTTCCGTTATTGGGGCTGATCGTGACGCCAGCCGAAGCCGTTGTACTTGGCATATTGTTGCAAGTGTTGATCGGACCGGTCGGTATCAAGATAATATATGCAGACGCGCACCGCAAAAGCGCACTTTCCATTGCGGCCTATGCCGTTATGGCGACGCCACTTGGTATATGGCTTTTGCAGCAAACTGCGCCCGACGTAGCTCGTGTGTTGATTGTCATGATCGCTATTGGAGCGTTCATACTTGTATTGTTACCACCGCGTGGCGAATTGCGGCCGGGGCCCAAGGAAACGGCACTAACCGGCATCGCTTCCGGGATATTGACGGGGTTTGCTGCCATGCCCGGGCCACCGGTTGTGCCATATTATCTGCGCCAACCCATTCCGCCCGCAGAAGCGCGGGCGTCGATGATGCTCGTCTTTTTTGCCACAGCGATTGCCGGGACCATTTCATCCGTTGCGCTTGGTTTGGCCAGTTGGCGGCTGCTTTTACTATCATTGATATTGTTCCCCCCAATGCTTGCCGGCAATTGGCTGGGGGCGAGATCATTCGGCAAGATTCCGGCGCACATCTGGCGCTTGTTTGTTGCGCTAACTTTGGGATTGGCCGCGATTTCGGCGGTATTTAGGTTATTCTAACTGTAGTCGGGTCCTCGCCCTTAACGGCCTGTTCATTCTTATTCTCTCAGCGTTAACCATATGCCTTAGGCCGAAATTTGTGATCTTAATTTATCACATTTTACATGAAAGCGGCATTCCTGACCCTACTTCTTTTGGCATCACCAGCGTTCGCGTTGAACGAAGGTCTGCAATGCGTGCCCTATGCCCGGGCTTTGTCGGGTGTGACCATATATGGTGACGCCCATAGCTGGTGGGGGCAGGCCGAGGGCAAATACGCACGTGGTAATGCGCCTGAAGTGGGCGCCGTGCTGGCGTTCCCGCCCCATGGCAATATGCGCCTAGGCCATGTCGCGGCGGTCCGGCGCATATTGGATGACCGGACTATCGTCATCAGCCACGCCAACTGGTCTACTATCGGCGGTGTGCGCGGTCATATTGAAGAAGACGTCCGCGCGGTCGATGTGTCCGAAGCGAACGACTGGAGCCGCGTCCGCGTCTGGTACACCCCCAATGAAGCGCTCGGAAGTACGGAATGGCCGGTGCACGGCTTCATCTATCCCAAACAGCGCCGCAGCGAAGCCGAAGCACGCAAGGCCGTTGCGATGCTGCTGAAAGACCGCGTCATTCCCGCCTTGCCTGCTGCCACACCCGTGCGCATGGCCGAAGCCGAAAAGCCGCCAATCAAATCGGCTGCGGTCAAAACGGGATTTGGGCTTTCGGGCGATCTGCTGAAAGACATTGATCGCAAGGCAGCCAAAGAAACGAAAGCGTCGGCTGCCCCGGCAAAGTCGGTACGCCTTGCTTCGGTTGAAAAGCTGATTGCGAAGCTGCCGAAAAGCTAAAGACTAGCGCCCGAACTTCTTCTGCACCTTGCCGTAGCGCATCTTGCGTGTTCCCGGCTTGCCTTCTTGCGCCCTTCCTACAGGGGCTGCCACTTGCATATCGGTGGGTAGGCCCAATTCGGTCGCCTCCAGCGAGCGGATTTCGTCGCGCAACCGTCCGGCTTCCTCGAATTCCAGATCTGCGGCCGCCGCACGCATTTTCTTTTCCAGTTCTTCGATATAGGCGCGCAGATTGTGGCCGACCAGATTGTTGGCCCCTTCGGCATCGATCTCCACCAACACCGAATCCCGGCTGGCGGTGTCGGCAACGATGTCGTGGATATTCCGCTTGATGGTGGCAGGGGTAATGCCGTGCAGCACATTATACTCGCGCTGCTTTTCGCGGCGCCGGTCGGTTTCCCGGATGGCGCGTTCCATGCTGCCCGTCATGCGGTCGGCGTAAAGAATGACCCGCCCGTCGACATTACGCGCCGCGCGGCCGATGGTCTGGATCAGGCTGGTCTCGCTGCGTAAGAAGCCTTCCTTGTCGGCATCCAAAATGGCGACCAATCCGCATTCGGGAATGTCGAGGCCCTCGCGCAACAGGTTGATGCCGACCAGCACGTCATAGACACCGCGCCGCAAATCGCGGATGAGTTCGATACGTTCCAATGTCTCGACATCGGAATGCATGTAGCGCACCTTCAACCCTGCTTCGTGCATGAACTCGGTCAGGTCTTCCGACATCCGCTTGGTCAGGGTGGTGACCAGCGTCCGGTATCCGGCCTCCGCCGTCTTGCGGCATTCGTTGATACAATCCTGCACCTGGTCCTCGACCGGTTTGATCTCGACCGGCGGGTCAATCAGGCCGGTGGGCCGGATCACCTGCTCGGCAAAGACGCCGCCCGATTGCTCCATCTCCCATCCGCCGGGGGTTGCCGAGACGCACACGGTCTGCGGGCGCATCACGTCCCATTCGTTGAAACGCAGCGGGCGGTTGTCGATGCAACTGGGCAATCGGAATCCATATTCGGCCAAAGTCAGTTTGCGCCGGTGGTCACCCTTCGCCATCGCGCCGATTTGCGGCACGGTCTGATGGCTTTCATCAACAAACAACAGGGCGTTGTCGGGAAGATATTCGAACAGCGTCGGCGGCGGTTCGCCGGGTAGGCGGCCGGTCAAAAAGCGCGAATAATTTTCGATGCCAGCACAGGACCCGGTGGCGGCAATCATTTCCAGATCAAATTGTGTCCGCTGCTCCAACCGTTGTGCCTCCAGCAATTTGCCTTCGGACATCAGTTCTTTCAGCCGTTCGGACAGTTCGAATTTGATCGCCTCGCTCGCCTGCTTCATCGTCGGACCGGGGGTGACATAATGGCTGTTGGCATAGACGCGCACGCTGTTCAATTTGACGCCGGTCGTGCCTGTCAGCGGATCAAATTCGGCAATTTCTTCAATCTCGTCGCCGAAGAAACTGATGCGCCATGCCATATCTTCATAATGGCTGGGGAAGATTTCCAGATTGTCGCCCCGCACCCGAAAATTGCCACGGGTAAAGGCGGTGTCGTTCCGTTTATACTGCAGCGCGACCAGTTTACGGATCAATTCACGTTGATCGACATTCTCGCCCTTTTTCAGGTCGAAGATCATCGCCGAATAGGTCTCGACCGAACCGATGCCGTAAATGCAGGACACCGATGCCACGATCAGCACGTCATCGCGTTCGAGGAGTGACCGTGTTGCCGAGTGCCGCATCCGGTCAATGGCCTCGTTTACCGACGACTCCTTCTCGATATAGGTATCGCTGCGCGGGACATAGGCTTCGGGCTGGTAATAGTCATAATAGCTGACAAAATATTCGACGGCATTGTCGGGGAAAAAGCTTTTGAATTCGCCATAAAGCTGCGCCGCCAAAATCTTGTTCGGCGCCAGGATCAGCGCCGGACGCTGCAATTCTTCAATGACCTTGGCCATCGTGAAGGTTTTGCCGGAGCCTGTTACACCAAGTAAAACCTGATTTTTCTCGCCTGCCAATGCGGTTTCCGCAAGTTCCCGAATGGCGGTGGGCTGATCCCCTGCCGGTTCATAATCCGACACTATGCGAAAGGGCTTTCCGCCCTCCATCTTGGGCGGACGATCGGGCTTGTGCGGGATAAAGCTGCCTACCGTATCCGGTTCTTCCAACCCGCGGCGGATAATGAGTTCGGCCATGTTCGCGTTATGTACTTTTTGGATGAAAGGGGCAAGAGGGAAGCGACCAGCATAGTGACTAAATTTTACGGCAAGGTATCACTTTTGCATTGTAGTTCTTTTTATCCCTGTTGCCTTTTGGTCGTCGCAGGGACACAAAGCGGACATCAAAGTATAAACGGGAGGAAAAACCCATGCGTAAATTTCTGGTCTTAGCTGTGGCCGCGCTTGCCATTTCGGCATGTTCTGAAAAAGGTGCGGATGCCGATGGCGATGGCAAGATTTCCGATGCCGAAGCAAAGGCCGAGATGTCCGACGGCGGTTCGATGGCGATGAAGCCGGGCGAGTGGGAAGTGAAAATCAGCTTCAACAAGATTGACGCACCCGGAATCCCCGCTGAACTGCAGGGTAAGATGAAGGAGCAAATGGGCAAAGGCATGACCCAGAAAAGCTGCCTTACACAGGAACAGGTTGATAAGCCTGGTGGCGATTTCTTCGGTGCACCTGCCGAGGCAAATTGCACGTTTCAGGAGCTAAAACGCAACGGCGACAGCATGAAAGTTGCGATGACGTGCAAGCCTGCGGGCAATATGACAATCAAGAGCAAAATGGACGGAAAATTCGCCGCCGAAACCTATACGATGAATATCGATCAAAGCACAGAAGGCACGCCCATGGGCGCGGTTAAAATGACCGGAAAAATTGAAGGAAAGCGCGTAGGGGATTGTCCGGCATGAACCGTCTCTGGGTCGCAACAGGGGTGGTGTTCGTGCTGATATCGTTGGCGTCCTGTTCGGATAATGGCGCCGACAAGGATGGCAATGGGGTTATCGATAGCCAGGAACGCGCCGCCGAAATGGATTATGATGCATTTGTGCCGATGAAAGCCGGGCTTTGGGAAACCAAATTTGTGTTTTCTGATCTCAACGTGCCCACTTTGGGCAAGTCGGAAAAAAAGCAGATTATGGATGAAATTGCCAAAAATGCTTCGAGCCGCAGTTGTTTATCCCAAGCCGAAGCAAAAAAGCCCGGCGCGGATTTTTTCGGCGGTGATGGTGCTGAAAAATGCCTTTACAAAGCCTTTGATGTATCCGGACAGAATGTACGCATGAAGCTGAGTTGCGGTATGGACGGCATGGGTACTCTCGATATGGAGCTGGCCGGGGTCATGGGCGAAACCTCGTTTAACTATGAAAGCGCTGTGGATGTCCGCCTGCCTATGATCGGCAAGGTCAAAATGAAAGGCAATGCAATCGGTCGATATGTCGGAGATTGCCCGGCGGAATGATCGGCAGATACCATTTTTTTGCAGGCATGAAGCTGCTGGGATTGGCTCTGTCGATCATAGCTTTACCCAATACGGCTTTCGCAAAAGACAGGGTTAGTGGCGAAATTCGCCCTGCAAAAGTCTGGATCGATTTTACCGTTTCGACTATTTCGACCCGCTTTGCCCAAGGCCATGCCGGTGTGGCGGATCGATTGGTAACGGGTGATGACCCGGTCCGGATGGCATCGATTTCGAAATTGATTGTTGCCCTGACTGCGATGCGCCTGGTTGATCAGGGAAAGCTCGACATTGATCGAGATGTGAATGCCTATCTCGGCTGGTCAGTCCGCAACCCCGCTTTTCCAGACGCACCGATAACGTTGCGCTATTTATTGTCGCATCGCGCCGGTCTTCGCGATTCCGTTGATTATATCATTCCGTTAGACGGCGATCTGTCGGCTGTTTTGTCGGCACATGCAGCGTGGGAATTGCAGTACCCGCCCGGACACTATTTTAGCTATGCCAACATAAATTCACCTTTGATTGCCGCGGTTTTGGAAGGCGCGACGGGACAGCGGATTGATCGTTTGATCGCACAATTGGTGCTGGAACCGTTAAAGATGGATGCCTGCTTCAACTGGGGTGCAGGATGTAGTGAAGGCCGCCGTGCGAAAGCAGTGACATTGTTAAGACCCAATGGCGATTTGGCACGTGACGCCCCTTTGGTGGGAAACGAGATGTGTTCGGTTTCCCCTGCCTCCAACGGCAGTTGCGATGTCGAAAAACTCTACAAACTGGGCCGCAACGGTTCGGCGTTTAGTCCACAGGGCGGATTGCGCATTTCGCCGCGCGATCTGGCAAAGATCGGCCAGCTTCTGCTGAAAGACGGCGCGCCGCTGCTCTCGCCTAAATCCTTTGCAGAGATGTTAGGTCCTGTCTGGACCTTTGACGGCAGCAATGGTGATGACGATAAAGGTTATTTCAAGGCCTATGGTTTGGGTATACATTGGCTGGACGACGGCAAAGGCGGGAAATGGATCGGCCATGTGGGTGAGGCCTATAGCCTGCGTGCCGGTTTCTGGGTGAACCGGTCGACCGGCAAGGGCTTTGTGCGTTATGTCACGATGGTGGATGAATTCGCACCGGTTGGCCATTGCTTCGACCAATGCCCGTGATAGAGTTACCCGAACCGGAGGGAGAAGATACATGCTGGGATATATCACATTAGGATCAAATGATCTGGCGGCGGCCGAGGCTTTTTACAGCAATCTGGTGCCCGTGATCGGTGGGAAAGAGCTGATGCGCTTTAGCGACAGCTTCATTGTTTACGGCGTCAGCCTCGATAAGGCGGGCATCGCCATTACCACTGCCTATAATGGCGAACCGGCGATGCCGGGAAACGGGAATATGGCGGCGATTGTCGTGCGCGATCGGGCGCAGGTGGATGCGATGTACCACAAGGCAATGGAATTGGGCGGCACATGCGAGGGCCCTCCGGGATTGCGCGGGGAAGAAGGACCGATGGCGTTCTACGCGGCTTACTTCCGCGATCCCGATGGTAATAAGATATGCGTCTATAGGATGGGGCCAGCATGATGAAAAAAACGATGATATTGGCGTTGCTTGGCGGCGCTCTTTTGACCGCGCCGGTAACCGCGCGTCCGGACTATTCGGCTTCGGTGAAGGCCGATTATGACAAGTCGCTGGCCGCTTTGTGGGACCATTTCCACCGCAACCCCGAACTTTCTTTCCGCGAGTTTAAGACCGCCGCAAGGATGGCGCAGGAATTGCGCGCTGTTCCGGGCATGGTGGTGACCGAAAAAGTCGGCGAGACTGGCGTCGTGGGTGTTTTGAAAAATGGGGATGGCCCCGTGGTTCTGGTACGTGCAGATATGGACGGGCTTCCGGTTCAGGAACGTTCCGGCCTCGCCAATGCTTCAACCGTTCGACAGGTCGGTGTAGATGGTCTGGAAATGCCGGTCATGCACGCATGTGGCCATGACGTGCATATCACCTCGCTCGTCGGCACGGCGCGGCAATTGGCCGCTTTGAAGAATCGGTGGAAAGGGACCGTCATATTCATAGTGCAGCCCGCAGAAGAACGTGTTGGCGGTGCGGATGCGATGATCAAAGATGGTTTGTATACCCGTTTTCCCAAACCGGATTACGCACTGGCGTTCCATGTTGCGGCGGAGCTGGAAACCGGAAAGATTGCCGCTTCGGAAGGGATCCAATATTCATCGGCCGACAGCGTCGATATCCGCGTCCCGGGTATAGCGACTCACGGTGCAGCTCCGCAACTAGGGCGTGATCCGGTCTATATAGCTTCGCAAATTGTCGTTGGACTTCAGTCGATCATCAGCCGGGAAAAAGGTCCATTGGAGCCAGGCGTGATAACCGTCGGGGCTTTCCACGCCGGAACCAAGCATAATATTATTTCCGAATTCGCCGATCTGCAAGTTACCGTTCGCGCAAACAGTCAAGACGTGCGCGACAAGCTAATCGCTTCCATCGAGCGGGTTGCGGTCGGCATTGGCCGCGCGCATGGATTGCCAGAGGACAAGCTTCCGATCGTGAAGGTCAATGAATCGACACCCGTCACCGTCAATGACGCGGCGCTGGCGCGGCGGTTGAATGGGGCCATCGCCAAGGCATTGGGCGACGATGTCGTTGTACCATTCCGTCAGACGAACATGGGGGCGGAGGATTTTGCGTTCTTTGTTGATCCGAAGTTTAACATTCCGGGCTATTATTTTGGCGTCGGCGGAACTGCGCCGGAATGGATTGAAGCTGCGAAAAATGGGGGTAAACCTGTTGCAGGCCATCATTCTCCTTTGTTCAAAATCGATCCGGAACCTTCCGTGCGGCTTGGAATAGAAGCGATGACAGCTGCCGTGCTTGATCTGCTTGGCACGACAAAAAGCTGATGACCTACAAAAGGCGATAGACCGGATGGCACGTAAATCGCGCGATTGGATGGACGATGAAGAATCGGCGGCAGACGCACCGATACTGACATGTTGGCTCTGTGGTCGCGAAATGGGCGAAATCACCGAATGGCACCATCCGGTTCCCAAAAGCCGGGGCGGAAAATCGCGAGAACCCGTGCACCCGATCTGCCACCGCACCATCCACGCGAATTTTAGCAATAGTGATCTGGAAAAACGATTTTCGACTGTCACGGCGCTTTTGGCGCATGAAGAAATCGGGCGGTTTGTGGCGTGGATTGCCAACAAACCGCCCGACTTTAATGCTCCGACGAAAGACCGTCGTTAGCTATGTGCTGCAGCCTCCTCGCCCTTGGTTTTCCAAAGCGAGTAGAATATGCCACCGAGGATTAGACCGAAGGTCACCGCAAGACTTAACACCGGCGGGAACTTGTCGCCGCCCAGGATGAAGTCGGACACGAATATCTTCGAACCGATGAACACCAGAACCAGCGCGAGGGCATATTTTAGATAATGGAAGCGATGGACCATTGCGGCGAGTGCGAAATATAACGCGCGCAGGCCCAAAACGGCCATGATGTTCGATGTGTAAACGATGAACGTATCCGTTGTGATAGCAAAGATTGCCGGGACTGAATCGACCGCGAACACAAGATCCACGACATTGATGACCACCAACGCGAGAAACAACGGCGTTGCGGCCAAGGCCAGCTTTCCGGTCTTTGTGTCGGGAACGCGAACGAAGAATTTTTGCTCGTGCAGTTCCGGCGTGACGCGCATGAGGCGTGATATGAGCTTGACCGCTGGATTGTTTGCCACATCCATCGGCTTATCGCTGGCAAACAGCATTTTGACGCCCGTCGCAATCAAGAACAACGCAAAAATATAGAGCACCCAATAGAATTGCTCGACCAACGCAGCTCCTAAAGCAATCATGACGCCGCGTAGGACGATAACGCCAATGATGCCCCATAACAGTGCTCGATACTGATATTTTGGTGGGATCGAAAAGGTTGTAAATATCAGGCCTATGACGAAAATATTATCGATCGACAGCGCCTTTTCGATGAAAAAGCCGGTATAATATTTCATCGTAAGGTCGGCACCGATCTCGGTGCCAAATGCGGCTGTTTTCTGGAAATAGACCCACACGCCAAAGGCCAACGCGATACTGATGTAGAATGCCGACAGCTTCAAGCTTTCGCCAATTCCCATCTCGCGGTCTTCTTTATGCAAGATGCCGAGATCGAATGCCGTCAAAGCTACGACGAGCCCGAGAAAAGCCATCCAGAACCAGACCGGCGTTCCCAGCCAGTCCATCGTTAAAAATTCCATTTTATGTTCCCTGTTTGCACGTCAACAGGCACCATATGAAAATATCATATGGTGCCCGAAGAATGGCCGGTTTTATATTTTCTGAAAATGCGAACGATTGCTTGCAAAACGTCGTGCTGCGCTAGTCTGAAGTCGGTCCTTTACCACCAATTTCAGGCGCTTCAGTTTCTGGATACGGAACAGATCCGGCCACCGCATTTTCAACTCTGCGCGCAGTTCCCGGTCCAGCTTTTGATGAAATTGCATCAGACGGAATGATGATAATGTCATAAATACATCCTCTTTGAACTAAATTGGGTTCAATCGGATGCTCCGGTCACCGGAAAGGTAGCGTTTCAGGGTTTGGAGGGAGGGAACCACCAAGCCAGTGCACCGGAGACATCCGATGCGGCCGACATCACGTTGCTTCAAAAAAGAAGCGAGCGCCAGAGGGGCCCGGTCCGCTCTTCTTTAATGGAGCGATTCGCTCCGATTTGCAATAGGGAATTTTTGACGCCGATACGCGACTAAACGTCCTAATCCCTCAGCAGGTCGTTAATTGCCGTCTTTGCGCGGGTTTGCGCGTCGACACGTTTGACAATAACCGCGCAAGACAGGCTGGGTCCGGGGCTGCCATCGGGCAAGGGCTTACCTGGCAATGAACCGGGAACCACAACCGAATAGGCGGGAACCCGTCCCACAAAGACTTCGCCAGTCGTGCGGTCGACAATCTTGCTTGTCGAGCTGATGAACACGCCCATGGACAAAACAGCGCCTTCTTCGACAATTACGCCTTCAACGACTTCGGAGCGCGCACCGATGAAACAATTGTCTTCAATGATGACCGGGCCTGCTTGTAATGGTTCAAGTACGCCGCCAATCCCTACGCCGCCCGACAAATGCACGTTCTTCCCAATTTGGGCACAGCTGCCGACGGTCGCCCATGTGTCGACCATCGTGCCTTCGTCCACCCGTGCGCCGATATTGACGAAACTGGGCATAAGGACCACATTTTTAGCAATATGACATCCATGTCGCGCAACGGCACCTGGTACAACCCGGAATCCGGCGTCACGAAAACGGTTTTCGCCCCAGCCAGCAAATTTCGATGGAACCTTGTCATAGGCGGGCGCACCTGATGCGCCGCCATTAACGACGACATTGTCGTTCAAGCGGAATGATAACAACACGGCTTTTTTAAGCCATTGATTGACCTGCCAATCTCCATTGTGTTTTTCCGCCACCCGAAACCGGCCGTCGTCCAGCCCGGCCAACGCCGCTATCACAGCATCGCGAATTTCGCCCTGCGTCGCTGCGCTGATCTGGTCCCGCGCGTCCCACGCGTTATCGATTATTGCGGATAGCTGCTGTGTCATAATGTTCTTTCGAGGTTTTGAATTGACGACAGCCAATCGGCCACGTCGGCAATTTCATGATCAATATGTTCGAGGTCGCCGCTGCTATCAGCTTCGCCCTCGTGTTTCACCCAAATAGTTTTCATTCCCATCGCTTTGGCAGGGATCAGATTCTGGGGTGAATCTTCAACAAAAAGCGATGTCTGCGCGGTGATCTCAAGTTCTGCGCATAAGGCAATGTAGCTGTCGGGATGTGGCTTTGGCAGATGACCCATTCGGTGAATGTCGAAAATATCCTCGAACAAATCGTCCAACCCGCGCGCCGTCAACACGCGATGGGCATATGGCGCGTCGGCATTTGTAAATATCAACTTTCGGCCGGGTAATCCCTCGATTTGCGTGCGTAATAAAGGCGCGGGCTCTAGCAAAGACAAATCGACATCATGAACAAAATCGAGATAAGCATGTGGCTCCACATCATGTTCTTGCATTAAGCCACCCAAGGTCGTTCCGTATTTCTTCCAATATTGGTGTCGGATCAGATGTGCTTCTTGTGCGTCGATTCTAAAAAAGTCCTGCACGAATAGCGCGATTCTATCGCGGACCTGTGCCATGATACGCGCTTCGGGCGGATACAGAGTCAGGTCAAGATCGAAAATCCAGGTATCGATATGGGAGAAGGTCTGATGCATCGGATTTTGCCTAAACTGCTATCCAATTTTTCTCAACACGTCTTAGGGTCAGAACCTATTAAAAGCACTTGCGACGCGTCAAAATGGCGAAGGTATCGGACCAAATTGCGCGCCGTCAGGCAGCCATTCTGCCTGCAAGCGCAATTTGGTTCGAGATCAAAGCCATTTTGACGTCCGAAGGATTTGACCCATTTTGCCCATGGCTGCGTCAGAAAGCCTTGAGATATATTCATATCCCTGCGGCTTCCTTCCTTGCCCTGAGCAAAATGGCCTCAAACCTCGTAAGTGCTTTTAATAGGTTCTGACCCTAGGGTCAGGACCTCAATTGGACCAATTTAGTAAGGTTAATCGATTCTGGTGCAAATGATCTTAAGTTTTTCGAAAGTGATGCCGTCTTATCTAATTCCACTCTGAAAAAAGGCTGACCCGGCTATGAAACAAGCGCATAAAAACAATAGGATTGCAATCGGCTCTTCGATTATCTTTGCCCTTAGTTTGTCGGCTTGCGGCGGTGGTGGCGCGGGCGGTGGCGGGGTGAGTTCGACGCCTCCCCCTCCGCCAGCCCCTACGGTTGTTTTGCCTCCTCCACCTCCGCCGCCGCCGCCACCCCCACCCCCACCTCCGCCGACCACCAACTTCGCCACGATGGAATATAATCGATCAGATGGTCCGGGTTTCCACAACGCCATAACGGCGTATCAGGCTGGCGCATCGGGCGCTGGCGTTACCGTGGGCGTTATCGATTCAGGTATTGATCCCAACAGCCACGAATTTGCCGGAAGAATTCATGCCCAATCGGGCGATGTGACCGGAGCAGGCCGCGCTTTGGGAGATGAAGACGGACATGGCACCGAAGTATCGCGGGTTATTGCCGCTGCAAAAGATGACCGCGACACGCACGGCATTGCCTTTAACGCAACCATATTATCGCTGCGTGCGGATCAGGCCGGCAGTTGCACAACGCCCGCTGCCGGCGAAGATGAAGCCAGTTGCTCATTCTTTGATTCTTCGATCGCGGCCGGTATCAATCGTGCAACCGATAATGGTGCGCGTGTCATCAACATATCATTGGGTGGTGCTGGCGGAGCAAATGCGGCCCTGCGAAATGCGATCAATCGCGCTACCCTGGCCGGTATCGTCATTGTGGTTTCCGCAGGGAACGAAGGCAACAGCACCGCGCCTGAATTCGATCCGAATAACCCAAGCCCGTTTGCTCAGGCATTGGTTGCGAGCGGCAATGGACTGGTTATCATTTCCACGTCAGTTGACGATCAAAACGTGATTTCGGATTTCAGCAACAAGGCAGGTGTTTCGCAAAGCACGACCCTGTCGGCGCTGGGTGAAGGAATCTGTTGCGAATATGTAAATGATACCATCAATCGTATCCAACAAAATGGCCAGACCCTTGTCCGTGTTTTTAATGGTACATCATTTTCAGCGCCTCAAATTGCGGGTGCCGCTACATTGTTGGCGCAAGCATTCCCGAATCTGACTGGTCAGCAGATTGTCAATCTTTTGCTGACCAGTGCGCGTGATGCGGGCGCAACGGGCACTGATGCAATATATGGGCGCGGTATATTGGATATTGCGCGCGCCTTTGCCCCTGTTGGAACGACGTCATTGGCAGGAACAACGACCGTGGTACCTGTCGCAGGAAATGGCGGTACGACATCGGGTCCGATGGGTGACGTGGCTCTGTCCAACCGGCCGATTAACGCGGTTATACTGGACAGCTATGGCCGGGCCTATGACATAGATCTGGCGCACGGGTTAAATGCTGCGACGCCCAAATTGCGCCTGACGCCAGCCCTCGTTGATCAGGGGCGTTCGGTCAGTTTGGCTGTTGGTACAGCCCAGATCGCTTTTTCGATTAGCGCAGCATCAACTGGAGCCGCCAATTTACTGCCTTTGGCGCTATCGGACGGACAGCAAAAACAGGCTCGTGTTCTGGCCGGGCGGGTCAGTGCGGCCATTTCGCAGGATTTGCGTTTCAGTCTGGGAATCAGACAGGCCGCATCTGCACAAGTTGCTGCCCTGCAGGAAATGCACAGCGGCGCGTTTTTAACCGCAACCGAGGCGCGCCTCGACGGTGGGTTTGAACGCCAGCCGGGCAGTTCAGTCGCGTTGCGGCGGCAGTTGGGAGCATTTGGCCTGACCGGTAGCGTCGAAACGGGCGATGCACGTCTGTTCGAACGTGCGGGCGCTGAATTTGACCGCAATGGTCATCGTAAATATCCCTACGCAACGCTCGGTCTGTCAGTGGACCGGCAGGTCGGCCCGGTAAAATTTGCGCTTGGTGCCAGTTGGATGCGGGAGGATGAAACGATCCTCGGTTCGCGTTTTGCCCAGTTTATCGGCCAGAATGGCGCGCGCACACTGTTTGTAGATGGTAATGGTGAACTGGCTTTAGGCGCAGGCTGGAGTCTTGGCGCAAGTTGGCGGCAAGGCTGGACTTATGCCAATAGTGGCGCTGCGATCTCGGGGCAAAGCCAGTTGAGCAGCAACGCATTCTCGTTTGATATCGCCCGCATCAATGCCTTTGCCAGCGGCGACCGATTGGCGTTACGGGTCGCGCAACCCTTGCGTGTTTCGGGCGGTGGACTGGCGCTGAATGTGCCTATATCCTATGATTATGCAACGCTGACGCCGACATTTGGGACACGCCGGTTCAGTTTGGCACCATCGGGACGCGAAATCGCGAGTGAGGTAGCCTGGACCGTGCCAATTTCCGGTGGCTATTTTTCGTCCAACCTATTCTGGCGGCAGGAACCGGGGCATTACGAAAATCTGTCCGACGATGTCGGTGTGGCTTTCCGGCTACAATATGATTTTTAGGTCCTGACCGCAGGGTTCGATTTCAGACGGTAAAGCTTTCGCCGCAGCCACAGCTGCCGGTGGCATTGGGATTGTTGAATACAAAACCAGCGGCGAATTCGTCTTCCACCCAGTCCATCGTTGAACCGACCAAATAGAGGACTGACCCTCCGTCAATATAAAGCACACCGCCGGGCGTCTCGATTTTCTCGTCAAAAGCGACCGCCTCGGTGACATAATCGACCGAATAGGCAAGGCCGGAACAGCCGCGCCGCGGTGTGGACAGCTTGACCCCTATCGCATCGGCGGGGGCTTTGGCCATCAACTCGGCAATGCGTGCTTCTGATGCGGGTGTCAGCATGACTGCGGCGGGCCGTGCACGGGTTTTGATATCGTTCATAGCATTCCAAGCTCCAAGCGGGCTTCGTCTGTCATATTGGCAGGGCTCCATGCGGGTTCCCAGACCAAATTGACTTCAGCATCGCCTATTCCGGGCACCGCCCCCACGCGCAATTCTACCTCTCCGGGCATGGATTCGGCGACCGGGCAATGCGGTGTGGTCAGCGTCATCGAAACCAGCGCATGGCCATTGTTGATCTCGACATTGTAGATCAGCCCAAGATCATAGATGTTAACCGGAATCTCCGGATCGTAAATTTCCTTTAGCGCGGCAATGACAGCCTCATACAAGTCACCTTCAGGCTCTCCGGCGGAAGGTGCGGTGGGTTTCTGGGCAAGGAAACCTTCCAGATAATCTTTCTTGCGCTCAAAGGTTTCGGATGCGTTTTCCACCCGCGCTTTGGCTGGCTTTTCTACGCTACCAACTTCTTCAATGCGGATGCCATCGTCGCTCATCCGAAAATCCTCTTCACTCTTTCAAGGCCGCGCACCAAGGCCGCGACATCGCTTTCATCATTATAAATACCGAAACTTGCCCGCGCGGTTGCAGGGACACCCAGATGGTCCATCAACGGCTGCGCGCAATGGTGGCCGGCACGGATGGCCACGCCTTCTTCATCCAAAATGGTGCCGATGTCATGGGGATGCACCCCTGCCATCGAAAAAGACACAATTCCGGCCGACTTTTCCGGCCCGAAAAGCGTGATCGAATTGATGCTCCGCAACGCATCCCGTGTCTGCGCGGCAAGGGCGCTTTCGTGCGCGAAAATATCTTCAGGGCCTATGGCGTCGACAAAATCTATGGCCGTGTGCAGGCCAAGGACCTCGATAATCATCGGCGTCCCAGCCTCGAACCGGGAAGGGGCCGGGGCATAGCTAGTCTTTTCAAAGGTCACGCGGTCGATCATCGCGCCGCCACCTTGCCAAGGCGGCATGGACTCCAGCGTTTCCGCCTTTGCCCAGAGGATGCCGACACCTGTGGGGCCATAAAGCTTGTGGCCCGAAAACACATAAAAGTCGCAGCCGAGTTCGGCCATGTTGAGCCGCATACGTGGAGCCGCCTGGCATCCATCCAGCAAAAGCTTGGCGCCTACGGCATGGGCTGCCTTTGCCGCCCGCTTCACGCCCAGCACTGAACCCAGCACATTGGACACATGGGCCAGCGCGACCAGTCTGTGCTGCTCGGTCAGATTTTCTTCCAGCCAATCAAGGTCGATCAGACCGTCTGCCGTCAACGGGCACACATCAATGTGCGCGCCAACCTTTTCGGTGACCATCTGCCAAGGCACGATATTGCTGTGATGCTCCAACTGGCTGAGCATGATGCGGTCGCCCGCCTTCAGATGTGCGCCGCCCCAACTGTGCGCGACCAGATTGATACCCTCGGTAGCACCGCGCACGAAGACAATTTCGTTGGCAGAAGCCGCACCCATGAAGCGCGCCACACGCTCACGGGCGGCTTCGAACGCGACGGTCATATGGGCAGAGCGGGCGTAGACGCCCCGATGCACTGTCGCGTAATCGGTGCCGCCTGCGCGCATCATCGCGTCGAGCACGACCTGCGGCTTTTGCGCGGTCGCGGCGGTGTCGAGATAATGCCAGTTGTTGGCAAGACCGGGGAATTGATCCCTAATTCCGTTCGTGTCGAGCGCAGTCGAGACACCGTGAGGCTGCGCCCCACTGATGGGTGTCTCGACTGCGCTCGACACGAACGGAGAGGTGGTTGATTCAATCACACCAGATCCCCCAGCTTTTGCAGCGCCAGGGAGGTCAGTATCTCCTCGTCCGCAGCGCCTTCAAACACCCCGGCTACGAACGCCTGCAGCATCAGCTTTTTGGCATCTGCCGGCGTCAGCCCGCGGGCCTGAAGATAGAATAATCCCATCGGATCAAGCTCACCAATCGCACAGCCATGCGCGCATTTGACGTCGTCGGCGTAGATTTCGAGTTCGGGTTTCGCATTGGCCGTTGCGCTGCGGTCGAGCAGCATTGCCTTGACCGATTGTTCGCTGTCGGTGGCCTGTGCATCGCGGGCGACGGCAACCTTGCCGAGATAGGTTCCGGTCGCTGTCCCGGCGAGGACCGAGCGCACAATCTGTGAGGAAGTTGCCCCGGGTTCGGCATGGGTGACGGTGGTTACAATCTCGAGATTTTGGTTCCCCCCGCCGATCTGCACCGCACCGAGTTTGAAATCCGCACCTTCGTGCAAGGTAACGTTCAGTTCCACCCGGCCATAGTCACCGCCGATGTTCAGCACATGAAGCGCAGCCGTCGCGCCCTTACCGATGGCGATGTCGAGTTGGTGGATCGTGCCGCTGTCTTGCACGATTGTCCTTATAAAATTGCCTTCAGCAGGAACAACAATGCACTCCGCCGCCTGCAAAGGCCAAACGCGTGCAAGCGCATCCATATCGCTATACCGGAACGCCTCATCTCTGCGGGTCGGAAGTGTATTCATCGCACAACCGCCTCTGCGGTCTCTGCTTCCTCTGCGCCTCTGCGTGAACCAAAGACGTCGCACGGTTCGCGCAGAGGCGCAGAGAAAACGCAGAGGCCGCAGAAAAGAGGAATAGCTGCGGCGCTCATGCGGCCAGTTCCTTATACCCGTCGCGCTCCAGTTCCAGTGCGAGCTCGGCACCGCCGGTGCGGGTGATGCGCCCATCGGCGAGGACATGGACGAAGTCGGGCTTCACATAGTCGAGCAACCGCTGGTAATGGGTGATGAGCAACACAGCCTTGTCCGGCTTGCGCATGATGCGGTTGATGCCGTCGCCAACCACGCGCAGCGCGTCGATGTCGAGGCCGCTGTCGGTCTCATCGAGGATCGCAAGCGCGGGATCGATGATGCCCATTTGCACCATCTCATTGCGCTTTTTCTCGCCACCCGAGAATCCGACATTCACCGGGCGCTTGAGCATATCCATATCCATGCCAAGCGCACCCGCCTGTTCACGCGCGACCTTCAGGAATTCGCCGCCGGTCAGTGGAGCCTCGCCGCGATGCTTGCGCTGCGCGTTGAGCGCTTCGCGCAGGAACTGTACGTTCGACACGCCGGGGATTTCAACCGGATATTGGAAGCCGAGGAAAAGACCAGCGGCGGCACGTTCGTGCGGATCGAGGGACAATAAATCCTGCCCGTTTAACGTCACCGAACCCTCGGTCACCTCATAACCGGGCCGTCCCGACAGCACATAACCCAGCGTCGATTTGCCCGCGCCATTCGGCCCCATGATCGCATGGATTTCGCCCGCGTTGAGCGCGAGGGTGAGGCCCTTGAGGATAGGCTTGTCGCCAACATTGGCGTGGAGATTAGTTATTTGGAGCATCTATTCGTCAACTTTCGCAGGGCGCGCCCGGCTTTGCCACAATGCCACCGGCGCCAGAAACAATGGGTGATAGAGAAACAGGATAGCAGGTATCCAGACGCTAAAGGTTGAACCATTCGGCCCCGGAGCATCGGGCAATGAAAAGAAGGACAGCCCGTTGAAGGCCGTGAAAAACCATTGAAACGGCAGGCCGGTGAACAGCCAGACCAGACATTCGATACGATACCAGCGCGGAATTGTCACCCCACACTCCCCTCAAGCGAAATGCCCAGCAACTTCTGCGCCTCGACCGCAAATTCCATCGGCAGTTGCTGCAGCACTTCCTTGGCAAAGCCGTTGACGATCAGCGCCACCGATTCCTCGGCATTCAGGCCGCGTTGCATCGCGTAGAACATCTGGTCGTCGGAAATCTTGCTGGTCGTCGCTTCATGCTCGATCTGCGCGCTGGGGTTGCGAACTTCGATATAGGGGACGGTGTGTGCGCCGCTGAGTGAGCCCAACAATAAAGAATCGCACTGGGTGAAGTTGCGCACACCTTCCGCATTGGGCGCGACGCGCACCAGTCCGCGATAGGTGTTGTTGCTGTGCCCGGCGCTGATGCCCTTGCTGACGACGGTCGAGCGGCTGCCCTTGCCGTTGTGGATCATCTTGGTGCCGGTGTCGGCCTGCTGGAAATTGTTGGTCACCGCGACCGAGTAAAATTCGCCGACGCTGTTTTCGCCATTGAGCACGCACGAAGGATATTTCCACGTCACCGCGCTGCCGGTCTCGACCTGGGTCCAGGAGACCTTCGACCGCGCGCCCTGACACAAGGCACGCTTAGTGACGAAATTATAGATGCCGCCCTTGCCCTCGGCATCGCCGGGGTACCAGTTCTGCACCGTCGAATATTTGATCTCTGCATCGTCGAGCGCGACCAGTTCGACCACAGCGGCGTGGAGCTGGTTTTCGTCGCGCATCGGCGCGGTGCAGCCTTCGAGGTAGCTCACATAACTGCCCTTATCGGCGATGATCAATGTGCGCTCAAACTGGCCGGTATTTTCCGCATTGATGCGGAAATAGGTGGAGAGCTCCATAGGGCATCGCACGCCTTCGGGGATGTAGACGAAGGTCCCGTCCGAAAAGACCGCGCAGTTGAGCGTCGCGAAATAATTGTCGCGCATCGGCACGACCTTGCCGAGCCATTGGCGGACGAGGTCTGGATATTCCTTGATCGCCTCCGAGATGCTGCGGAAGATCACGCCCGCGCGTTCCAGTTCGGCGCGGAAGGTGGTTGCGACGGACACGGAGTCAAACACCGCATCGACCGCAACGCGGCGCGCAGGCAGTCCGCCATCCCCGCTTTCGCCCGGATCGTTTTCGACACCGGCGAGCAGTTTCTGTTCGGCAATCGGGATGCCCAGCTTTTCGTAGACGCGCAGGATTTCGGGATCGACCTCGTCCAGACTGCCGAGCTTTGGCTTCGCCTTGGGCGCGGCGTAATAATAAGCGTCCTGGTAATCGATGGGCGGGATGTTCAGCTTGGCCCAGTCGGGCGGCGTCATCGTCTTCCACATGGCAAAGGCCTTCAGCCGCCATTCGAGCATCCATTCCGGCTCATTCTTCTTGGCCGAAATGAAGCGGACGGTATCCTCGTTCAGACCCTTGGGCGCGAAATCGGTTTCGATGTCGGATGACCAGCCATGTTCATAGTCCGCAACCTTGTCGGCGGCATCCCAAGCGGCTTGATCTTTGATCGCGCTATCGTCGTTCATGCGGCGCGCCCCACGGCAAGGCTGCTCAGCGAGACATCGGACAGGGCGCTGCGGACCGCATTGTTCACAATCGCCCAATGCGGTTTGATATTGCAGTCCGGTTCAATCGCGCAGTTGCAGGTCGACGCGTTAATACAGCTGGTCATGGCAATCGGCCCTTCCACCGCCTCGATAATATCGGCCAGCGTGATCGCTGCCGCAGGACGTGCAAGCTGGATACCGCCGCCTGCACCCCGGACAGAGCGCAGAAGTCCGCCTTTGGTCAAAATGCTCACCAGTTTTTGGACGGTGGGAAGCGCGATTCCGGTTTCGCTTGCCAGTTCGGTCGCGGATGTACGCAGACCGCCACAATGGCGCGACGCCGCGCTCATAACGACTACTGCATAATCTGCCATATTGGACAAGCGCATGTGCGAAACCTTAATCAGACAAATTTATTCCGATTTCAGGCAAATGGTCCTTTTGCAGGCAAAAATCAACCCGGAAAGGTCTCGATATCGCGGTAATTGTCTTTCGACAGCCAGATACGGAGGATTTTTGTATCATCGCCATCCAGCGTCCCCGGGGTTCGTCCCGCAAATTGCCGGATTTCCCGAATCATGTGCGGCTGGTCGTAGAAAAGCGACTCGATCTGGGCGCGTAGCGTGTTGGTGCAGTTCGGGTCGATCAGCATACTTGCCGCCCGAAGCGCCCTATATTTGCGCATCAACGGTTTGGGGGTCGAGCCGAAATAGCGCGTAATGAGCCGCGCGGCGGTGCTGCGCGACATATCCAGCATCGGATAAAGCTTCTCGACATTGGGTTCCAGATCGCTTGAGAGCCAATTGATGACTATATGCACCATATGCATATGCGATGGCGGAACCGGCCGTACTTGGGACAGAAGAAGGGCGGTTGCCTTTTCGACCATTTCGGCCACGCGCATCGTTCCCTGCCGGTGACCTGTGCTAAACTCTTCTGCCAGTTGGTCGACCTGCGGACCGAACAGTTCGGACGCCGGAACGGCGCGGTCTGCATATAGATTTGCAGCCTTCCCGGTCAGCGCCACGAAGCCCAAGGGGGACAGCGCGAAGCCCAGATCGTATAGAGGCCCTTCAAAGTCGAATTCCGCGGCGGCAAGACCAGGGCCAAAGACAGTCGCGTCTGCAACCTCGACGATATCGCCATTTTGAAATGTCAACGTTCCCCGCCCACTCAGCAGGAATATCAGATGGCCCAAAGACGCCGGTTGCCGATCACGCATTGCCGGTTCATCGCACCGGAAAAAATAGATTTGCGTGACATAAGGTGCCAGTTCCGCTGTTGGTGCGAAATGTGTGACTTCGATTTTGTCAGGCGACGTGTACGATGGATACAGGTCGCTGTGTGGCGCCTCGGTACGCTTAAGTCCGGCACTGCGACTCTGATGCATGAAAGCGACCTCGATAATCGGTTAAGCTTGTATTGCCCCGGTGGGCCTGACCCGAACTAGGCGAGAGAGGCTAAAGCTGCAAGTTCATCTCTTTTGCAGAACATAGGCATCGAGTGCGGCGGCCTGTGCGCTTTCGAACCGCAGCCCCAACTTGCTGCGTCGCCAGAGTATATCGTCTGCCGATTGCGCCCATTCCTGGTCGATCAGATAATCGACCTCTGCCGCGTAAAGACCATGGCCGAAGTCCGTCCCGAGATCGGCGATGGCCTTGGCCTCGCCAATCCACTTCTGTGCGCTTGTGCCATAGGACCGCACCAGTCGCCGGATCAGCGGCATGGGCAGGAAGGGATAAAGCGTGGCAAACCGGCTGCACAACGCCTCTGCCCCGTCCATAGGGAAATCCCCACCGGGCAGCGGTTTTTCGAGGGTCCAGCTGGGCCCCGCCAGCATTGGCAGATACTCGGCCAGTTTGCCAACGGCGCTCTCGGCCAGGTGGCGATAGGTGGTGATTTTCCCACCGAAGATGGAGAGCAACGGCGCTGTTCCCTGCGCATCGGTGTCCAGATCGAAATGATAGCCCCGCGATGCCGTCTCGGGTTTGCCCGAGCCGTCGTCGACGAGCGGCCGGACGCCGGCGTAGCTGTAGATCACATCATCAGGCGTTATCTTCTGTTTGAAATAAACAGCAGCAGATTCGCAGATGTAGCGGATTTCTTCCTCGGTCGCGGTAATATTGTCGAGCGGCCCTTGGTGGTCGGCATCGGTGGTGCCGATCAGGGTAAAGTCATCCTCATAGGGGATGGCAAAAAAAATGCGGCCATCGGGATTTTGGCAGAAATAGGCTTGTGGCGTGTCGAACATCTTGGCCACGACGATATGCGATCCTCTTACCAGACGTATGCGCTCACCGGGCTTGCGCTGATGTCCGGTTGTGCGCGCCAACAGGTCGAGCACCGCGGGGCCGGCTGCATTCGCGACGGCACGTGCCGCAACGGCAGGCTGGCCTGCAATTTCGATGTGCCAGAGCCCGTCACGGCGTTCGAGATGTGTGACTTCGGCGCGGGTGCGTATGTCCGCCCCATGTTCAGCGGCATCCAAGGCGTTCAGGACAACCAGCCGTGCGTCATCCACCCAGCAATCCGAATATTCGAAGGCTTTGTCATATTCGGGCTTCAAAGGCGCGCCTGCGGGGGAATCATGCAGGTGAAGCGTGCGGGTGGCAGGTAATTTCTTGCGTCCGCCGATATGGTCATACAGAAACAGGCCCAGCCGGACGAGCCACGCGGGTCGTATGCCCTTTTGATGCGGCAGGACAAAACGCATGGGCCAAATGATATGGGGCGCAATCGCCCAAAGCCGCTCGCGCTCGATCAGAGATTCGCGCACCAGCGCGAATTCATAATGTTCCAGATAACGCAGCCCGCCATGGATCAGCTTTGTCGACGCCGACGATGTCCCGCGCGCCAGATCACCACGTTCCAGCAACAGAACTTTTGCCCCGCGTCCGGCAGCATCACGGGCTATTCCCACTCCATTGACGCCGCCACCGACGATGACGAGGTCGTAAATCTGTTCAGTCATAAAAATGCCCAAGCAAAGGTCGCCGAAGCGACAAAAGCGGTTAACGTCGCTAGCATGACTGGCAACAAGGCCTTCCAGCCTTGACCGAGCAATAAGTCAAGCCGAGACCGCATTGCAGTTGCGGTTACCGCAAAAAGGAGCATTGCCTTGGATGCGATCAACCCAAATTCCGCCACCCATGCAGGCGCACTTATGACCGAATTTATCGCGACCGTCGCAAAGAATGCCAGGATGAACCAAGGCAATTTCAATTTGGCTAAAAGACTTTTGGGCTTGCCGCCGGTGCTACCGATAGCAAGGCCTATCAGGGCGACTGCAGGTGCCAATAACGCAACCCTTGATAGTTTTACAATTGTTGCGACTTCGCCCGCATTTTCGGAAAAACTATATCCTCCGCCTAACGCTTGCGCGACATCATGGACGGCTGCTCCCATCAGGAAACCCGCTTGCCGGTCGGAAAATTCAAGATATGCGGCAATTAAAGGGTAAAATGACATCGCAATGGCGCTTGCCAAGGCTACGCCGACCAAAGTTAACGTGAACTGGTTCTGATTCAGCCGCTCACGGCCGATAATTGCATAAATGGCGAGCGCAGCGGATGCTCCACAAATTGCGGTCGCGCCGCCCGCCAGCCAACCCGCAAACCGGCTTTGCCCGCCCCAATGCGCGCCAAGCAGGCCTGCGCCGATAACCAGAGCCATGATGCCGACTAGCCCGAGAAAAGCGAGGGCACCGATACTGCCAATCTGCATTACGGTGACCTGCGTTCCCAACAACACAATTCCCCAGCGCAGGCAAGATGTACCGCAAAAATCCAAACCCGGATGCACCTTGGGTTCGGCCGAAACAAAATTCAGGGCCAATCCAAGCAGCAGGCCGGCCAAGATAACGGGCATGGCATAATGTTCCGAGAACCACGTCGCTGCGACCGACGCAATTGCGACGACGACAAAACCCGGGAATAATGCGCTAATCGCAAGACGCCTGCGAATGGCAGGACTATCTTCCGCCAGATAGGTCTCGCCATAGAGATCGGCGATATAATTCGCGTTTATGTCTTGCGGTGTCATACAGCCTTCTATAGGCAAGTCGCAACGAGATGCCAGCATAAAGCAAGTGTCGGGAGAGGGCGCAATGACAAACAACACGGCAAGCGAAGGCGACGCACAACGGTTTATTCGATACGGATTGATCGCGCTGTTGTTTTTCGGGACGGCTCTGAACTATCTGGACCGCCAAGTGCTCGCCCTGCTGAAACCGACATTGCAAGTTGAATTTGGATGGAGCGACCGGGAATTCGGCCATTTTGGTTCGGCCTTTCAGATCGCAACTGCGTTCGCATTGCTTGGTATCGGCTGGTTCATTGACCGCTTTGGTGTGCGCTGGGGCTATGGCCTGGCTGTTGCGGTTTGGAGTCTTGCGGGCATGGCCCATGCGTTTGCCAGCAATGTCGGGCAATTTGTGGCTGCACGCGTGACGTTGGCGGTTGCGGAATCGGTGAATACGCCAGCCGCAATGAAATCCGCCGCAACATATTTGCCGATCCGCGAAAGGTCGATAGGTATTGGAGTCATCAATAGCGCGGCGAACATCGGGGCGATACTTGCACCGCTTACCGTGCCCTGGATTGCTATTACTTACGGGTGGCAAGAAGCCTTTATCATTACCGGCGCTCTCGGCTTTGTCTGGTTGTTGTTTTGGTGGTTGGGAACCAGCAAGCTGGTGCCGCTGGGCGATGCAGCGATTGCGGCTGCCAACCCTGCCATCAAAGGCCCACCTTGGCGCGAGTTGCTGAAGGAACGCAGGACATGGGCGGTTGCGGGCGCAAAGCTTTTGACCGACCTCGTTTGGTGGTTCATCCTGTTTTGGGCACCTGATTTCTTCGCGCGGCAATTCGATCTGGGTCAGGCCGAAATCGGCGCGCCAACCGCTCTTGTGTATGCTTTGGCCGCAGTTGGTGCATTAACCAGCGGCATTTTGTTTCCAATTCTTTTGGGCCGAGGCATGACAGCCAACGGCGCTCGTAAATCTTCGATGTTCTTTTATGCGCTGTTGATCCTGCCCATTCCGCTGGCGTTGCAGGCGCCCAATGAATGGGTCGCGGCGCTTATCATCGGCCTTGCATTATTTGCCCATCAGGGATTTTCGACCAATATCTTTGGGATGACGGCCGATATTATTCCGGCGCGGCAAGTGGGCAGCGTAATTGCAATTGGCGCGCTGGTTGGCAATCTAAGCGGGGCCGCCATGCTGGAATTTGCCGGATGGTCGCTCGACTCTGGCTATGGCTACACGCCGATGTTCGCCATGTGCGCCAGTGCGTATCTGTTGGCCTTGCTCTGGATACATATCATGCAGCCAAGGCTTGAGGTGGTGAATAACGCAGAATGAAGCGTTAACCGGCCTAGGTCCTGACCCTATGCAAGTCCTTGGCTGGAAACCATGTCTTGCAGCTCTCCGGCTTCAAACATTTCCATCATGATGTCGGAGCCGCCGAGAAATTCGCCCTTAACGTAAAGCTGGGGGATTGTTGGCCAATCGCTATAGTCTTTGATGCCTGCGCGGATTTCCATATCCTGCAAAACATCAACGCTTTCGTAAGTGACGCCCAAATGATCGAGAATGGCGATTGCCTTGCTTGAAAATCCACATTGCGGGAACAACGGGGTGCCCTTCATGAAAAGTACCACATCGTTGTTTTTGACGATTTCATCGATCCGTTCGTTCACGCTCATGCTCAATACTCCAAATTCAAGGTGTTGCGGTGGTCAGCTGCAAAGCGTGCAAAACGCCGCCCATGTTGCCGTTCAATGCGTCATAAACGGTCTTATGTTGCTTCACTCTGGAAAGCCCGCGGAAACTCTCGCTCACTACGCGCGCGGCATAATGGTTGCCGTCGCCCGCCAGATCCGTAATTTCGACGATGGCATCGGGCAGTGCGGCCCGGATCATGCCTTCTATGTCTTCGGCAGCCATCGCCATCAGGCTTGCTCGATAAACTGCCGGCGCGCTTCAACCATCTTGTCTTCCAGCGCGGCACGAATCATAGCGTCATCAACCTCTGCGCCTGCCGAGGTAAGATCACCTAGCAGCTTGCGAACAACATCTTCGTCACCCGCCTCTTCAAAGTCGGCTTGCACAACCGATGTTGCATAAGATGTGGTTTCTTCAGGTGTAAGACCCATTTTTTCGGCCGCCCATTGCCCGATCAGCTTGTTCCGGCGTGCCGTAATCTTGAATTGCAAATCTGCATCATGGGCAAATTTGTTCTCGAAAGCATTTTCGCGATTGTCAAAGGTCGTCATATTGCGGTTCCCTTAGGTGCATGTGGCAAAGATAATGGCTCAGTGTTGGATCGACAAGGTAACTTCTGTCAAATTTGGACAACAAGCTTCCCAACCGCCGCCCGGTCACCGAGTCGAGCAATGGCTTGGCCGGCATTTTCAAGGCTGAACGTCTCCGAAATGCGCGGCTTGATTTTGCCTGCTGCATATAGATCGAACAATTCGGCGATGTTTGCGTGGTTCTTTTGCGGCGTGCGCGCGGCAAATGCGCCCCAGAATACGCCGCAGATATCGCAGCTTTTCAGCAACGTCAGATTGAGCGGCAACTTCGCGATGCCAGCGGGAAAGCCGACAACCAGAAACTTTCCTTCCCACGCGATGGACCGCACGGCCGGTTCGCTATAATCGCCGCCGACTGTGTCATAGATGATGTTGAAACCGTCTTTACCCGCCGCAGCTTTGAACATTTCCGCAACCGCTTTGGATTGGTCTTTGTCAAAAGGTTGGTGGGGATAGACGACAACGTCATCTGCTCCGGCCTCGCGCGCGATGGCTGCTTTATCTTCGCTCGACACCCCGGCGATGACGCGGCCACCATAAGCTTTCGCCAATTCGATGGCCGAAATGCCAATCCCGCCTGCGCCGCCGAGGACGAGCACATTGTCGCCTGCCTTCATTTGGCCGCGATCTTTCAGGGCATGGATCGACGTGCCGTAGGTCATCAGCAATGACGCACCATCTTCAAAAGACATGGCTTCGGGCATTTTGAAACAATTGAACGCGGCGACTGCCACTTTTTCGGTAAGGCCGCCATTCCCGCACAGGCCAATAACGCGGTCGCCGATCGCAAAGCCTGTTACGCCTTCTCCGATCGCTTCGACCACGCCGGAAATTTCACCTCCCGGGGCGAAAGGTCTGGCTGGCTTGAACTGGTAAAGATCGACGATCATCAGGGTGTCTGGATAATTTATCGAACACGCCTTTACCGCAACCACGACGGTGCCAGCCGCGGCAATTGGTTCGGGCAGTTCGCCCATCACCAAAGTGTCAGGTCCGCCGGTTGCCATGGATAATAATGCGCGCATATGTCTCTCTCTTCCAAAAATTTGTGTAGCGTAATCGATTCAAGCCATTTCCGGAGCCAGCCAAGGGCGGTCCGCCGCCAATTTGCGTTCATATGCCGAAATTGCTTCGCTGCTTTTCAATGTTAATCCGATTTCATCGACGCCGTTCAGCAGACAATGTTTACGAAACGGGTCAATTTCAAATTCAAACCGGTCCTGAAACGGCGTCGTTACGGTTTGCGTTTCCAGATCGACATGGATTGGATGCGTTTTGGCCACATCCAAAAGCCGGTCAATCGCGGGCTGCGGCAAGACAATAGCAAGCAGTCCGTTTTTGAAGGCATTGCCCGAAAATATGTCGGAAAAACTCGGCGCGATAACGGCCCGTATGCCAAGATCGGCCATTGCCCATGCCGCATGCTCGCGACTTGATCCGCAGCCGAAATTATCGCCTGCGATCAATATGGGTGCGCCTGTATATTCGGGATTGTCAAACACATTGCCTTCAACCGCCCGCAACGATTCGAACGCGCCTTTCCCAAGGCCGCTGCGGCTGATGGTTTTAAGCCAGACCGCTGGAATGATGATGTCTGTATCGACATTTTTCAGCCCCAACGGATAGGCGCGACCTTCGACATGAGAAACGGGCTGCATCGCTGTTCAGTCCGTATCCGTTTTTGGCCGGGCTTCAGTCGTCATGTCCAGATCGGGTTCAGGCGAAAGTGGTTCAAGTTTGCCCTTTTTCTGCGTCAGGCTGCGCCGACCTGCATATAGCAAGGCCGCAACCAAAGCTGCAGAACCTACGGCCGCGCCAACTTTGGCACCCGTGGACCATTTATCATCTTCGGCTATATTCTTTTTATCGGTCATGCATCTGTCCCTTACACAGCAGCCTTAGCTTTGGCTATCAGGACAAGTAAAGGGACTTTGGCCTATTTGTTGAATCGGGAATATATCCGCCGCCAAAGGGAAGGACGTTGCCGTAACGGCAACGTCTGCCCTGTCGTATCGAGCAGGAATTTTGCGAGCAACAAGGCCTGATTATATGTCATCAGAAAATGGTGGCTGTCGATCCGCTTGTGGTCCAGCGCCTCTCGTGAAATTGTGGTTTGAATCCGCAAATCGATAGACGCCCCATGGTCATGATGCGTCCAGCCTACAACAACACCGGGCTGTTCCGGCGGCGGCTCATTTATTTTATCGCTTTTGGCAGCTTGCTTTGCCATCGGCTCCCCCCGTAAGCATTTTACATTCCGCACCCTGCCCAATGAGTCAATATGTGGCGTAAGATTGTACCGTAAAGGGACTGCGGGGCAGGGTGCTATTTCAGCAAGGTTCGGACGTCAGTCAGCCGTCCGGTTACTGCCGCGGCGGCCGCCATCGCCGGTGACACAAGATGAGTCCGCGCACCCGGGCCTTGTCGGCCGACGAAATTTCGGTTGCTTGTCGATGCACAACGTTCTCCGGCCGGGACTTTGTCTGGATTCATGCCCAAACATGCCGAACATCCCGGTTCGCGCCATTCGAAGCCGGCACCTGTAAAAATTTCGTCCAGCCCTTCGTCTTCCGCCTGTTTTTTGACGAGGCCGGAGCCGGGTACGACGATCGCCCATTTCACACCAGCCGCCTTCGTGCGTCCTTTAAGAATCGCTGCCGCCGCCCGCAGATCTTCGATCCGGCTATTCGTGCAACTGCCGATGAAGATATTCTGAACTTCGATTTCGGTAAGCTTTGTTCCCGCCGACAGACCCATATAATCCAGCGACTTTTGCGCTGCGACCTGTTTGGACGGGTCGGCAAAGCCTGCGGGGTCGGGAATGGTTCCCGTTATCGGCAAGACATCCTCTGGCGAGGTGCCCCATGTGACGCTGGGCGCGATATCTGCCGCGTCGATCACGACGACCTTGTCATATGCAGCGCCTGCGTCGGTAGCAAGGCTACGCCAATAGGCGACTGCTGCATCCCATTGCGCGCCTTTGGGGGCCATGGGACGGCCCTTCAGATAAGCAAATGTCACATCGTCAGGCGCAACAAGGCCAGCGCGTGCGCCATGTTCGATCGCCATGTTCGATACGGTCAGCCGCCCTTCAATGCTGAGTGCGCGGATTACCGATCCGGTATATTCGATAACATAACCCGTTCCGCCCGAAGCCCCGAGCACGCCGGTGATGTGCAGCACGACATCCTTTGCCGAAACACCGGGTCCAAGTTCACCATCGACACGGACTTCCATGGATTTGGACTGTTTGAGCTGAAGCGTCTGTGTCGCCAGAACATGCTCGACCTCAGACGTGCCGATACCGAACGCCAATGCGCCAAGCCCGCCATGACTGGCGGTGTGGCTGTCGCCGCAGACAATCGTTGTTCCCGGCAAAGAAAATCCCTGCTCGGGCCCCACCACATGGACAATGCCCTGTTCGAGATCGGCATCGGCAATATAGCGGATACCGAAGGCAGGGGCATTGCGCTCAAGTGCATCCAGTTGCGCTGCACTTTCGGGATCGGCGATAGGGATGCGGTTGCCCGCACCATCGCGCCGCGCGGTTGTGGGAAGATTATGGTCAGGCACTGCCAAAGTCAGGTCAGGGCGACGCACATTGCGTCCGGCGACGCGCAGTCCTTCAAAAGCCTGCGGACTGGTGACTTCATGAACCAGATGGCGATCAATGAAGATCAGGCAAGTGCCGTCATCCCGCTGTTCGACGACATGGGCTTTCCAGATTTTTTCGTAAAGGGTTTGGGGCGCTGACATAATGAATGTTGCCATAGAAGCGATTGCAGCGAAATCAAGTGAGGCGACTGCTTGTGCACTTCATTCTCCCATAAAAAGTCGCTAGAGAGGCCGAATGAGCATTCCGGTCATTCTGTTGATTATTCTTGCCACCGTCCTTGCGATGGAATGGGTCGCGTGGGCGAGCCATAAATATATCATGCATGGCTGGGGCTGGGGTTGGCACCGTGACCATCACGAGCCGCACGATAATGTCCTTGAGAAAAACGATCTTTACGGGATTGTCGGCGCGGTGATTAGCATTTCGATGTTTGCCATCGGTAGCCCGCTTGTTCTGGGCGCCAATGCCTGGCAGCCGGGGACATGGGTTGGCCTGGGCATCATGTTCTATGGCATCATCTATACCGTGGTCCATGATGGATTGGTGCATCAGCGTTATTTCAAATATGTGCCGCGCAGCGGATATGCCAAGCGGCTGGTGCAGGCGCACAAGCTGCACCATGCGACAATTGGCAAGGAAGGCGGCGTCAGCTTCGGCTTTGTCTTCGCGCGGGATCCGGCCAAGCTGAAGGCGGAATTAAAGGTCCAGCGCGAGGCGGGCATCGCCGTGGTCCGCGACGCGGCGCTTTAAGTCGTAACTATATTCCTTGATGAACCCATACCGTCACCCTGAACTTGTTTCACCTTCGGTGACTGCGTGCCAGGGTCCATTGATCAGCATTGCCCGAGCGGTATGCGGAAAGTAACCGGGCGTAACTGGCCGGCTTGCCACGCACGGCGAAGGATATGGCTGAGAAATAGACCCTGAAACAAGTTCAGGGTGACGTGGTTTTTGGTTAGTTCAGAGTGATGTGGTTGTTGGTCGAATGTAGCGTTTCACTTCTTCAGACCGAAAAATTTCAGGCTTCAGGCCTCCGCCAGATCCACGTCAGGGAAATCACCGCGACACCCAAGGGGATCAGCGACCATAAGAGCGGCAGGGTCGCAAGGCTGATCGCGATACTGATGGCAAAAGCGGTTGCGGCGGACCATTTCGCCCGCCGCGACACAACGCCCTTTTCCCGCCAAGCGACCAGATGATGGCCAAAATGCGGATGGTTCATCAGACGCGCCTCAAGCGCCGGGCTGCTGCGCGCGAAGCAAAAGGCGGCCAAGATCATGAACGGCACCGTGGGCAACAAGGGTAAAACCGTGCCCACGATTCCCAATGCTACCGATGTGAAGCCGGCTGCGAGATAGAGCCGCCTTTTGATCAATATTGGTGCACCGCCTTGGTGACATAATAGCTGTCGAGGCCCTCGGGTCCGCCTTCGCTACCAAATCCGGATTCTTTTACCCCGCCAAAGGGCGCGTCCGGCATCGAGATGACAAAGCTGTTCAGGCCGACCATGCCTGTGTCGAGCGCGTCGGCGACCAGATTGGCCTGCCGGGCATTTTCGGTAAAGGCATAGGCCGCCAAACCGAATGGCAGGCGATTGGCCTGCGCAATGGCCTCATCAAAATCCTTGAAGGGCCGGATCAACGCAACGGGGCCAAAGGGCTCGTCCGTCATGATGTCGGCTGTCATCGGAACATCGGCCAGCACGGTGGGCTGATAGAAATAGCCACCTTCGCCACGTTCGCCACCAGCGAGCAATTTCGCCCCTTTGTCGGTTGCATCGCGCACCAGCTTTTCAATGGCGGGCGGGCGGCGATCATTGGCGAGCGGACCCATGATGGTGCTCGCATCGAGGCCGTTGCCCATCTGTACCTTCTTCGTTGCTTCGGCAAAGCCGGCGACGAACCGGTCGTAAATGCCTTCCTGCACATAAAAGCGCGTTGGCGAAATGCAGACCTGTCCGGCATTCCGGAACTTCTGCGTGGACGACAGTTTGATGGCTTTTTCCAGATCGCAATCGTCGAATACCAGGACAGGGGCGTGTCCGCCCAGCTCCATTGTCGTGCGCTTCACGCCATCGGCGGCGAGTTTCAGCAGATGTTTGCCGACAGGTACCGACCCTGTGAAGCTGACCTTACGAATGACGGGCGAGGCAATCAGGTGGCGGCTAACCATATCGGGAACGCCATAGACCAACTGGGCGACATGGCCCGGAACGCCGCCGTCAATGACGCACTGCATGATCGCGCTGGTGCAATGGGGTGTTTCTTCTGGCGGCTTGGCAATGATCGAGCATCCGGCGGCCAGCGCTGCGGCCATCTTCTTACACATCAGATTGACCGGGAAGTTCCATGGGGAAAAGGCGGCTACCGGCCCGACGGGTTGTTTCAGGACGAGCGAGCGCTGCCCTGTGGGGCGCACCAGAACCCGGCCATAGCTGCGCTTGGCTTCTTCGGCGAAATAATCGAATTGCGATGCGCAGGACAGGACTTCGGTCCGTGCTTCGGCCAATGGCTTGCCCTGCTCGGTGGTCAGCAGCACTGCAATATCTTCGGCACGTTCACGGATAAGTCCCGCAACCTTGTGCAAAATTGCCGCGCGCTCATTAACGTCGACGGCACGCCAATGGGCGAATCCCTTGGCCGTTGCGTCTAGTGCCTCGTCCAGATCGGCTGCGGTCGCCAGCGGCAATTCCGCAATCACGGCTCCTGTGGCCGGATTGACGACATTGTGGACGTCGCGACCTTCGCCGCGCCGCCAGCTACCGTTGATGTAGATACCGAGTTCGCTTGTGCTGTTCATTTGGAAATCCCGCAATTTTTTCTATGCGGGGCATGTAGGCCTCAGGGCGCGCTATGGGAACCCCGCGCGAGGGAAATTTTCATCAGCCAGAAAGTCGGCAGCCCGGCAAACAGCAAGGCGATCCCCCATCCCAAGGCCTCCCACCCTGCTCCGTAAATGGTCCACAGCGAATAAAGCATGGCGAACAGGATGATCGCGGTGAACCCCTTGGTCGCGGGGATCTGGCCCCGCATCATCAAACGCGCGGCAGCAGCAGCGCAGCCGAAATACATGACCAATACGATGGCCGTTGTGAGGACGATCAGAAATTCGAACATCGCGGACAGCGACCGGCTGCTGTTCATCAGGATGACGACAGTCAAAAGGCAGGTTGTGAAAAGATGGGCGTTGCGTGGTGTGCCATTGGGGGCTGCTTTCCCCATAAAGGCGGGGAACATTCCGTCGCGCGCCATCGCGGCGGGCAATTCCCCTTGGCACATGACCCACCCGTTGAGCGCGCCGAGTGCGCTGATTGCGCCGAAAGCGGCAATCGCCGTCCCTGCATTCGCGCCGCCAAAGGTTTCGACAAACAGAGCAAAGGGCGCTGGCGAGGCTGCGGTCAATGCGGCCGGTAGCATCAGGACGACGGCTGAGCAGACCAAAATGTAGACCAGCCCTGCACCGCCGGTGCCGAGCAGTGTCGCCCGTCCGATGGTGCGCTCCGCATTTTCCACCTTATCCGCCGGAACGGTGGCCGTTTCCAGCCCCAGCATCGCCCAAAGGGTCAGGATCGTGGCCGCCGAAATGGCCGACAAGGACAGGTCCTGCGTCGCAAATGGCCGCACGACGGCGGTGCCCTGCTGCGTCAGGACATAGGCAGCGAGCCCGATCACCGCGATAAGCGGTATGATCTTGATGATAGTCCACACAAGCTGGACCTGTCCGGCCAGTTTCGTGCCGCTGATATTGATCAGCGTGAATGTCCAGACGATTGCGACAGTCGTTGCCGCCGAAATGCCGGGTTCGCCCAAAACGGGGAAAAGCTGGCTAAGATAGCTGACCGCGCCAGTGGCGATGGCGGCGTTTCCGACCCACATGGATATCCAATAGGCCCAGGCAATGGCAAAGCCTGCACCGTCACCGAAGGCGGCACGGGAATAGGCATAGGGTCCGCCGGCTTTGGGCAAGATCCGGCTCAGCTTTCCAAAGACCGCCGCGACGCAAAGTGCGCCCGCCACCGTGATCAGCCAGCCAAACACGGAATTCCATCCGAGCGGGGCAAGGCTGGCAGGCAAGAGAAATACGCCTGAACCGATCATGCTGCCCATAACAAGGGCGAGGGCCATCCAAAAGCCCATTGGGCGGCTGGCCGCTTTTGTATCTGACGCCATATTCAATCCCCCGACGCAAACACCTGCCACGCCGGGGAGAGATTGCCAATCTTTGTTATGCGTTTCCTGCCCTTAATGCGCCAGCAGCACGGGCACACCAATCTCGCCCAACAAGAATCGGGTGACCCCGCCAAACAACGTCTCGCGCCAGCGGCCATGCCCGTAAGCGCCCATGACAAGAAAGTCGGGCCGCCACGCTTTGGCTTCGACGAGCAGCCGCTCTTCGATGCTTGTATCTCCTTTTGCCACAACCGAGATTTCTGCACTGATGCCATGTCGGGAAAGATAGGTCGCTGCGTCGGTAACGGGAAACGCATCGGGTGATATCTCCACTTCGGCAATTCTCACGGTCGAAGAAGCCGCTAGCATTGGCAAAGCTGCTCGGATGGCATTGGCTGCTTCAAACCCGCCATCATAGGCGATCATTGCGCGCTCGAACGCGATGCTTTTGCATGACAAAGGAACCGCAAGAACCGGCGTCCGCGATGCTGTTACCACATCGCTTACCAATGCCCGTCCGTGGCCGGGCGCTCCGGTCGCAGTGGCATCCAGCGACATAATCATAACATCGCCCAACCGGGCGGCATTGATCAACGCCTCGGTGGTGGTGCCATCAAAATCCTGCCAGTCCCAGGGCATGCCTTCAACCTTCAATATCTCGTCAATCCGTGTCCGCAATTTCGCGCGCTCCTTTTCGGCGGCCTCAAAGGCTTCGGCAATGAAATGCGCGCCACCAAACATATCGAACGCGACATAATCCTGAGGGGGGCGCGGGAGAATGAGGGAGAGATGCCCGTTAAATCGCCGCGTAAGATCAAGTGCGACTTGCAAACGGCTGTCAAAGCCGGCGTCGCTTCCCGCATGTACCATGATCGATTTCATTGTCGCATCCTTAGTCTGGCCGCCGCTCGGGTGAGTCGGCTGGATGATCCAAATTTACGCATTTCAAGTTGGCCGTCGTTGATCGACATCAAAATGTGTCAAAAAACTTCCAATCGTGCATTATCTATGTCAGCGCTGGACCAAAGAAAAATAGGCATAGGGTTTTAGCGCGGGAGGAGCGGGCAAATGGCAGAGTTTGAATTGGTAGCGGATGGACTGCGCTTCCCGGAGGGGCCAGTCATTATGCCCGATGGCAGTATCATCCTGGTCGAAATCGCTTCTGGGCAAATCACCCGGGTTCGGCCAGACGGCAGCAAGTCTATCGTCGCCAAAACGGGCGGCGGGCCCAACGGGCTGGCGATGGGACCGGATGGCAAGCTGTATTGTTGCAACAATGGCGGTTTTGAATATCTCGATTCAAACGGTTTTCTGGCACCGCATGGCATCGCGAAAGATTATTCGGGCGGACGGATCGAGCGGATCGATCTGGATACTGGTGCGGTAGAAGTCCTCTACAAGTCGAGCGATTTTGGCTGCACTCTGCGCGGACCGAATGACATTGTGTTCGACGAACATGGCGGCTTCTGGTTCACCGATCATGGCAAGGTGGACTATGCCAAACGGTGCCATGACATTGTCGGCATCTTTTATGCAAAGGCAGACGGCAGCCATCTGGAAGAGGTGGTTTTCCCGTCGAACAACCCCAATGGCGTAGGGCTCTCGCCAGACGGCAAAACGCTCTATGCAGCTGAAACCTACACATGCCGCCTGATGAAGTTCAACATTACCGCCCCCGGCAAGGTTGCGGCGGATGCAGGACCGGGGGGACCGGGCATTCCGGTCTATCGCCCGGCGGGTTATAAATTTTTCGACAGCCTTGGCATGGAAGCCAATGGCAACATCTGCGTCGCCACCATCGGCGAATGCGGGATCAGCGTGATTTCGCCGGAGGGCGAACTGGTCGAATTTGTGGCTACCGACGACATCTTCACCACCAATATCGCGTTCGGCGGTGAAGATATGCGCGATGCCTATATCTGCCTTTCGGGCAGCGGGCGGCTGGTCAAAACACGATGGGCACGACCGGGTTTGAAGCTCAACTATTGAAAAGGAACAGGTCGCATGCCGAGGCACAAGGAAGCCCATTTGATCGACCGTATCGGTTGGCTCCGTGCATCGGTGCTGGGCGCCAATGACGGCATTGTCTCCACCGCCAGCCTAATCGTCGGCGTCGCTGCGGCGCAGGCAAGTCCCGCAAATGTGCTGTTGACCGGCATCGCGGGGTTGGTCGCCGGGGCTATGTCGATGGCGGCTGGTGAATATGTGTCCGTCAGCTCGCAGGCCGATACCGAAAGCGCCGACCGCGCGCGGGAGAAGCTGGAGCTCGAAACCATTCCGGAGAAGGAACGGGAGGAACTTGTCGGCATTTACGAAGCGCGGGGTCTTGATCGTGCTTTGGCCGAACAAGTCGCTGATAAGCTGACCGCACATGATGCGCTGGCCACCCATTTGCGCGATGAACTGGGAATGGCTGCCCACACATCTGCCCGTCCGGTGCAAGCCGCGCTGGCGTCGGCTGCGTCCTTTGCGGTGGGTGCATCGCTCCCCCTCGCCATGGTGCCACTATCCTCCGCATCTTCGCTCACATGGTCGGTATCCATCGCGGCCTTGCTGTTTCTGGCACTGTTGGGTGCGATCGGTGCAAAAGCAGGCGGGGCGCCTATTGGCAAAGCGGTTTTGCGCGTGACCTTCTGGGGCGCTTTTGCCATGGCAGCCACCGCGGCTATCGGGTCGCTCTTTGGCACCAGCGTCGCGTAAGAGGGTCTATGGCGTTTAATACGGTCATTTTCGATTTCGGCGGGGTGATCACTTCGTCACCTTTTGAGGCGTTCAACCGGATGGAAGCCGAACGTGGCTTGCCCCGCGATTTTGTGCGCAAGGTCAATTCGACCGATCCCGACAATAATGCCTGGGCGAAATTCGAGCGTGCCGAAATTGACGCGGAGAAGTTTGATAAGCTGTTCCGGCAGGAGGCAGAGGCTTTGGGCCATGCGCTTGACGGGGCATCGGTGATTGCCTGCCTTGCCGGCGACATCCGTCCCGCGATGGTGGCCGCACTTGACCAGTTGAAGCGCGAGGGGCTGACGCTGGGGTGCATCACCAATAATGTGCGGGCCGGACACGGCGCGGGCATGGCCACTGATGGAGATAAGGCGCGGGCGGTGGAATCGATCATGGCCCGGTTCGACCATGTTATCGAAAGCTCAAAGGCCGGTGTTCGCAAGCCCGATCCGCGCATTTACGAAATGATGTGCGCGGCGTTGGCTGTGGAACCTGCGGCCTGCATCTATCTCGATGACCTTGGTATCAACTGCAAACCGGCCGCCCAATTGGGCATGGCCGCGATCAAGGTCACCAGCGGCGAACAGGCGTTGGACGAACTTGGTGCGCTATTGGCGTTGACCTTTGGACCGGTTGGCGGCTAGGCGATATAGCGTTCCGTCTCTCCCACATTACTGGAGCATTTCATGGCGAAAAAACTTTTCCCCGACGCGGCTTCGGCGCTCGATGGCCTTTTGAAAAACGATATCCTGATTGCCAGCGGCGGCTTCGGTCTCTGCGGATTGCCCGAAAGGCTGCTTGATGCGGTGCGCGATAGCGGGGTGACTGGCCTGACCTTTGTGTCGAACAATGCCGGTATCGATAATGAAGGCATCGGAAAGCTTCTGCGCACAAAGCAGGTGAAGAAGATGATCTCGTCTTATGTGGGCGAGAATAAAGAGTTTGAGCGGCAATATCTCGCCGGTGAACTGGAGGTTGAATTTTGCCCGCAAGGGACGCTTGCCGAACGGATGCGTGCAGGCGGCGCAGGCATTCCCGGATTTTACACCAAGACGGGCGTAGGGACTTTGGTAGCTGAGGGCAAAGAGGTCAAAATATTCGATGGCGAGGAATATATTCTGGAGCGTGGAATATTTGCGGACCTTGCGATCATCAAGGCTTGGAAGGCCGATGAAAGCGGGAATCTTGTTTTCCGAAAAACAGCGCGCAATTTTAATCTGCCCGCAGCAACCTGCGGCAAGGTGTGCGTGGTCGAGGTTGAAGAAGTAGTGCCGGTCGGCACTCTTGATCCGGACTGCATCCACCTGCCGGGCGTCTATGTGCAGCGCATGATCATCGGCGCGCCCTATGACAAGAAGATCGAATTTCGCACCGTCCGCGAAAAGGAGATTGTGTGATGACGATCCATGATGGCAATAATAATGGCTGGACCCGCGACGAAATGGCCGCCCGCGCTGCACAGGAATTGCGCGATGGATATTATGTCAACCTCGGCATCGGTATTCCGACGCTGGTGGCGAACCATGTCCCTGCGGATATGGAAGTGACGCTGCAATCGGAAAACGGCATGCTGGGCATCGGCCCCTTTCCCTATGCAGGGGAAGAGGATGCAGACCTGATCAACGCCGGTAAGCAAACGATCAGCGAATTGCCGCAAACCGCCTATTTCGATAGTGCGGCCAGCTTTGCGATGATCCGCGGCGGACATATCGACCTGACCGTTTTGGGTGCGATGGAAGTTGCCGAAAATGGCGACATCGCCAACTGGATGATTCCGGGAAAGATGATCAAGGGCATGGGCGGCGCCATGGATCTGGTCGCAGGGGTCAAGAAGATCATCGTTGTGATGGAACATAATGCCAAGGACGGAAGCCCGAAATTCATCCCGAGCTGCACCTTGCCCCTGACCGGCAAGAATGTCGTCGACATGATCATTACCGATCTTGCGGTTTTTCAACGGCCGGACCACGCCTCTCCCTTCCGCTTGATCGAGACGGCACCGGGCGTGACAGTCGAAGAGGTCGCGTCCAAGACCACAGCACATTATGAGGTTGCGGTTTAACCGAAACGATGCGGCGGATTACCAAAGCGCTAATTGCTGTGGGTGTTGCAGGTGCGGCTGTCTGGAACGGCCTGTCCGGTACCGTCGTCGATGGTCCGGCGGCCATAATCCGCGCGATTACGAGCAAGAAATCTTCTAATCTTCCCGATACGCCGGAGGAATGGAAAGGCCGGATTGACTATGTCGATCTGGACGGACGTCTTGCCGCAATGGCATCGCGGCCGGAGATGGCGGGTCTTGCCGTGGCCATCGTTGAAAATGGCGAGCTCCGCTTTGTGGGGACTTACGGCGTGCTGGACCGCACCGACGGAAGCCCGGTTACGCCTGCCAGCATCTTTCGGTGGGCCTCCGTTTCCAAAACAGTGACGGGCGCGCTTGCGGCAAATTTGGCGAGTGAAGCCGCCATCGACCTCGAACAACCCCTGTCGTCATGGAAAAGCTCGCTCCGGCTTCCGGGCGGGGCGGAAACACGGCTGACATTTGCGCAATTGCTGGCCCAGCAAACAGGGCTCACCAAAAATGCCTATGATGAAAAGCTGGAGGAGGGCGAAAATCCTGCCGACTTGCGGGCACGGCTGTTCGCTGCGCCCCTGCAATGCCTGCCCGGGACGTGCCATACTTACCAGAATATCGCCTTTGACGATGCCAGTGAGATATTGGCGCAGGCGGCCAAGCGGCCTTTTACCGATGCGGTCAGCGAACGGCTGTTTCTGCCCTTGGGCATGACCAGTGCGACCTATGGTATGGCGGGGCTGACCGGGGCCAAGCAATGGGCCCGTCCGCATAACGGCGCGCAGGTTCGCAC
The DNA here is from genome assembly GCF_046154385.1 of Sphingorhabdus sp. GTDB lineage: Bacteria > Pseudomonadota > Alphaproteobacteria > Sphingomonadales > Sphingomonadaceae > Sphingorhabdus_B. Next base: position 3,474 of record NZ_JBJXFW010000004.1, on the reverse strand, counting down.
CTTGCGCGATGCCTATTGGCGGGTGCCCGCCGCTGCGGGGGTGAATAGCAACATTGTCGACTTTGCCCGCTGGATGCAGGCGATGATGGAGCTGCGCCAGGATGTGTTGCCCGCCGCTGTGCTCAAGCTGTCGCAAACGCCGCGCGTAAACACAGCCAGGCTCTATGGTGGTCCATTAAGGGCCGCCAATAGCGATGCAAAATATGGACTTGGCTGGCGGAACTTCACCTATGACGGCCATCGCCTTGCAGGGCATTCGGGCGCTGTCGACGGCTATCGCGCGACCATGATCTTCGAACCGGCTACGCGCACGGGCGCCGTGGTGATGTGGAACAGCAATTGGGGTCGGCCGTTTCGCATTCCGTTTGCCGTCATGGACAGCTATTATGGGAAAGCGGATAGCCAGTGGCTGGACTTCAGCGATTTGCCACCGTTGGCGTCGACCCCCGACGCGGAACAGTGAAAGGGCATTTTGTGACATACACACTCATCACCGCCAATCGCAATTATTCAAGCTGGAGCCTTCGGCCCTGGGTGTTAATGAAGATGCTGGATATCCCGTTCGAGGATCGGCTGGAGCCTTTTGCCGCGAGCAGCAATTATGACGACTTTCGTGCATTTTCTCCGACGGGTCAGGTACCGGTTTTGCAGGACGATCAACGGACGATTTACGATTCGCTTGGCATTGCGTTACATCTGGCGGACCGACATGCCGGGATATGGCCAAAAGACGACGCGGCGCGGGCGTGGGCGATGAGCGCGGTGTGCGAAATGCACGGAGGATTTTCCGCGCTTCGTAACGATTGCACGATGAATGTCGGCGTTAGGGTCAAATCAAAACCTATGTCCGATGCGCTCTTACGCGACGTTGCGCGTATCCGGGAATTATGGACGCAGGGAATTGCCAATTTTGGCGGGCCCTTTTTGGCAGGCGGACAGTTTACGGCCGTAGATGCCTTTTTTGCACCCGTAGTTTTTCGGGTGCGAACCTATGGCCTTGATGTCGGAACAGCCGGTCAGCTTTGGGTTGACCATATGCTTGCCCTTGAACCGATGCTTGCTTGGGAGAAAGATGCATTGGCGGAAAGTTGGCGGGAAATCGGCCATGAAGAGGAACTGCGCGCCTGCGGAGAAGTAATAGCAGATTATAGGACAGGCTGACCCTAAGCCTTGGACATAAGGGCGGCGGCAAAAGCAATGCCGTTGTCCGGGGCGAAGCGCAAAAACAATGAAGGCTCGATCAATTCCAATTCCATCAGCCTGAATTGCCCCTTCTCGTCGCGAACCAAATCGACGCGGGCATAAGCAAGGGTTTCGGTGTCGGTAATGTGTGAAGCCGCAGCAAGCGCAGCCACAGCCATTTCTTTGGCATCGTCCGGGGCGACGGCATGTGTTTCGTAACCGCCAAACTGGTCCTGCACACGAAAATCACCTTCGGCCGGGCGCTTTATGATGGAGTGGCTGAATTGGCCGTTGAAATAGAAAAGCGAATATTCCCCTTCTGCGGCAATGGCGGGCAAATAGGGCTGGATCATCGTGCGTTTTCCCACGGCCAAGGCCGGTATCGCGGAGTCGTGAGCCAAACGGAAAGTACCGTCCGCTCCGCCAGAGATGGGAGGTTTTATGACAAGCGTGTCGGTTTCAAATTCGGCGCGGGCTGCGTTGAGAGATGACATGTCGAGCGATTCGGTAACCCGGGTTGGAACACAGGCTATGCCGAGTGAACCCAGCTCGGCCAAATAGGCTTTATCGCTATTCCAACGCAAGATACGGGCCGGATTGGACAGGCGGATATCTTGGGCCTCAAGCCGGTCAAGCAACGCGAACCAGCGCGGGCAATTGCGTTGATATCCCCACGCCAACAGGGGCGTGACAAGGTCATAATCGGCCAATCCTTCGGCGATTGTCCAATCAATGAATGCCGTTTCGGGACCGAATAGCCGCGCATAGTCGGCTTTGATATGCGACCAGTCTTCTTCATATTCCGGGATCGGGCATAATATCGCGATGCGTGGCATTGTCATTCACCTGCCATTTTCAATATCTCTTTCCATTCCGCCGGGCGGACGGGCGCAACCGAGAGACGCGATTGACGGATGAGCTCCATCGCCGCCAATCGCGGGTTGGCCTTGATCGCTTTCAAGGTGACGGTACGCGCGATTTTGCGGACGGGTTTTACTCTGACGGCAACAAAACGGGCCTTTTCATCCGTCGGGTCGATGAAATGCTCCTGGCTGATCGTGACAATGCCGACAATTTCCAGACCGATATTGCTATGGTAGAAAAAGGCTTCGTCGCCGACTTTCATGGTCCGCAGATGAATGGCGGCGCTGTAGTTGCGGACCCCGTCCCAGGTTCCTTCGCCCTCGTTTACCAGATCATCATAGCTGTAAACATCGGGTTCCGATTTCATCAGCCAATATTGTTTTGCCATTTTGATGCTCCTGTTTGACCCAAGTCAATTTCGCTGGCCACGCTTTAGGTCAAGGGCTATTTGCATGAATATGAACAAGATGCCTATTATTTCGCTGCGCCACGAAGATGCGGACGCCCTTGGACTACAGCTTGGTGATTCGTTTAAAGCCTATGGATTCGCCACTGTGGTCGATCATGGGTTGGACCCCGCACTGGTCGCCAAAGCCTGGGCCCTGACCAAAGAGCTGTTTGAATTGCCCGAATCGGAAAAAATGGGCGGCTATGACAAGGCGCTCGCCGGGCAACGGGGATATACGCCGTTCAAGACGGAAATTGCCAAGGGCGCCGAACATCACGATCTCAAGGAATTCTGGCACGTCGGCCGGACAATGGACCCGGCCAGTCCGCTGGCATCGTCAATGCTGCCCAATGTCTGGCCCCCTGTTCCCGAGTTTAAAGAGACATTCGAAACCCTCTATGCCGAAATGGACAAGGTCGGCGGGCGAATCCTGTCCTCGATTGCCCGTTATCTCGAATTGCCGGCGGACTGGTTTGATTCGGCCATTGCGGACGGTAATTCGATCCTGCGCCTGTTGCATTACCCGCCGATCGAAGGCGACGCGGAAGGCTGCATCCGTGCAGGCGCGCACGAGGATATCAATCTGATTACCCTGCTTTTGGGTGCAGAGGAAGCCGGGCTGCAGATACTGCGCCCCGATGGCAGCTGGATGGACGTGTCCCCGCCCGAGGGTGGTCTGGCGGTCAATGTCGGCGATATGTTGCAGCGGTTGACCAACCACGTCCTGCCATCGACAACGCATCGTGTGGTCAACCCGTCGGGCGAACGATCACGTTTCAGCCGCTATTCGATGCCCTATTTCCTGCACGCCCGTTCGGACTTCCCGATCGCGACGCTGCCGCAGTGCATCAGTGTGGACAATCCGAATCGCTATCCCGATCCGATTCTTGCGGATGATTATCTGAAAGAACGGCTGATCGAGATCGGCCTGCTCAAGGCATGATCGGTTCGGGCGGCTTGCGTTTGACGAGCAGGTTGAC
>NZ_JBJXFW010000002.1:0-2844 GCF_046154385.1 Sphingorhabdus sp. | reverse complement strand
CGCCCGCCGAAATATGACGCGGAAGAACTTTATGGCGTCATCCCCGACGACGTCCGCGCGCCTTATGACGTCCACGAAGTCATCGCGCGGATAGTCGACAGCAGCGAGTTTCACGAGTTCAAGGCGCTCTACGGCGGTACGCTTGTCTGCGGCTTTGCGCATATCTGGGGGATACCGGTCGCGATCCTTGCCAATAATGGCGTGTTGTTCAGCGAAAGCGCGCAAAAGGGGGCGCATTTCATCGAACTCGCCTGCCAGCGGCGGATACCCTTGCTGTTCCTCCAGAATATCAGCGGCTTCATGGTTGGCGGCAAATATGAGGCGGAGGGCATCGCCAAGGACGGTGCGAAAATGGTGACAGCGGTGAGCTGCGCGCGCGTGCCGAAATTTACCGTGATCGTCGGCGGCAGCTTCGGCGCGGGCAATTACGGCATGTGCGGGCGGGCTTACTCCCCGCGTTTCCTCTTCACCTGGCCCAATGCGCGGATTTCGGTGATGGGCGGCGAACAGGCAGCGAGCGTGCTGGCCACCGTCCACCGCGACGCCGACAAATGGACGCCGGAAGAGGCGGAGTCTTTCAAAGCCCCCATTCGCCAGAAATATGAAGACGAAGGCAACCCCTATCACGCCACGGCGCGGCTGTGGGATGACGGGATTATCGACCCGGCACAGACACGCGATGTCCTGGGGCTGGCGCTGGCGGCGGCGTTAAATGCGCCAGTTGAGGAGGCGCCTCGCTTTGGGGTGTTCCGGATGTGAGGGGGACAGAGGTGCTAAACCTGTTTTGGACAATTGCCGCGATCATGGCTTTCTTCACCTTTGTAGTCCACACGTTCGTTGGTACTCGTTTTGCCGTGGCTCCCTTACGCGCTGCGGACGAACATTTACCTAAGGCAACGATCTGGCTGAACTATCTGTGTTGGCATATCGTTACCGGGGCGCTGTTCATTTTGGCAATTACGCTGTTCTGTGCTGCGCTCGGACGATTGCATCCGGATGTGGTCATTGTCAGCATTATGCTCTTATTTTGCGTTTCAACGGTCAGCATTATCTCCACCACGAAGGCTCGTATTCCTTTCTATCGTTTTCCCGCAAGCTATCTTGGGGGCAGTACCGCGCTCGTCGCATCGTTAGGTTTTTGGCAATGATCCAATCCCTCCTCATCGCCAACCGCGGCGAGATTGCATGCCGGATCATCCGGACCGCACGCGCTATGGGCATTCGCACCGTTGCGGTCTATTCGGATGCTGATGCCAAGGCGTTGCATGTGCGCCAGGCCGATGAGGCGGTGCATATCGGGCCGTCTCCGGCGCGGGAGAGCTATCTGGTGGGTGAGAAGATCATCGCCGCCGCGCTTGCCACAAAGGCGGAGGCGATCCATCCGGGCTATGGCTTTCTGTCCGAAAATGCCGAGTTTGCGCAGGCCGTGATCGACGCAGGTCTGGTCTGGGTCGGACCGCGCCCCGCCAGCATCACCGCGATGGGGCTGAAGGATGCGGCCAAGAAATTGATGGCCGAGGCGGGCGTGCCCGTCACCCCCGGCTATATGGGCGAGAATCAGGACCCTGCGTTTCTTGGCGAACGCGCCGCCGAAATCGGATATCCCGTCCTCATCAAGGCGGTCGCAGGCGGCGGCGGCAAGGGGATGCGTAAGGTTGAGGACTCAGCCGACTTCGCGGATGCGCTTGCCAGTTGCCAGCGTGAGGCTACCGCCTCGTTCGGCAATGCCCATGTGTTGATCGAGAAATATATCCAGCGCCCGCGCCATATCGAGGTGCAGGTGTTTGGCGATACCCACGGCAACATCGTCCATTTGTTCGAACGCGATTGCTCGCTCCAACGCCGCCACCAAAAAGTCATCGAGGAAGCCCCCGCGCCGGGCATGGACGAAGCGACCCGCGAACAGCTTTGCGCGGCTGCGGTGAAGGCGGCCAAGGCGGTCGACTATGTCGGCGCAGGCACAATCGAGTTCATCGCCGACGCATCCGAAGGCCTGCGCGCCGACCGCATCTGGTTCATGGAAATGAACACGCGGTTGCAAGTCGAGCATCCTGTGACCGAGGAAATCACCGGCGTCGATCTGGTCGAATGGCAGTTAAGGGTGGCGAGCGGCGAAAGGCTACCGCTTGAGCAGCACGAGATTGAAATCAACGGGCACGCAATCGAAGTAAGGCTCTATGCAGAAGATCCGGCCTCTGGCTTTCTTCCTAGCACTGGCCGACTGCAAAAATGTGCTTTTCAGAAGGACGATGTACGCGTCGACTCTGGTTATGAAAAAGGATGTGTGGTTTCCCAATATTATGATCCAATGATTGCGAAGATAATTGCGCATGACGACAATAGAGCAGGAGCAATTTCTTCCTTGCTCGGTTCGCTTGATGGCACGGCCATGTGGCCAGTGAAATCTAACGCGGCATTCCTATATCGCGCATTGGATCACGCTAGTTTTCGGAAAGCCGAACTCAGCACATCGTTCATCGTTGACCATGCTGACGATCTCGCGGTGATTACCGAGCCCGATTATTACATGTTGCGTATGGCGGCTTGTCAGTTGATTTACGACCGCGAGGAGCTTTGGGGACTAGAACTCACGGCATTTAGGCTAAATACCAAAAAAGACTATCGCGTTCGAATGCGGGTGGGGGGTGAACGCTACACGATTGTCGCGCCCGACGATTTTTTGAACACAACCTACGTGTCTTCACTTGGAACTGATATTGCTTTGGTAACAAACGAAGGTGCAAGTTTTGGCGTGACCCTTGATCACAGTTACGGAAATGGGAGCGGGGGAGTCTCCTCTGGCACCATCCTCTCCCCCATGCCGGGCCGTATCATCGCGGTCGA
>NZ_JBJXFW010000019.1:0-7558 GCF_046154385.1 Sphingorhabdus sp. | reverse complement strand
GCTTTGGGAGGCGCAGTTCGGTGATTTCGTCAACGGCGCGCAGGTCATCATTGACCAGTTTATCGCGGCAGGTGAGGCCAAATGGCTTCGCGCCAACGGTCTGGTGATGCTGTTGCCGCACGGCTATGAAGGACAAGGGCCGGAGCATTCATCCGCGCGGCTCGAACGCTTCCTGCAATTATGCGCCGAAGACAATATTCAGGTCGCCAATTGCACTACACCCGCAAATTATTTCCACCTGCTCCGCCGTCAAATGGCACGGCCATTCCGGAAGCCTTTGATAGTGATGACGCCAAAGTCGCTGCTGCGGCACAAGATGGCGGTGTCGAAGGCCGAAGATTTTCAGGGCGAAAGCCACTTCATGCGGATATTGTCGGACCCGAATGAGCCCGCCGATTCGGACGTGAAACGGCTGGTATTGTGTTCGGGCAAGGTCGCTTATGATCTAATCGAAGCGCGCAACGCGGCGGGCGATACCGGCACCGCGATTGTCCGGTTGGAGCAGCTTTATCCCTTCCCCGGCGAGCCTCTGGTTGTACGTCTGAAACGCATGACAAACCTCGAAGAGGTCGTCTGGGCGCAGGAAGAACCAAAGAACGCGGGCAGCTGGTCGTTTGTCGATCCGTTCATTGAGGAATGCCTCGCTTCTGCAAAGTCCGCGCCGACGCGCGCACGATATGCAGGCCGGAAAGCTGCGGCTGCCACCGCAACCGGCCTTGCTAAACGCCATCAGGCTGAGCAGGCGGCACTGGTCGCCGATGCGCTCGGCCATAATGTCCGCGCCGAAATCCGCCGTCAGAGAAAAGGCTGATACGATATGAGCACCGAAGTTAAAGTCCCCGTATTGGGCGAATCCATCACCGAAGCCACTTTGGGCCAATGGCTGAAAAAGCCGGGCGAGGCGGTTGCCGCCGATGAACCCATTGCCAGCCTTGAAACCGACAAGGTTGCCATAGAAGTGCCTGCCCCGGTTGCCGGGATCATGGGTGCCTATAATGTCGAAGAAGGCGCGACCGTGAATGTCGGCGCGGTGATCGCGTCGATCGAAGAAGGCAGTGGTGCAACGGCTGCCCCGGCTGCGGCTGCGGCTGCGCCTCAACCCGTTGCAACGGCACCTGCGCCTGCGCCCGTTGCGGCATCCGCCGAAAATGCCGATCTGCCTTTATCGCCGGCCGTCCGCCGTCTGGTGCTTGAACTCGGCATCGACCCGAGTAAAATCAAAGGCACTGGCAAAGACGGTCGCCTGACCAAGGAAGATGTGATTGCAGCAGCAAAGGGCGCGCCAACCGAAGCGCCTTCGCCCTCGGTCGCAACCGGCACAGCTTCTGTGGCAAATGGCGGCCGCCACGAAGAACGTGTCAAAATGACGCGGTTGCGTCAAACCATCGCGAAACGCCTGAAAAGCGCGCAGGATACCGCCGCGCTTTTGACCACCTTTAACGATGTGGATATGTCCGCTGTTATCGCGGCGCGAACCACCTACAAAGACCTGTTTGAAAAGAAGCATGGCGTGCGCCTGGGCTTCATGGGTTTCTTTACCAAGGCCGTTGCCCTTGCCGCCCGCGATGTGCCATCGGTGAATGCCCAGATTGAAGGCGACGAAATCGTCTATCACAAATATCTCGATGTCTCGGTCGCGGTCAGCGCGCCCAACGGGCTTGTCGTTCCGGTAATCCGCAATGCCGACGCCATGAGCTTTGCCGAAATCGAAAAGGCCATTGGTGATTTCGGTGCCAAGGCCAAGGCGGGCACTTTGACCATGGACGATATGACCGGCGGAACCTTCACCATTTCCAACGGCGGCGTGTTCGGTAGTCTGATGTCGACCCCGATCATCAACCCGCCGCAAAGCGCCGTACTCGGCCTGCACCGGATCGAAGATCGACCCGTGGCCCTGAATGGTGCTGTTGTGATTCGTCCGATGATGTATCTCGCGCTCAGCTATGACCACCGCCTGATCGACGGCCGCGAGGCGGTCACCTTCCTGAAAATCGTCAAAGAGGCGATTGAGGATCCGACACGTTTGTTGATTGACCTGTAAGGAGCCGGCACGATGGCAGAACATGATTATGACCTGATCGTCATTGGCGCAGGTCCCGGCGGCTATGTCGCCGCGATCCGTGCCGCGCAACTCGGCCTGAAAACCGCCTGTGTGGAAAGCCGCGAAACATTGGGCGGAACCTGCCTGAATGTCGGCTGCATCCCGTCCAAGGCGATGCTTCACGCGTCGGAACTTTACCATGAGGCACAGTCGGGCGCGCTCGCCAAATTCGGCATCGACTTCAAGGGCGTGGCGCTGAACCTTGACCAGATGCAGGCGGAAAAGACCAAGGCTGTGGGCGAATTGACCGGCGGGATCGAATTTCTGTTCAAGAAGAACAAGGTCGACTGGCTGAAGGGCCGTGCGGCCTTTACCTCGCCTAACAGCATCGATGTTGGGGGCAAAGTCTATACCGCCCCGAAAATCATGATCGCGACGGGGTCCTCCGTCACCCCGCTGCCGGGCGTCATCATTGATCAAAAGGTCATCGTCGATTCCACCGGTGCGCTCGCCTTGCCCAAGGTGCCCAAGCATATGGTCGTCATCGGCGGCGGCGTGATCGGGCTGGAGCTTGGCAGCGTGTGGCTGCGCCTCGGCGCACAGGTCACCGTGGTCGAATATCTCGACCAGATCCTGCCCGGCATGGACGGTGAAGTCCGCAAGGAAGCTGCCAAGATTTTCAAAAAGCAGGGCTTTGAAATCCGCACCGGCACCAAGGTCACCGGCGCCACCGTCAAGGGCGGCACCGCGACACTGACCGTCGAACCGGCCGCAGGTGGCGCGGCGGAAAGCATACAGGCCGATTGTGTCCTCGTCGCCATTGGCCGCAAGCCCAATACCGAAGGCCTTGCCCTCGACAAGGCAGGTCTGACCGTCAACGGACGTGGCCAGATCGAAATCGGCCATGATTTCCAGACCAGCGTCCCCGGCATCTACGCCATTGGCGACGTCGTCCCCGGCCCGATGCTCGCGCACAAGGCGGAAGATGAAGGCATCGCCGCCGCCGAATTCGTTGCAGGCCTGACCGGCATACTGAACCATGACGTCATTCCCGGCGTCGTCTACACCTATCCGGAAATCGCCAGCGTCGGCCTGACCGAGGAAGAGGCAAAGGCACAAGGCGAGGTCAAGGTCGGCAAATTCCCGATGATGGCCAACAGCCGCGCCAAGACCAACCGCGACACCGACGGCTTTGTAAAAGTCATCGCCGATGCCAAAACCGATCGTGTACTCGGCGTCCATATCATCGCCTCAATCGCAGGCAGCATGATCGCGGAAGCCGCGCTGTCGATGGAGTTTGGCGCAACATCCGAAGACATTGCCTACACCTGCCACGCCCACCCCACCCACGCCGAAGCGTTGAAAGAGGCGGCGATGGCGGTCACCGGCAAACCGATCCACATGTAAGCATGATCCAGGAGGCGGTCCAACTGGCCCCGGCCCTGATCGCCTGGCTCGACGTGTTCGGCATCGCGGTCTTTGCCGCATCGGGGGCGTTAGCCGCGGCGCAGCGGGGCCAGACGCTCGTCACCTTTTCCTTCTTCGCGCTGGTCACCGGCGTTGGCGGGGGCACGGTGCGCGATTTGTTGATCGGAGCGCCGGTGTTCTGGGTGCATGACTGGCGCTTTGCCGCCACTTGTCTGGTGACCGCCGGGCTGGTGTGGTTCACCCCCAAAACCTTCTGGAACGCCCGCGCGCTGGACTGGTTCGATGCAATCGGGATAGCCATCTATGCCGTATTCGGCGCGTGGAAGTCGTTGACACTGGGCGTCCCCCTGCTGCCTGCGATGATGATGGGCGTTATCACCGCCTGTGTCGGCGGAATCATCCGCGACGTGCTGGCAGGCGAGCCGTCGATCCTGCTCAAGCCCGAAATCTATGTCACCGCCGCCGCGCTTGCCTCTGGCCTGTTCGTGCTGCTGCTCTGGTTCGGCCTGCCCGTACTTTTGGCCGCAGGCCTTAGCGCGATGGCCGGTTTCATCCTGCGTGCGATGGCGATCCTGAAAGGCTGGGCCATTCCCGCCTATCGCGGATAATAACCAAATAGGTTCTTTTTCTTGACAGCATGACGCTTTACCTATTAGACAAGGATACAGTCGCAAAGCCGCGTTCTCCGCCCTTGCGCCTGCTTCCCCACATCTTGAAAGGACCCTGTCATGCGAACCCGCAAACCCCGTCCGCCGCGCTGGCAGGCGCGCTTTTTGAAAGCGCTGGCCGAAACCGGCAATGTCAGACTGGCGAGCGACAAGGCCAAGGTCAACAACGCATCGGTATACCGCAAAAGGCAAAAGGACGCTGAATTTGCCGCCGACATGGACGCCGCCCGGGCGCAAGCCAAAACGCAACTTGCCAACGAAGACCGCCCCGCTCCCTCCGGCACGCAGTGGGACCGCGATGGTTCGGCATTGATCATCACGCAAAGCGCCAATGGCGTGCCCCGCCGGACCCAACGCGCAGGGCCAAATGGCTGGACCCGTGCCGACGAAAAACGGTTCCTCGACACGCTCGCCACCACGTGCAACGTGACGATGGCCTGTGCTGCGGCCGGACATAACCGTCCTTCGGCCTATACCCGCCGGAATAAATGGCCCCCTTTCGCCAAGGAATGGGCTGAGGCATTGAAGATCGGACTGCAGAATTTGGAGATCCGCCTGCTCCAGGACGCCATAGACCAGACCGACGATTATTACGTCGGCATCCCCCGCGACATCCGCCCCGACCGGTTTGACGAGGCAATCCGGATTCTGTCTTTTTACGAAAAATACCGGGGTCACCAGCGGGTTGCCTGGAACCGGGCACCGGTCGATGTCGAAGCCGTAAAGGAGTCGATCATCCGCGGAGCCGAAGCACTGGAAGCCGCAGACGCGCGGCGCAAGGCGAAGAAGCCGTTGTGGGAATAGAGGGTGGAGGCTTAGTAGATTTCTCCATCCCCGCAAGCGGGAGGGGGATTGGTTCGCGCAGAGTTTGCAGAGCAATTCCCGGATATGCCAGCGTGACTTTGCTGCAGTCTGATAAATACCAATTTATCCTGCATAATAACGATATTGCATTATGCAGGATACCAGTAAAATCGGGACAAAATGAGCTAATAATCTTGCATTCATCATATTATCCTGCAATAATATTAAAATAGAAAATTGCAGGATAATATCATGAAAAATGTGCTGCAGCCATTTTCCGACGAACAGATGCGGATCACGATAAATCTGTACCAACAATATGAGGTCTGGATGGAGGCGGAAAGGGCATTGGCTGCGATGCCTTACAATCTTGTGCGCAAGCAGGTTAATGGCCGATCCTATCTTTATGAAGTAAGGGACCGGGCAAACAATGCCAAAAGTCTAGGCCCTTGGTCGGATGCGCAATCCGCGCGGCTAGAAGTCTATCGATCCGAAAAATCCGAATGGCAGCACCGTCGCGATATGAGCAAACAGCGACTTGACGAGACCTGCCGTCTTTACCGTTCAGTCAGACTTCCGTTGTTATCCGGTTCTGCAGGCGCCATCTTGCGCGAGGCCGATAAGCGAAGTTTGTTAGGTAACAAACTGATTGTTGTGGGCACCAACGCCATTGCTGCATATCACATTGAGGCTGCCGGAATGATCCGCGAGATCCCCGATGAAACCGACGATTGCGATCTGGCGTGGACCGGAACGGAACTCGAAGAAGGGCGGCAACCCATTTGGGAAATGCTCAAAGCTGTCGATACCACATTCACGATCAATACCGAACGCAGCTTTCAGGCGCGCAACGCCAAAGCCTATGAAGTGGAGATTCTTGCCGCGCCATCGCGCATTGGGTCCATCTTTCGCACAGACCGACCAATGCCGATCCCGCTGCCAGAGCAAGAATGGTTGTTGAACGGTCGCTTCGTCGACCACATCGTTGTTTGCCGCGACGGCCAGCCTGCACGAATTGTTGCGCCTGATCCAAGATGGTTTGCACTTCAGAAATTTTGGATGGCTGAACAACCCAAACGCAATTCATTGAAGCGTCCGAAAGACCGCATACAAGCCGAGATATTATTGGAAGCAGTGGCGCAAACGATGCTGCAATACCCGCTCGATGATGAGTTTGAGGCAGGATTGCCAGGGGATCTGGCACCCCTATTTGATCGCTGGAAACAGAGCCGACTGAATTGATACCTTAGTGCTTCAATAAAGTTCGATAAAGGCAGTTGGCGCGCCGTTCTCCCCTCCCGCAAGCGGGAGGGGTCGGGGGAGGGTGAGTCGGTGAGGCCCCAAGGCGCGCCTACGGCACGCACCCTCCCCTAACCCCTCCCGCAAGCGGGAGGGGGATTGGTTCGCGCAAAGACACGAAGGGGAGTGGAGGAAAGAGACAAGGAGCGACGCCACCTTAAAAAGCACCGTCACCCTGAACTTGTTTCAGGGTCTTAGTACTGCAACGTTGAAAACTAGGACCCTGAAACGAGTTCAGGGTGACGGTCACGGAAAAAATGTGCCGTTCTTCTTTCCTTATTCTTCGCGTCTTCGTGTCTTCGTGCGAACCAAATACACACAACAACCTATGAAAGCGGAATTCAGGAAAGCCCGCCCATCCATCTTCTAAGCAAAAAATTGCCCTTGCACCCCATAAGGGTTGATGGTCAAAGCGGGCGGAGCTTTTGCTGCTAAACTTGAGGAGAAGAAATATGTACAGCCATATGATGGTCGGCAGTAACGATATTGCCCGTTCCAAGACATTTTACGACGCAACTTTTATCGCGATGGGTGGCAAGGAAGGCATTCTGGATCCCAAAGGTCGCCTGATTTATATGCATAATGGCTCGCTGTTTCTGGTCACGCCACCGATTGACGGGAAACCCGCCACGGCTGGAAATGGTTGCACCGTTGGTTTTGCGATGACGCCTGAAGTCGCCGATGCATGGCATGCGGCCGGTGTCGCCAATGGCGGCACGGCAATTGAAGACGCGCCCGGCATTCGCGAAGGCGGTGCCATGAAGCTGTATCTTGCCTATCTGCGCGATCCCGATGGCAATAAATTGTGCGCCCTGCACCGCGTAACCGACTAAAAAGGGAACCCTTGCATGACATTTGAAACGGTTTCGACGAACACCGCTTTTGGGGGTGTGCAGGGTGTCTATAAACATCATTCGACCTCGACGGGGACGGACATGACCTTTTCGGTCTATGTCCCGCCCCACGCGCCGGGTGCCAAATTGCCGGTGGTCTGGTATCTGTCGGGTCTGACCTGCACCCATGCCAATGTCACCGACAAGGGCGAATTTCGCCGCGTCTGTTCGGAACTTGGGCTGATATTTGTCGCGCCCGACACCAGCCCGCGCGGCGAAAATGTTCCCGATGATCCCGACGCCGCTTATGACTTTGGTCTGGGCGCGGGCTTTTACGTCAATGCACTGGTTGAACCTTTTGCCGAACATTACCGGATGCGCGACTATATCGAGAGCGAATTGCCGGCTTTGGTGGCAGAGCATTTCCCGGTCGATATGGAACGGCAGGGGATTATGGGGCATTCGATGGGTGGCCATGGCGCGCT
>NZ_JBJXFW010000018.1:0-62400 GCF_046154385.1 Sphingorhabdus sp. | reverse complement strand
AGGGGTTAGGGGTGGGTCTGGATGGGAATCGTTGGAATGGGTATGCCCACCCCCGGCCCCTCCCGCAAGCGGGAGGGGAGAAGCGATTACAACTTTACGACGTTGCCAATATAGCGCGGACGTTCCGCATCGCCGTACAGCGTGTCCATCGGTTCATCGTCAACCTCGTAAGTGTCGCCTGCGCCAAAGCCGTTGAAGCCAGTGCGCATTGCGCAGCCATAAGCGCCCAGCATCCCGATTTCGATGAAATCACCCGCCTTCACATCGGCGGGCAGCATGAACGGCCCGGCCATATGATCCATGTCATCGCATGTCGGGCCATAGAAACTGAACGGCATATCGCGCGTCTCCGACGCTTCGTCGCGCAGCAGTTCAACAGGAAAGCGCCACCCGACATGCGCTGCATCGAACAATGCGCCGTAAGCGCCGTCGTTGATGAACAATTCATCGCCGCGCCGCTTTTCAACGCGCACGATCAGCGAGCTATATTCAGCGCACAGCGCACGACCGGGTTCGCACCACAGTTCGGATGAGTAGCTGACGGGCAGGCTTTCAAACGCGCGGTGGATCGCCGCGAAATAGCTTTCGAGCGGTGGCGGCGTCATGCCGGGATAGACGCTGGGGAACCCGCCGCCAACATCGACAACATCGACCGTCACGCCCGATTCGACAATCGCCGCGCGCACGCGCTCAAGCGCCTGTGTGTAAGCCGACGGCGTCATCGCCTGACTGCCGACATGGAAACAAATGCCAAGAGCATCCGAAGCCTGGCGCGCGGCGATCAGCACATCCCGGCTTTCCTGAGGTGTAACACCGAACTTTGACGCCAGGCTGAGCTTTGAATGTTCAGACGATACGCGAATCCGCACGCAAAGGGTGAGATCATCCGCCGCCTGCGTCGCACGCACGATTTTTTCTAGTTCTTCGATAGTGTCGAGCGAAAAGGTACGGACGCCGTGTTCGAAATAGGCTTCGCGAATCGCTTCCTCAGCTTTGACCGGGTGCATGAAATGGAGCGCCGCACCGGGCAGAAGGCCGCGCACTAGGCGCACTTCGGCGATCGAGGCCACGTCATAATCCGTGATGCCATTCTCCCACAGCAGAGTGATCAGGCTCGGCGAAGGATTGGCCTTGACCGCATAAAGCGTCCGACCCGGAAACTTTTCAACAAAGCAGCGGGCAGCACGCGCAGCGGCGCGACGACGATTGAGTGTAACCGGCTGAACCGGCTGCAATGCTCGGGCTAACCCCAGCGCGTTATGTGGCTCGTGCAATTCAAGGGACCTCCAAAAGGTAGTTCAAGATTTTCAAAGGCTGCCTTGCGGTTATTGGAAGTCCCCCTGGGGCAGCGGATGAGCGCATTATGAAAAACAGGGGGGATTGTAAAGCGATTCGTGAAATATTTTAGCTGAGCCGGTCCCGGAACTCGGTCCAATCGAATTGCTTTACGCATTTCAGATCGTCGGTCGCGCTGTTCCATAGCCAGATGGAAGGTAAAGGTACGCCATTGAAGGTGTTTGTCTTTACCATGGAATAATGCGCCTGATCGAGGAACGCGAACCGGGCACCGGGTTCCGCCGACACAGGCAATCGGTAATCACCGATGATATCGCCTGCCAGACAGGATGGACCACCTAGCCGGATTGCGGGACCATCATCCCGTTCGCCAAGCATCGCCGGACGATAGGGCGCTTCAATGACATCAGGCATGTGGCATGTGGCGCTAATGTCGGTAATTCCAACCCCGATGTCATTTTCAAACACATCGAGCAGTTCGCCGACCAATATCCCTGCATCCAGGGCAATGGCTTCACCAGGTTCCAGATAAATGTCGAGGCCGGTCTCGGCCCGAACCGATTGTAGGAAAGTGATCAATTCCTCGCGCTGATAATCCGCACGGGTGATGTGGTGGCCGCCGCCAAAATTGAGCCATTTGATCTGGCCGAAATAGAGCGCGATCTTAGGCTTCAAGGCATCCCATGTCCGTTTGAGCGGAGCAAAATCCTGTTCGCACAGCGTGTGAAAATGCAGGCCGGACACGCCTTGGAGGTGCTCCGCCTTCAACTGGCTGACAGGAAAACCGAGGCGTGAGCCAGGAGAGCAAGGGTCATATTTGGCGACCTCGCCCTCGGCATGCTCGGGGTTGATACGCAAACCGACATCGGTGCTGTCTTTCAGGAAAGAGGCAAAGCGGCGATGCTGGTTCGGACTGTTGAAGATCACATGGTCCGAGATAGCCACGATCTCCGCCATGTCGGATTCTTTATAGCCCGCGCAATAGGTCGCAATTTCGCCGCGATATTTCTCGTTCGCCAAACGCGCTTCCCATAGGCCGCTCGTGCAGACACCGTCGAGATATTCGCCGATCACAGGGGCGAGTTCCCACATGGAGAAAGCCTTCATGGCCGCCAAAATCTTGGCACCCGATCGCGCCTTCACATCGGCCAGAATGGCAAGATTCCGCCGGATGACGGCCTCATCCACTACAAATGCGGGCGTAGGGACGCGGTTCAAGTCAAATCGGGAAAATGCCCCGGGATCACCAGCTTTGGTTTCCATTTTACCATCCTGTTTTTTGGTTCTCGAAGAGACGCTGAGTTCACGCCAAGAACGCAGAGAGTTTATTCTGGTTTGTAGTCGTTCACCATCCGACGAATCCCGTCCTTCATGGTTGCTTCGGAAAAATTCAGTAGCAACCCGACGGGCTGCTTGAATATCCTCAAATAGGTAAGCAGTTGGCGGGCATGGGCTTTGCTCAATTTTTCGACCGACTTGATTTCCAGAATGAGGCGGTCTTCGACTAATATGTCGATTTTAAAAGCTGCTTCGAACGCTTGATTATCAAATATGAGTGGAACCGCTACCTGTCGTGCTACTTTCAGTCCTCTTGCTTCCAACCTGCCAGCCAAGACCGTTTCGTAAACGTTTTCGAACAATCCTGGCCCAAGCTCTCTATGGATAGAAATACACTCATCCACCACGATAGCGCTGATTTCATCAATTCGCATTCAGGCACCTTTGCGGTCTCTGCGTGATCTCTGCATCTCTGCGAGAACCAGAAATCAAAAACCCAAAGGTCCGTCGAGTTCCTTCACCTGCCAAGGCAGGCCATGCTTGTTCAGCATATCCATGAATGGATCGGGATCGAACTGTTCCATGTTCCAGACACCCGCGCCTGACCATTTACCCGTCACCAACATCGCTGCGCCAATCATGGCGGGGACGCCTGTCGTATAGCTGACGGCTTGATTGCCGGTCTCGGCATAGGCGTCTTCATGGTCGCAGATATTGTAGATGTAGAGCGTCTTTTCCTTGCCATCCTTGCCAAGGCCGGTTGCGATGCAACCGATATTGGTCTTGCCTTTGGTCGTTGGACCAAGGCTGGCAGGCTCAGGCAAAACAGCCTTCAAAAACTGCAACGGAATGATTTCTTTGCCTTCATACATCACGGGGTCAATCCGCGTCATGCCCACGGCCTGAAGCACATTGAGATGTGTGATGTAAGCATCGCCGAAGGTCATCCAGAACCGGATGCGCTTGATCTCGGGCAAATGGGTTTTGAGGCTTTCGATTTCCTCATGATACATGAGGTACATGTTTTTGGGGCCGACCGCCTCGAAATCAAAGCTCTGCTTTACGGACATGGGCGGGGTTTCGACCCATTCACCATTTTCCCAGTGCCGCGCAACGGCCGTTACTTCGCGGATGTTGATTTCCGGATTGAAATTGGTGGCAAAGGCCTGACCGTGATCACCGCCATTGCAATCCAATATGTCGAGCGTGTCGATCCGGTCGAAATGATGCTTTTTCAGATAGGTGGTGAACACGCTGGTCACACCAGGGTCGAAACCGGACCCGAGCAGCGCGGTCAGGCCTGCATCTTTGAAGCGGTCCTGATAAGCCCATTGCCAATGATATTCGAATTTGGCGACATCCAAAGGTTCGTAATTGGCGGTGTCCATATAATGCACGCCAGCTGCAAGGCAGGCCTCCATGATATTGAGGTCTTGATAAGGCAAAGCGAGGTTCACTACCAAGGCGGGCCTGATACTGTTCAGCAGCGTGGTGGTTGCCGCGATGTCATCCGCATCCAATCCATAGGTATCGATGACAACACCGGTCCGGGTCTTTACCGAATCCGCAATCGCATCGCACTTCGATTTGGTGCGGCTCGCAAGGCTGATATGGCTGAAAATTTCGGGGTTCATTGCCATCTTGTGGACAGCCACCGAACCAACGCCGCCTGCGCCAATTACCAACACCTTGCTCATTTGCCCGTTCCTTTTATCAGGGATTCGTTAGCGCACGCATATAGGGGTCTTTTATGACAGGACAAGAATTGCTCTCGCCAAATCGCAAGCCAACCCATGAAGGTGTTGAACGCGCGATGGATAAAGTGGCCGCAATCCTGCCGCAAACGCCGCTTTTGCCCCTGGAAGTCGACGGCGTAACCATTTGGTGCAAAGCCGAGATGCTTCAGCCGATCGGTGCTTTCAAGATTCGCGGTGCATGGCATCGTCTGACGGATTTGACGGACGATCAGCGCCGTAAGGGTGTGGTTGGCGTTTCCAGTGGAAACCATGCGCAAGGTGTCGCCTGGGCGGCAAAGCGCTTGGGTGTAGCGGCGACCATTGTCATGCCGTCCAATGCTCCTAAGATGAAATTGGCCGCCACCCGCGCACTAGGGGCGACGGTCGTGCTTTATGACCGCGCAACCGAATCCCGCGACGCCGTTGCCTCCGGGTTGATCGACCGGAATGGTGGGACATTGGTGCATGCCTTTGGCGATCCCTGGGTTATCGAAGGACAGGGCAGTGCAGGATTGGAAATCGCCGCCCAATTGCGTGTCTTCGGTCTCCACGGACCCGACCAGATTGTTGCTTGCTGCGGTGGAGGCGGTCTTGCCGCTGGTCTTTCCTTGGCGTGCCCTGATGCCGCGATGGTAATTGTAGAGCCAGAAGGCTGGGATGATATCATCCGTTCCTTGGAAGCAGGCAAGATACTGCCCGTCGAAGACCTGACTTATCCAACCCAATGCGACGCACTGCAAACACCTCAGACATATCCGATCAACTTTGAAGTCCTTCAGCGCCGGGTTTCAAAAGGTGTGACGGTATCGACGCACGAGGTCGCGGCCGCCATGCGTCTGGCTTTTGAAAAACTGCACCTTGTGGTTGAACCCGGGGGTGCCGTTGCGTTGGCTGCTGTTTTGGCTGGAAAGGTATCGCTAAAGCCCGTCACCGCCGTGACACTGTCCGGCGGGAATATAGATCGCGAAACCTTCACTCAGATGATAGGCTAGGCCGCTTGCGCGACGCGCAATTCAAAGCGTTCCCAGATTTCCACCAAGGCATCGGTTAACTCGCGCATCATGGTTTCATTATGATGTGGTCCTGGCGTAAAGCGCAGACGCTCGGTACCGCGCGGGACAGTGGGGTAATTGATCGGCTGAACATAGACGCCATATTCCGCGAGCAAGGTGTCGCTGATTTTCTTTGCCTTGACCGGGTCACCGACCATCAACGGGACGATGTGAGTGTTGCTCATCATCACCGGAAGGCCTGCATCGGCAAATAGAGTTTTCAGCATGGCCGCATTTGCTTGCTGCGCATCGCGCTCTTCACTGGACGCTTTCAGATGTTTTACGGCCGCCAATACACCAGCGACCAAAACAGGCGAAAGCGACGTTGTGAAGATGAAGCCCGGCGCGTAGCTGCGGATAACGTCGACGATTTTTTGGTCGGCGGCGATATAACCACCCATCACGCCAAAGGCCTTGCCCAATGTGCCTTCGATGATGGTAACGCGGTCCGCTACCCCGTCGCGCTCGGTAATACCGCCGCCGCGTGCGCCATACATGCCAACGGCATGGACTTCGTCACAATAGGTAAGGGCGTTATACTTGTCGGCCAAATCGCAGACGGCTTCGATAGGGGCAACGTCGCCATCCATCGAATAGACGCTTTCAAAAGCGATCAGTTTCGGCGCTTCGGGATCATCGGCGGCTAACAGCTCTTCAAGATGGGCCAGATCATTATGGCGCCACACGCGCTTTTCGCATCCTGCGTTGCGGATGCCGGCAAT
This sequence comes from Sphingorhabdus sp., assembly GCF_046154385.1. GTDB lineage: Bacteria > Pseudomonadota > Alphaproteobacteria > Sphingomonadales > Sphingomonadaceae > Sphingorhabdus_B. Next base: position 56,316 of record NZ_JBJXFW010000018.1, on the reverse strand, counting down.
CATCGATGCGTGATTGAGTTCGTCGGAATAGATGATGCAGCCCGGCAAAACTTTGGCCAACGTCGACAAGGTTGCATCATTTGAAACATAGCCTGAGGTGAACAACAATGCGCCGTCTTTACCATGAAGGTCAGCAAGCTCTGTTTCCAACTCAATGTGGTAATGCGTGTTGCCGCCAATATTGCGTGTTCCGCCAGATCCAGCGCCCACATCGTGTAAAGCGTCTTCCATAGCGGCGATAACTTTGGGGTGTTGCCCCATGCACAAATAATCGTTGGAGCACCAAACGGTTATTGGCTTTGGCCCGTTATGACCCGCAAAACAACGGGCATTCGGATATGCGCCCTTGTTACGTAAAATATCAATAAAGACACGATAGCGTCCCTCAGCATGAAGCCGATCAATTGCTTTGTCAAAAACTGCGTCGTAATTCACGGAACATAAACCCCGAAATGGACTGCTTAAGCAGCATATAGTGGCCTTTAATCGCCGGAAATATAAAAATCTAGCGAGAACGACTTGCAATAACCGTCATCGCGATTGCGTCTATGACGTGGGGTCGTTCAAAGCGCTTTGATCTGTGTCAAACCGAATGTAGCAAGTGCGGGACGTAGACTTTCAAGTTCAGCTACCGGGCCAGTAGTTACAAAAACGCCATCGGTTGGCTCATTTGGCCATGATTGGCCATCGGTTAGATGGCAAATGCGGCGGGCGATGCCCGCTGCGCCATCAACAAACCGCATATTTGGTGCTGCAATTGAAAGCTCCTCTTGAACCAGCGGGAAATGGGTGCAGCCCAGCACGGTCACATCGAGATGATCTCCATCAGGGTGATTGGTTAGGCCCCGCATCGCATCTGTATAAACTCGAGGATCGACAGCCTCCGCGCGAAGCTTTGCTTCTGCCGCGTGCACAAGCTCTGGTGCGGCGTGACGAAGCAAATTCATACCCGGCGCATGGGCCATTTGTAGCCGGTCAACATAGCTTTGCCTAATGGTTGCTGCCGTTCCCAATAACCCAATAACTCCTGTCCGCGTGGATTCTGCTGCTGGTTTGATGGCGGGAACCGTCCCAACGACAGGCACATCCAAAGCTGCACGGACATGCGACAAGGCAATTGTGCAAGCCGTATTGCATGCAATAGTCACCAAGCGTGGGCGATATCTTTCAACCAGACGGCCAAGCAAAGCTGGAACCCGCGCCATAATTTCGGCCTCGCTCTTTGTTCCATACGGTAAGCCAGCGTAATCCGCGGCATATACCAAAGGCGCGTTGGGCAAAGCGCGCCTGACTTCGTTCAAAACTGACAAGCCACCGATACCTGAATCAAAAAACAAAAGCGGTGCAGTGGGATCATTGGATATCATTGGGAATTGATAACTATGCGGTTTGTTTAAGGCAAGCCAAGCTCACTTGAGCACGTGGAACAAAACAGCTACGTAATACAGTTAGTTAAGAGGATTCGTATCATGACAGCCATGTGGCCCAATTTTATTTCGGCATTATTGATAGGCTATTTACTCGGCTCGATTCCCTTCGGGCTATTGCTCACAAAAGCAGCGGGTGGTGGCGATATTCGGGATATCGGCTCTGGCAACATAGGTGCAACGAACGTTCTGAGAACCGGACGAAAGGGCTTGGCTGCACTGACCCTGCTACTCGATTTGTTGAAAGGTTTCGTGGCGGTCTTGCTGGCGCATTATTTTATACCAGGCAGCATGTCATTCGCGGCAGCGGGCGCCTTTTTTGGACATCTTTACCCCGTTTGGCTTAAGTTCAAAGGTGGCAAGGGGGTCGCCACTTATGCCGGAATCCTCTTTGGTCTATGTTGGCAAATTGGCGTCGTTTACGCGATCACTTGGATCGGGGCGCTGTTAATTTTTCGGATTTCATCAGTGGGAGGGCTGCTCGCTTCTTTGGTTGCGCCAATAGCAGCGGCATATTTGGGGCGTTATGAACTTGTCCCGTTGCTCATAGTGTGTTCCGGAATAATCTTTTGGAAACACCATATAAATATCAGAAACTTAATTCGCGGCACCGAACCTAAAATCGGAAAAAGCAAAGCCTGATTCTGAAAAATGCCGTCTGGTGATACCCTGTTTGATCGACTGCGCCTTATTCGTTCGCCGAATATCGGGCCGGTTACCTATCGACAACTCATTGCCCGTTTTGGGGATGCAAAACAGGCACTGGATGCCTTGCCTGACCTCGTTCTTAGAGGCGGCGGTAACAATATGAAGCTTGCCGAGCCACAATTGATAGAACGCGAAATGGCCAAGGTTGAGGCTTTGGGCGCGCGTTATATTTTTATGGATGATGTGGACTATCCGGTTCTTCTCTCCCATCTTGAAAATGCGCCGCCTGTTATCACGGTGCGGGGTCAAATTAAGTTTCTGGATCGCCCGACAGTGGCAATAGTTGGTGCACGAAACGCTTCTGCCGGGGCTTGCCGTTTTTCGCGGACGCTGGCGTTTGAATTGGGTCAGGCCGGTTTTACGGTCGTCTCAGGTCTCGCACGAGGAATAGATACTGCTGCACATGTCGGATCGATCGACAGCGGAACGGTTGCGGTTATTGCAGGCAGTATCGACGTGGCTTATCCTCCCGAGAATCGCGATTTGCAGGACGCAATTGCCGAACGCGGGGTGTTGATTGCCGAGCAGCCGCCTGTAACCGAACCACGGGCGCGCCATTTTCCATATCGAAACCGGATTATCGCAGGATTGGCGTCGGGAACCGTCGTTGTCGAAGCGGCTCCTAAATCCGGCTCACTCATCACCGCCCGGCTGGCTGCGGAGGCGGGCAGGGAGGTTATGGCGGTTCCCGGATCGCCGCTCGATCCCCGGTCGCATGGATGCAACCAACTCATTCGGGAAGGTGCGATATTGGTGCAAAATGCGGCGGATATTGCGGAATTGCTTCGTCCTATGGATTCAAAAATGGTTCGACATTCCTTAAAAAATTTCGCGGCAGCGGAACCCGTCGACGAAAATGTTGGGCAAGATCATCAGTCTGTTATCAATTTAATGGGCATGACTTATGTGTCAGTCGATGAATTGGTCAGGCAATCGGGCCGCAGCCAAGCAGCCGTCCAAATGGTCCTTCTCGAAATGGAACTGGCTGGAAAATTGGAGCGTGGGGCTGGCGGAAAAGTTCGTTTGGCGGCATGAATTTTATGGCTTGACGGAACACTATTAACCCCATCAGCCTATACGCGTACGCGAGAGATTTTAGAAAAGTTAAAAATATCATGCAATTAGTCATTGTTGAATCACCTGCTAAAGCCAAGACAATCGAGAAATATTTGGGCCCCGGTTTTAAGGTGCTCGCATCTTACGGTCATATTCGGGATCTGCCCCCCAAAGACGGTTCGGTTGATCCTGAAAATGGCTTTGAAATGCTGTGGGACAATTATGCCGATAAAGCCAAGCAGCTTAAAGCGATAACCGACGAAGCCAAAAAAGCAGATGGCTTGATCCTCGCAACCGACCCTGATCGAGAAGGTGAAGCAATAAGTTGGCACGTGCAGGAGGTGCTCGCCAACAAAAAGGCGCTTCCCAAAAACGTAGGGCGCGTAACATTTAACGCAATTACGAAAGCGGCGGTAACAGAGGCTATGAAAAGCCCGCGTGAGCTGGATATCGATTTGATCGATGCATATCGTGCACGTAGGGCGCTTGATTATCTCGTGGGATTTACACTTTCACCGGTACTTTGGCGCAAATTACCGGGAGCAAAATCGGCGGGTCGGGTTCAATCTGTTGCTTTGCGTCTTATAGTCGAACGCGACAGGGAAATTGAGGCATTTAAAGCTCAAGAATATTGGTCTGTAAAAGCGGCTATGGAGCATAAAGGGCAAAAGTTTGAGGCGCGATTGACAAGGCATTTGGGCGTCAAGCTCGATAAAATGGACCTGAAAACCGAAGCGCAGGCAGAAGCAGCACGGTTGGCCGTAGAATCAGGCAATTTCGTGATTGAGAGCGTGGAAACAAAGCCTGTTACACGCAATCCTCAGCCCCCTTTCACAACCTCTACATTGCAGCAGGAGGCGGCCCGAAAACTGGGTTTTTCTGCAAGTCATACAATGCGGGTGGCACAGGGTCTTTATGAAGATGGTGCCATTACATATATGCGTACCGACGGTGTGCAAATGGATGGCAGCGCGATTTCAGCCGCACGCAAAACTATCGCGGACCGCTTTGATAATGGCTATCTTCCGGAAAAACCGCGAATTTATCAAACCAAGGCAAAGAACGCTCAAGAAGCGCACGAAGCAATCAGGCCCACGGACTTTTCAAAAGATAAAGCAGGCTCCGGAGATCATGGCCGTCTGTATGACCTGATTTACAAGCGTGCGATGGCCAGTCAGATGGCATCGGCGAGGATGGAACGTACAACGGTCGATCTCCTCGATGGTACAGGGCAATCAGGATTGCGAGCAACCGGGCAAGTTATGAAATTTCCCGGATTTCTCGCGGTATATGAAGAAGGGCTTGATGATAGCGAGGGCGAAGACAGTGCCATTTTGCCGCCGATGGCCGTTGGTGATTGTCCTGCAAAACATGCAGTAGAAAAGACCCAGCATTTTACCCAGCCACCACCTCGATTCTCCGAAGCCACGTTGGTAAAACGACTTGAAGAGCTGGGCATTGGACGCCCTTCGACCTATGCATCGACGATTCAGGTACTTAAAGACCGTGCATATGTCCGGGTTGAAAAAAATCGTTTTTTTGCAGAGGAATCGGGACGTTTATTAACGGCGTTTCTCGAGCGGTTTTTCGAACGTTATGTGGCTTATGATTATACCGCAGGGCTTGAAGATCAACTGGACGATATCAGCGGTGGTCGCGCGCAATGGCAGGCATTTTTGGAGAGTTTTTGGCGTGATTTCAAACCCAAGACGGTTGAAGTTATGGACCAAAAACCATCTGACATAACGGCCGAGCTTGACAAATTTCTCTCGCCTTATCTCTTTCCAGAACGCGAAGACGGCATCGATCCGCGGTTGTGCCCGAAATGCGGCGAAGGTAAGCTGGCTCTGCGCGGGGGGCGCTTTGGTGCCTTTGTCGCGTGCTCAAACTACCCTGATTGCAAATACACACGAAAATTTGCGCAACCAGGCGGTGAAAATGGGGAAGATACTGGTCCGGAAGTCTTGGGCGTGCATCCCGAGACGGAACTGGAGATAAGCCGGAAATCAGGCCGATTTGGTCCTTATGTTGAAATGGGAGAAGGAGCAGAAGCGAAACGCGCTTCGATTCCTAAGGATGTTCCGGGCGAGGAATTTGGTCTGGAATGGGCTGTAAAGCTGCTCTCGCTCCCGCGCACAATAGGCCTTCATCCAGAGAGTGGCGAGCCTGTCTCGGCTGCCATCGGGCGTTATGGCCCTTATCTTGTTCATGCTGGTAAATATGCACGTTTATCTTCGACGGCGGAAGTTTTTGAAACAGGCATGAACAGTGCCGTAGTCAAGCTTGCAGAGGCTGCGGCCAACCCGGGCCGTGGGCGGGGCGCGGCGCGTGCTCCGCTAAAAGAACTGGGCAAACATCCGCGTACCGATTTGGAAATAAAAGTGATGGAAGGGCGCTTTGGTCCTTATGTGACCGATGGCACCACTAACGCAACATTGCCAAAATCAGTTTCACCTGATGCCCTGACTTTGGAAGAAGCCGCGCAGTTAATCGATACACGGGCCGCGATGCCTTCGAAAGTAAAGGTAAAGAAGAAAGCCGCTCCTAAGAAAGCTGCACCAAAGAAAAAGGCGCCAGTAAAAAAGGCGAAGAAAGAAAAGAAAGCGGATTAACCGTATAGCGCTTGTGGCGCTATTCCACCCATTCAAGACCAATGTCGCGGTATATACTGCGGTCTTCATCCCATTTTGCGTGGACTTTAACGTGCAAATAAAGATGTACGCGCACGCCCATTAGCTTTGCCAATTCGGTGCGTGCAGCTTCGCCAATCGCCTTTATCCGTGTGCCTCCCTTACCGAGAACGATTGCTCTTTGTGTGGGGCGTGCGACCAGGATTTGCTGATGGATTTCCAGCGAACCGTCGTCGCGTTCTACATATTTTTCTGTTTCGACTGCACTTGCATAAGGCAGTTCTTCATGGAGTTGCAAATAGAGTTGCTCGCGCGTAATTTCCGAGGCGATCAAACGATCGGTTGCATCCGACACCTGATCTTCAGGGAAATGCCATTCGCCCTCCGGCATCGCATTCGCCAACGCTGTCTTAAACTCGGCCAATCCATCACCTGTCGCGGCACTGATGTAGTAAATCTGTTCAAATTCACAAATATCAGTGATTTTTGACGTCAATGACAACAGCTTTTCCTTGGCTGCTATATCGACCTTGTTAAGAACCAGCCACTTGCGTTCTGGCCGGTTTTTGACACCTTCAAGTATTTTTTCGACTTTAGGGCCTGCGCCGGCGCGTCCATCGACGATCAAAGCGATCAAATCCGCATCCCCAGCGCCGTCCCAAGCGGCAGCAACCATAGCCCGGTCAAGCCGACGCTGCGCTGCGAAAATACCGGGCGTATCGACCAATATGATTTGGGTGTCACCCTCTAAAGCCACCCCTAGCATACGTGTCCGGGTGGTCTGCGCCTTTGGACTGACAATTGCGATTTTCTGCCCGACGAGAGCATTTACCAGAGTCGATTTACCAGCATTCGGAGCGCCGATAATGGCGACATGACCACATTTTTTGGTCATGCATAAGCCTCAAGAAATGCAAGAGCCGCGGCCGTTTCAGCCGCTTGTTTGCTATTGGCCGAAGCACTTACGGGATCAAAACCCTTGACCGTGACTGTAATTTCAAAACGCATGGCGTGGGGTGGGCCTTCCTTTTTAGTGATCTGGTATTCCGGAACTTTGCGACCATTGGCGGCGCACCATTCCTGAAGTGACGATTTCGGGTGCTTGGGCGCACCATTTGCTGTTTCGATCAATGGGCCCCACAGTCGTTCGATAAAAGCGCGCGCCGCGTCAAGCCCATGGTCCAGATAGAGCGCTCCGATAAGCGCCTCCATTGCGTCGCCCAAAACATTATCACTTTGTTGGGCGCCGTCATCGCGTGCCTGTTTTCCTAACTTTATGTATGAAAAAAGTTCGATCTGTCGTGCGATTTCGGCACAGGTTGAACCAGATACCAAAGCGTTGAGCCGATGTGATAACCTGCCTTCGGCTTCTGAATCAAAGCGATGGTACAGTAAATCTGCAATTACCAAGCCCAAGATGCGGTCGCCTAAAAATTCCAGGCGCTGGTAATCAGGCTGGCCGGTACTGCCATGGGTAAGTGCGCGTTCATATATCTCGAGGTCCGAAGGTGTGACCGGAAGTAATTGCTTTAGCCATTGCACTTGTGAAATTTCGTTCAATAGCCTTGTCCCATTCGCTCCGGCCTTGCGGCGCTGAACCATGTCCAGGGCAGCATTAGGTTTGCAGATCCGTCAGTTGAAAAAACGCTAACCAACGCTTTTCCGACCAAATATTTTTGGTCAACGATCCCGATTGCTTTTCCGTCCGCTGGAAAGCGGCTATCCGCGCTGCGGTCTCGGTTGTCACCCATGAGAAATATCTGCCCTTCACCAACGACAAAAGCTTCTGTGTCGTCCCCGGGTAAGCCCGAATCTAGATCGAGAATTTCGTAAGATCGTCCGCTCGGTAGTGTCTCGCGATACCGTGGATAGCGACATTGTGCTTCGCCAGATTTTGAAGGCTCCTCAAAATCCGGGCGCCAGCATGGAAATTGCGAACCATCCAGAGCTGCCGCATCTTTCATATTATCCGAAACTGGGATGACAAGATCGGCAATCTTCTCCTTTTTTACCGCAACGCCGTTGATTTCCAGAACTCCATTTCGCATTTGGATGACATCGCCCGGTAAACCGATAACCCTCTTTATGTAATCATCCTTCAATGAAGGCGGCGCTTTGAAAACCACGACATCGCCGCGTTCAGGCTGACGTGCAAACAGTCTGCCGGGAATAATCGGGAGAGAAAATGGCAAGCTATATTTAGAATATCCATAAGGCCATTTTGCAACCAACAAATAGTCCCCGATCAACAACCGTGGCTGCATCGATTCCGATGGAATGTTAAACGGCGACACGATAAAACTGCGTAATATGAATACGAATAGAGCGAGCTTGAACAGGAACGCGCCATATTCGCGCCATTCCGATGGGGTTTTGCTGGGAATGTGGAGCGTATTGGTATCAGCGGTACCAGATCCAGATTGTTCAGTGGATGATGTCACAAAAACTCGCAAATTAGCTGTCAATTACAGACGGAATATCTGGTCTTCTAGTGGCAAGCCGCGCTATTGGCCAGTACCGAGATTCTAACAACGAAATGATGGGAAAAGCGAATGACGAACAGTAATTGGGACGCGCTTGATAGGCACGAGAATCAAACGCTTGTTTCTCTGTTCGAAAAGGACACCCAAAGGGTCGAAAAACTTACGATAGAACTTGCTGGAATTCGCTTTGATCTGTCAAAAACCCACCTCGATGATGGCTTGTTGACCGGCTTTTCTGAGATGGCAATCGCCGCCGATCTCTCGGCTCAGAAAGAAGCTTTGTTTACAGGGGCTATCGTAAATCCGACGGAAGGCCGCGCTGCTGAACATACGGCGGAACGGGGGTCGGGAAATGCCGAGGCGGTGGCCCATGCTAAAGAATTGCAGAACCGGATGCGGAGCTTAATTGATGCAATCGAGGCGGGCGCCTTGGGTGAGATCAAGCATATATTGCATATCGGTATTGGGGGATCAGCCCTTGGACCAAAGTTGCTGGTCGATGCATTGGGACGAGATGACGCAAGATTTGACGTCAAAGTCGTATCCAATGTGGATGGGGCAGCGTTGGCAGAAGCCACGCGTAACATGGATCCTCACAAAACGATCGTTGCCGTCGCATCGAAAACTTTCACAACGACCGAAACCTTGTTGAACGCAACAAGTGCGATAGAATGGATGCAAAATGGCGGGGTAGCGGACCCACATGCCCAATTTGTCGCGTTGACGGCATATCCGGAAAAAGCGATGGCATGGGGCATTGATGAAAGCCGCATTCTGCCTTTTAACGAAGCCGTCGGAGGGCGATATTCACTTTGGTGTTCAATAGGGTTTCCCGTCGCATTAGGTTTGGGCTGGTCGGCTTTTGAAGAATTGCTTGAAGGTGCCGCAGTCATGGACAGGCATTTCCGGAATGCCCCCATTTTTGAAAATGCCCCGGCAATGGCCGCATTCGCCGATCTATTCTATGCACAATGTAAATCGAGTCAAACCCGCGCCGTGTTTGCCTATGATGAACGCTTACGATTATTGCCAGACTATCTTCAGCAGTTGGAAATGGAATCGAACGGGAAATCGGTTACGGCCAACGGCGCCCCTTTGGGACGGCATAGCTCTCCCGTGACATGGGGCGGTGTCGGGACAGATGCCCAACATGCAGTGTTTCAATTGTTGCACCAGGGCACACATTTGATACCTGTAGAATTTATCGTCAGCAAAACCCCGGGTCACGACTTTGTCCCCGCCCACCACGAAGCCTTGCTCATAAACTGTTTTGCGCAGGGTGCTGCGCTGATGTCAGGGCGGCATAGTGACGATCTTGCGCGTAATTATGCCGGCAACCGCCCTTCAACAACGATCTTGCTTGATGATGTAACTCCCGCCACCGTGGGTGCATTGATTGCATTTTACGAACATCGCACTTTTACCAACGCCGTAATGCTGGGAATAAACCCGTTCGACCAGTTTGGCGTTGAATTAGGAAAACAAATTGCGAAGGATATTGGCGAAAATGGCCCTGTCGGCTTTGACCCATCGACAACAGCTTTAATTGAAGCTGCACTTGGCGCTATCTGAAACCGTTCATAGTGTCATATATAATCGATTTGTTGAATGACACTTTGTTCCTACGTTACCGTAATAACTGAAAGAACAAGATAATGGCAGAATATGATTATGACCTGTTTGTAATAGGTGCAGGTTCAGGTGGCGTAAGGGCGGCGCGTATTTCCGCATCGCACGGCGCTCGGGTCGCTGTGGCCGAAGAATATCGTGTTGGCGGTACGTGCGTTATTCGCGGCTGCGTCCCGAAAAAGCTGCTGGTTTATGGTTCGCATTTTGCCGAAGATTTGGCAGATGCCAAACGCTTTGGCTGGAATACAGAAGGCGCGCGTTTTGACTGGCCGACGTTGCGCGACAATGTTGCAGCAGAGGTCGACCGGCTGGAAGGTCTTTATGGCGACATATTTACCAGCAACAACGTCGAAATATTCCATGAAAGAGCTTCAGTTTCCGGGCCAAACAGCATCCGCCTAGCTAGTGGTCGTGAAGTTTCTGCCAAATATATCTTGGTTGCAACCGGTGCATGGCCATCTATCCCCGATGTACCCGGTGCCGATTTGGGTATCACATCGAACGAAGTGTTTCATTTGCCCGAACTGCCCAAGCGTGCAGTAATTGCGGGCGCCGGGTACATTGCCAATGAATTTGCAGGAATATTCAACGAACTGGGCGTCAATGTGACTTTGGTCACGCGCGGCGACAAGATGCTGCGCAGCTATGATCAGGAAATCGTTGAAAAGCTGGTGGGAATGAGCCGGGAAAAAGGCATCGATATACGGATGAACTTTCCGTTCAAAAGCGCTGTGAAACAGAATGATGGCAGCATAATGATTGATGGCGGTGATGCAGGTATGTTGGAAACGGATCTGCTCATGTGGGCGATCGGCCGCAATCCAAACAGCAAAAACCTTGGGTTGGAAACAGCCGGTGTTGCGCTGGACAAAAGTGGCGCTGTCATTGTCGGTGACGACAATCGTACCAACGTGCCGAGCATATATGCCGTGGGCGATGTAACCAATCGCGTTCAATTGACACCGGTCGCCATTCGGGAAGGCCACGCCTTTGCCGACACAGTTTTTGGCAATGCTCCACGCATTATTGATTACAGCTGCATTCCGACCGCCGTGTTCAGCAACCCGCCCATTGCATCTGTCGGAATGACGGAAGAGCAGGCAGATGCAACCTTGTCAGAGGTAAAGGTATATCGCAGCGATTTCAGGGCGATGAAAAACGTTTTGGCGGGACGTAATGAACGGGCGCTCTATAAAATGATTGTGGATGGTTCCACCGATAAAGTCGTTGGCCTGCATCTCATTGGTCCAGAAAGTGGCGAAATACTTCAAGCGGCTGCAATTGCCGTAAAGGCAGGGCTAACTAAGCAAGCGTTTGATGATACGGTCGCGCTGCACCCCAGCATGTCCGAAGAGCTGGTTTTGATGAAATAACTAGGGGAAGTAAGTCAGAGGCGATGACGCATTCCACTGCGGGTAACGTCGCATCATGGTGTCAAAAAGCGTCGAGTTTACCAGCTCACCCAGCCATTTTTTGATCCCGTCCAAAGACTGGCTGTCAAACCAGATTCTGTCGGTTGCGGCGAATTGCCGAATAAAAGGGAAAATCGCGATGTCGGTAAGGCTAACAGTCTTGCCGCCCAAATATGGCTTTTCCGATAATATCCGGTTCAGTCGCTGCACATGTACCAGTGCTTCATCACGCGAGTCCAAGCCATCGGTAAGTCCAAAGCGGTGGGGATATTTGAAGCGGTCCAACGCTTGCTTGAAAGGGCCGTCATTGGCCGAAATCAGGTCTTCGTCAATAACGGAAAGCCAGTTTTCAGGGTCGTTTTGCGCCAAGGCCCAGCGCATGATATCAAGGCTTTCGTCGATAACCTCGCCATTACATTTAACCAATACAGGCACTGTGGCTTTCGCAGATATCGCAAGCAATTCCGGCGGCTTGTCGCGCAGAACTACCTCGCGTAGCTCCACATTCATCCCGCTGACTGCCAAAGCCATCCGTGCCCGCATGGCATAGGGGCATCTGCGAAAACTATACAGGATCGGTAAGGTCCCCAAGGTCAATCGCGGTGCAATGTCGCGCCAATGTGCCGTTGCCCCCGCTCGCGCGCCAAGGCGATTTGCTTTTGGCGCTCGGCGAAACGGCTGCGGTCTTCCTCGCTGCGTTCATGATAGCAGGCCGGGCATGATATGCCTTCTTTGAACAACGGCGACTGCTTGTCGTCATCCGAAATAGGGTGGCGGCACGCGCGGCATAACTGCTTGCTTCCCAATTCCAGCCCGTGTTTCACAGAAACCCGATCATCAAAGACAAAACATTCGCCCTGCCATTTGCTGTCTTGTTCCGATATTGTTTCCAGATAGCGCAAGATGCCGCCTTCAAGGTGGAAAACATCGTCGATACCTTCCGCCTTCAAAAATGCGGTCGACTTTTCACAGCGTATGCCGCCGGTGCAAAACATCGCAAATTTGGTTTTGCCTTGTGAAAGACTCTCGCGATTTTCGCGGAACCATTGGGGAAAATCGCGAAACGCCTTGGTTCGGGGATCGACCGCCCCTACAAAAGTGCCGATGGCAACTTCATAGTCGTTGCGTGTGTCGATTAGAACGGTGTCCGGGTCTGAAATCAGGGCATTCCAGTCCTCGGGTTGCACATAAGTGCCCACCTCGCGCTTCGGATCTATGCCGTCGACGCCCATTGTCACAATTTCCTGCTTTAGCCGGACCTTCAAACGATAGAATGGCATCGTCGCGGCATGCGAATATTTGACGTCCAATTCAGCGCAGCCGGGCAGGGATTTGAGAAAGGATACCACCTCGTCAATTCCGCCCGGTTTGCCAGCAATGGTGCCATTTATGCCCTCATGTGCGAGTAAAATCGTACCCTTTATGTCGTGCAACGCGCACCGCTCTGCTATTAGCGGCTGATATTTGGACGGGTTTTCAAAATGTGCAAAGCGATAGAGCGCTGCAACTTTAACGGGATGGTGCTTCGACATGTCGCGCCTATAGGCAAAGTGGGCTTTTCAGGCAATCCGATATGGCACAACCTCCCTCCGGTCCGGATCAACGATGATCGCGCGGTCACTGGGCGGAAAGGCCCGTTGATCGCAGTCGGCTCGGGGACATATTCTACAAGATGCGCCAATAGGTGTGGCGGCATAAGGTGAACCCAGGTCCAGGCCATCGGCATAGATAAAGTCTCTGGCATGTTCGATTTCACAACCAAGAGCAACGGCATATCGCCTTGGCGCCCGGGCATAGCTTCCCGACGGCTTTACCAGCCCTTTGGCCATCGAGACATAGCGAACTCCGTCTGGTGTTTCGGCCAATTGAACCAATATGCGGTCGGGAATAGCAACGGCTTCGTGCACTATCCATAGGGGACAAGCCCCCCCAAAACGGGCAAATTGCAAACGGGTTGCACTGTGCCGTTTGGTAATATTTCCCGCCATATCAACGCGACAAAAAAAGAAGGGCAGACCGCGCTCGCCAGTTCTTTGTAACGTTGAAAGGCGGTGACAGGCTTGTTCAAAGCTGACACTGAATATTTGACGTAAGCGGTCGATATCATGGCGTAAATTGCGCGCCTCTTGACGGAAGCGATTGTACGGCATCAACAAGGCACCTGCCGCGTAATTGGCCAGGCCGACGAACAACAATTGGCGTGATGATGCATTTTTTAGGTTTGCGCCTTCGATAATGGCTGAAATATCATCCTGAAGCGCAATGGCAACGAGCTGGTGGGCGAGTTGGAAACGCTTGCTTTCCGCTGGTTGGCTTTGGTCGATGGTTAAATGCCCGGCTGCCGGATCAAATTCGCGCAATCCTGCATTGGCAGTGTACATCAGCGAAATAGCCAAGGCTTCTCGCAGATAGCTCTCGATATCGTCGGCGCTGGGGGAAGGGGATTTTCCCATCAGCCGGGTTGCCAACTCCTCGGCTGCACGATCCAGTCGATCCACATAGTTCCCCGCAATATGAAACCAGTCCCGCACCTCTTCCCAAGGCAGGCGGCTACCTCCTGTGTTTTCACTCGCTAACGCCTCATCAACAATTTGCAATCTTTCGCCCGTGCGCCGATAGGCATTATGCAACGTCACAAACTGGTCCGCGAGTGCCGGCTGTTGCTCCGCAATGCGGGTTAATTGATCGACCGTTAACGGCGCCGGGAACAGGGGATCACTGGCCGCTTCACGCAAGGCCGCAAAGCGTCGCGTTGTCGCATCTTCTTCAAATTCCTGCCAATCAAGCGGAAAATCGCGTGATAATATTTCAATCAACGCAGGGGTTAATGGACGGTCATCATGTTCCAGTTGCGAGAGATATGATACCGAGATATTTAGCAAAACTGCCATTTCCGCCTGCTTGAGATTGCGCGCAACTCTAAGGTTGCGTAATTGCGTTCCTGCAAATATCCGGCGTTTCGCCATACATACAACCAATCTTTTTTGTGAAACGCGTCGGTTCAGATATACTTTGCAAATATTCACTTCGCAACTTTGCAAATTCACATTGGACATTGCGTGGTTACTAACGCAAGAAAGTGCATTGATTATGGGGGATTGCCATGTCGGCGAACATTGCGGAACTTGAAAAGCGGCGCGAAGCATCGAAAATGGGCGGTGGTCAAAAGCGTATTGATGCGCAGCATGCGAAGGGTCGCCTGACGGCGCGCGAGCGGATCGACATCCTGCTGGACGAAGGTTCGTTTGAAGAACTGGACGCATATGTCGAGCATAATTGTACCGACTTTGGCATGGCTGAGCAGAAAATTCCGGGTGACGGCGTTGTAACCGGTAGCGGCACGATCAACGGCCGCCTCGTCTATGTCTACAGCCAGGATTTTACCGTTTTCGGCGGGTCGCTTTCCGAAGCGCATGCGATGAAAATCTGCAAGGTGATGGATAACGCCATGAAGGTTGGCGCGCCGGTCATCGGTCTTAACGACAGCGGCGGTGCGCGTATTCAGGAGGGCGTGGCAAGCCTTGGTGGCTATGCCGAAGTGTTCCAGCGCAATGTGCTCGCATCCGGTGTTGTGCCGCAGATCAGCCTCATCATGGGCCCCTGTGCAGGTGGCGCGGTTTATTCCCCCGCCATGACCGACTTCATCTTCATGGTGAAGGACAGCAGTTATATGTTCGTGACCGGCCCCGATGTGGTCAAGACAGTGACCAACGAAGTGGTGACGCAGGAAGAACTTGGCGGGGCCGTGTCGCACACCACCAAATCCGGCGTGGCGGATAATGCGTTCGAGAATGACATTGAAGCACTGCTCTCGGTACGCGACTTTTTCGATTATCTGCCGGACAATAACCGCACTGGCGTGCCGGAGCGCCCAACGGAAGATCCATGGGACCGGATGGAGCCAAGTCTGGACACGCTCATCCCGCCAAGCGCGAACCAGCCCTATGATATGCACGAACTTATCCGCAAGACAGTGGACGAGGGTGACTTTTTTGAAGTGCAGCCGACCCATGCGGCGAACATCATCATCGGATTTGGCCGGATCGAAGGCCGCACCGTCGGTATCGTCGCCAACCAACCGATGGTACTCGCGGGTGTGCTCGACATCAACAGCAGCCGCAAGGCAGCGCGGTTCGTCCGTTTCTGCGACGCGTTCGAAATCCCCATCATCACCTTCGTCGACGTCCCCGGCTTCCTTCCCGGCACCGCGCAGGAATTTGGCGGCATCATCAAGCATGGCGCAAAACTGCTGTTTGCCTATGCCGAGGCGACCGTGCCCAAGATCACCGTGATCACGCGCAAGGCCTATGGCGGTGCCTATGACGTGATGGCGTCGAAGCATTTGCGCGGCGACCTCAATTATGCCTGGCCCACCGCCGAAATCGCGGTGATGGGCGCGAAGGGCGCGGTGGAAATCATCTTCCGCGGGCTGGGGCCGGAGGAAATCGCCGAAAAAACCAAGGAGTATGAAGACCGCTTCGCCAACCCCTTCGTCGCAGCGAGCAAGGGCTTTATCGACGAAGTGATCTACCCGCATTCGACGCGGAAACGGATTGCCTTGGGGTTACGGAAGCTGCGGAACAAGGCGTTGGAAAACCCTTGGAAGAAGCATGATAATATTCCGCTCTAGCTTACTTGCGGCCTTGCTGCATGCTGGGTGCAGCGAAATGTCGCCGCCGGAACCTGCGAACGAGCTTGAGACGTTGGTGCTCACAAATGACAGGAATGCGCTTCAACACTTCGTTGAATCGCGGGGAAGAGAGAAACTGGCAGCAGACATGAAAGTCGCGGGATTTGAACAACTGGAATCGGATGGAGATGATTGCATTCAGTACCGATATGACCGCACTCTTGATGTCATGGGACAGCGGGTAACAGCGCAAATATTCGACTGCGAAGGCAAGCTGACCTCGGATATTGGATATACTTTTCTTTAGGTGAACAAATGAAACTAGGGCGTCTCAACCATATCGGCGTTGCAACGCCTTCGATCGCGGATAGCATCGTCTTTTATCGCGATGTGATGGGCGCGACGAAAATCCACGACCCATTTGATTTGCCCGAACAGGGTGTGAAGGTCTGCTTTGTCGATACGCCGGGCTCGGATGGCGCGCTGAACGGAACCCAGATAGAATTGATCGAGCCGCTGCCCGGTAACGCGTCTATCGCGGCTTTTCTCGAAAAGAACCCTGCTGGCGGACAGCATCATGTTTGTTATGAAGTACCCGATATCCACGCCGCCAAGTCTGAATTTGAGGAATTGGGCAAGCGCGTATTAGGCGAGCCGCGCATTGGCGCGCATGGGACGTTGATTTTCTTTGTACACCCCAAGGATATGGGCGGTGTGCTGACCGAGATTATGGAGGTGCCGCCTATATCGGCAGAGCACTAATCCGACCAAACACCTCACCGTCACCCTGAACTTGTTTCAGGGTCCATCCTGCAACTGAAACCGAAAGGTATAGAGGCGAAATGGACCCTGAAACAAGTTCAGGGTGACGAGAAAAGTAAGGGAGTGAGTACAAAATGACCTACGAAACTATCAGCCTCGACATCGCGGACCAGATCGCGACGATCACACTCAACCGTCCGGAGAGGCTCAATGCCTGTTCGCTGCCTATGGCGGACGAGATTTCCGATGCGCTGGACCGATTGGAAGGCGCCCGCGTGCTCGTCATCACCGGCGCGGGTCGTGCCTTTTGTTCCGGCGCTGACCTAGCTGCGCGCAGTGACCGTCCAGTCACCGGTGGGCAGGGCAGCTATATCGCACTGACCGAGAAATATAATCCGATGATCGTCAAGTTGCTGCGGCTCAATATTCCCGTGATCACCGCGGTGAACGGACCGGCCGCAGGCGTGGGCTGTTCCATCGGTCTGGTTGGTGATTTCGTGCTTGCGGGCAAAAGCGGATATTTCCTGCAGGCTTTCGTCAATATCGGTCTGGTGCCAGATGGTGGTTCCACATGGATACTGCCTAGGCTTGTCGGAAAAGCACGCGCCACACAGATGATGATGCTGGGTGAAAAGATTTTCGGTGAGCAGGCCGAAGATTGGGGCCTCATCTATAAATGCGTAGCAGACGAAGCGCTTGCGGAAGAAACCAAGGCTCTCGCGACACGGCTCTCAACCGGGCCAACGCTTGCCTATGCGACCATGCGCAAGAACATTTTGACCGCGCTTGAACATGGTCTCGCCGACACCTTGCAGGCCGAAGCCGAAGGCCAACGTATTGCAGGTTCCAGCGCGGATGCACGCGAAGGTGGAATTGCATTCCTTCAGAAACGCAAAGCAGAGTTTAAAGGGGCATAACCCCTTCTCTTCTTTAGGGGAGAGGGAATTGGGAAGATCGAATGACAAATTACGACGATTGGAAAAAGGCAGCGGATAAAGAGGTCAAGGGCAAGGACCTGACCTGGCACACACCAGAGGGTATCGCTGTCAAACCCCTTTACACATCCGATGACGCAGGCGATCCGGGGCTTCCCGGTTTTGCGCCGTTCACGCGGGGCGTTCGGGCGTCGATGTATGCGGGTCGGCCGTGGACCATTCGTCAATATGCAGGCTTTTCAACTGCAGAAGAATCCAACGCCTTTTACCGCCGGAACCTGGCCGCAGGGCAAAAAGGTCTGTCTGTTGCCTTCGACCTAGCGACGCACCGCGGTTATGACAGTGACCATCCCCGTGTTATTGGCGATGTCGGCAAAGCAGGTGTCGCTATCGACAGTGTCGAGGACATGAAAATCCTGTTTGACGGTATTCCGTTGGACCAGATGTCGGTCAGCATGACCATGAACGGCGCGGTCATACCCATCCTCGCCTTCTTCATTGTCGCTGGTGAAGAACAGGGCGTTTCACAAGCGCAACTGGACGGGACCATTCAGAACGATATTCTGAAAGAGTTCATGGTTCGCAACACATACATCTATCCGCCCGAACCTTCGATGCGGATCGTTTCTGACATCATCGCCTACACCAGCGCGCATATGCCCAAGTTCAACAGCATTTCGATTTCCGGCTACCATATGCATGAAGCCGGCGCGACGGCGGTGCAGGAACTGGCGTTCACCATCGCCGATGGCAAAGAATATGTGCAGCGTGCAATGGCGAGCGGCTTGGACATCGATGCCTTTGCCGGTCGGCTTTCCTTCTTCTTCGGTATCGGCATGAACTTCTTCATGGAAGTGTCGAAGCTGCGTGCCGCACGTACGCTCTGGCATCGCGTCATGGATGGTCTTGGTGCCAAAGATGAGCGCTCCAAAATGTTGCGCACCCATTGCCAGACATCGGGCGTGTCGCTGCAAGAGCAAGACCCCTATAACAATGTTATCCGCACCACGATCGAAGCGATGGCCGCGACCTTGGGTGGAACGCAATCCTTGCACACCAATGCGCTTGATGAAGCCATAGCATTGCCGACTGACTTTTCGGCGCGGATTGCCCGCAACACGCAGATCGTTTTGGCGGAAGAAAGCGGAATTACGAAGGTCGTCGATCCGTTGGGCGGTTCCTATTATGTCGAGGCACTGACCGCAGAATTGGTCGATCAGGCGTGGACAATCATCGGCGAGGTAGATGCATTGGGCGGTATGACCAAAGCCGTGGCATCCGGCATGCCCAAGCGTCTGATTGAAGAGGCGGCTGCGGCACGTCAGGCGCGTGTCGACAAGGGCGAGGATGTCATAGTCGGGGTCAACAAATATAAACTCGCGACCGAGGAACAACTCGATACGCTCGAAGTCGATAATGACTTTGTCCGACAGGGCCAGATCGCCCGCGTCGCAAAGACCCGTGCGGCACGCGATGAAAGCGCATGTCAGGCGGCACTCAAGGCGTTGACGGAAGGCGCGAAGGCGAATGAGAACCTCTTGGCTCTCGCCGTCGATGCAGCGCGTGCGCGCGCGACATTGGGAGAAATTTCCGACGCTATGGAGGCTGTTTTCGGCCGCTACGCGACGACGCCAACGCCGGTCTCAGGCATTTATGGCAGTGCCTATGAATTCGACAGAAGCTGGGCGCAGGTTATCGAAGGCGTCCAAGCCGTTGAACGCCGGCTGGGCCGTAAACCCAAATTGCTCGTCGCCAAGATGGGGCAGGACGGACATGATCGCGGAGCAAATATAATATCCTCGGCCTTTGGTGATATGGGCTTTGAGATTGTATCTGGTCCGTTGTTCCAAACACCACAGGAAACAGTGGTTCTGGCACTAGAAAATTCGGTCGATGTGGTTGGTGCATCATCGCTTGCCGCGGGCCACAAAACGCTCATCCCCGAACTGATCAAGGGTTTGCGCGAAGCGGGCCGCAACGATATCAAGGTCATCGCGGGCGGAGTTATTCCGCCGCAAGACTATGATTTCTTGCGCGATGCAGGGGTCCAAGGCATTTACGGTCCGGGATCGAACGTAGTGGAATGCGCGGCCGATGTGTTACGTATGCTTGGCCACAATATGCCGCCTTTGGGAGAAGCTGCTTGACCCAAACAATAAAACTCTCTGCGGTCTTTGCTTCCTCTGTGCCTCTGCGCGAACCAAAAAACGTTGCAGGTTTCGCGCAGAGGCGCAGAGATCACGCAGAGACCGCAGAGAAGAGATTTATCTATGATTGCTAGAACCGACTGGACCCGCGAAGAAATCGCGACACTGTTTGACTTGCCGTTTGATGAACTGGTCTATCAGGCCGCAACTGTCCATCGCGCGCATCATGCTGTGGGACAAATTCAGCTTTGCACCTTGCTGAGCATCAAGACCGGCGGTTGTCCCGAAGATTGCGGTTATTGCAGCCAATCGGTCAAGGCCGACAGCGGGGTCGAGGCGACCAAGCTGATGGATGTGCAGGCGGTGTTGCAAAAGGCGGCGCAGGCGGCGGACAATGGTTCACGCCGTTTCTGCATGGGCGCGGCGTGGCGTAACCCCAAGGACCGCGACATGCCCGCGATTGTCGAAATCGTCAAAGGCGTGCGGCAGATGGGCATGGAAACCTGCATGACGCTGGGGATGTTATCGCCCAAACAGGCCGATATGTTGGCCGAGGCGGGGCTCGATTATTACAACCACAATATCGACACTTCGCCCGAACGTTATAACGAGATCATCACCACGCGGACGATGGAGGACCGGCTCGATACGCTGACCGAGGTGCGTCGCGCGGGCATCAACGTGTGCAGCGGCGGGATTGTCGGCATGGGAGAAACCCGCGCCGACCGGGTGGGCTTCATCCATACCTTGGCAACGCTGCCTCAGCATCCCGAAAGCGTGCCAGTCAACGCGCTGGTGCCGGTGAAGGGCACCGTGCTGGGCGATATGCTGGCGGATACGCCGCTGGCGAAGATCGATGACATCGAATTCGTCCGCACGATCGCTGTGGCGCGCGTCACGATGCCCATGAGCATGGTGCGGTTGAGCGCGGGGCGTGAGAGCATGAGCGAGGCGACGCAGGCCTTGTGCTTTATGGCAGGTGCGAACAGTATCTTCACTGGCGACAAGCTGCTGACCGCCGCCAATGCAGGTGACGACAAGGACGCAGCGATGCTGGCGAAGCTTGGGCTTGTGCCAATGGAGGCGGAGGAGCCACTGCGGGCGTGTAGGGCGCTGGAGGTGGCGGTGTGAGTTTTTCTGATCGACCCGCACTTACAGGTGGTCAGAAATTAGGCTGTGCAATGTACAGCATCGTGGGTTTAGTGCTGGTCCTCAACGCGCTTGTAGCCGTGTCGTTGGGGGACTGTGCAGAAGAATATGACACTCCTGGATGTGCGCAATTCAAGCTTGTAAAATTTGCCTTATTTCCAGGCTCTCTGATTGCTGTGGTTATTGGCGGCATCTTGATGACTAGGTATTTTATGAAAGACCGAGATTGATGTTCAATAAAATCCTGATCGCAAACCGTGGCGAAATTGCTTGCCGCATTATAAAGACAGCGCGCCGGATGGGGATCGCGACCGTCGCGGTCTATTCCGATGCCGACGCCCGCGCGCCCTTTGTGCAGATGGCCGATGAGGCGGTGCATATCGGGCCTTCGCCTGCCGCGCAGTCTTATCTGCTGGCCGAGCAAATCATCGCGGCTTGCAAGCAAACCGGAGCGGAGGCGGTGCATCCAGGCTATGGTTTCCTGTCCGAACGCACCAGTTTTGCGGAGGCGCTGGCGGCAGAGGGCATCGCCTTTATCGGCCCGCCGGTGAACGCGATTGCCGCGATGGGGGACAAGATCGAGTCGAAGAAACTCGCGATGAAGGCTGGCGTCAACGTCGTCCCCGGCTTTGTCGGCGAGATTGACGATACCGAACATGCGGTGCGGATTTCGGCGGAGATCGGCTATCCGGTGATGATGAAGGCCAGCGCCGGCGGCGGCGGCAAGGGGATGCGGCTTGCCTATAATGAGCAGGACGTACGCGAGGGTTTCGAAGCCACGAAACGGGAAGGCCTGAATTCGTTCGGCGACGACCGCGTGTTTATCGAGAAATTCATCCTCAATCCGCGCCATATCGAAATCCAGATACTGGGCGACCAACACGGCAATATCCTTTACTTGAACGAACGCGAATGTTCGATCCAGCGGCGGCACCAGAAGGTTGTTGAAGAAGCGCCATCGCCGTTCGTCACGCCAAAAATGCGCAAGGCAATGGGGGAACAATGCGTCGCCTTGTCGCGCGCTGTGGGCTATTATTCGGCGGGCACGGTCGAGCTGATCGTGTCGGGCGCTGACCCGAGCGGCGAAAGTTTCTACTTCCTCGAAATGAACACGCGGTTGCAGGTTGAGCATCCGGTCACCGAATGCATCACTGGCATCGATCTGGTCGAACAGATGATCCGCGTTGCCGCTGGCGAGAAGCTTGCGATAACTCAGGACGATATCATGATCGACGGTTGGGCCATCGAGAACCGCGTCTATGCCGAAGACCCCTATCGCGGATTTCTGCCGAGCACGGGCCGCCTGACCCGCTATCGCCCACCGGTCGAGGGCTGGACCGATGACGGTGCAGAAAACGGTCGTCGCGGTGTCGATGGTATCCGTGTCGATGACGGCGTGTACGATGGCGGAGAAGTCTCCATGTTCTATGACCCGATGATCGCCAAATTGATCACTTGGGGTCCAACCCGTGACGAGGCCGCTGACTTGCAAATCGCAGCGCTCGACCGTTTCGAGATTGAAGGCCTTGGCCACAATATCGATTTCGTGAGTGCGATTATGCAGCACCCCCGGTTCCGCTCAGGCGAGTTGACGACCGGGTTTATTGCCGAAGAATATCCCGATGGCTTTCATGGAGCGACTGCGGGTACCAAGCTCAAAAAATCACTAGCTGCCATTGCCGGATTTATTGCTACTGCCGATGCTGACCGGGCACGCCATGTCGACGGGCAGCTGGGTCATATTTTGCCACCACCATCGCGTTGGCAAGTCAAAATAAGCGGCGCAGTCCACGAAATCGAAATGGACGATGGCGCAATCCTTGTCGATGGCGAAGAATTTGCGCTTTCGATGGAATATATTCCTGGCGATCGTTTGATAGAGGCAGAGGTAGACGACGACGATCTGGCCGTAAAGGTTTCAAAAACCCGTACCGGGCTGAAGCTAACAACGCGGGGTGCGACCCATGTTGCCCACGTCTTGCCCGGACATATCGCGCATCTATCGATGCATATGATCGAAAAAATTCCACCGGATTTGTCCAAATATCTCATCTGCCCGATGCCGGGACTCATCACCGCCGTGCACGTGTCTGTCGGCGACAAGGTCGAAGCAGGTCAGCCGCTTGCGATTGTTGAGGCGATGAAAATGGAAAATATTCTTCGCGCCGAAAAATCAGGTGTCGTGAAAAGCATCAATGCATCGGCGGGCGAAAGTCTCGCGGTGGATGCAATTATTCTGGAAATGGAATAAGGTTTCGGCTTTGTCCGACATTATTCAAATAAAAAACGGCGTCAGCCATTGCACGATTGCACCGTCGGTTGGCGGCAGCATTGCGTCATGGGTGATGGGCGATCAACCTATGTTGCGTCGTGCGACTAACGCCGCTGATCCTCTAGGAATGGCATCTTTCCCGCTAGTTCCTTACTCAAACCGGATTGCAGCGGCCTGCTTCGACTGGGATGAAGAAACTTTTTTCCTGCAACCCCACAAAATAGCCGCACCACATGCAATTCACGGTGTAGGATGGCAGCGGCAATGGTTGACGGAATCTCAGTCTCCCAATTCGGTAAAATTATATCTTGCCCATAAAGGCGACAATGACTGGCCTTGGCCGTTCCACGCCGAACAAGAGGTTTCTGTTGGCCCAGATTCTTTAAGACTGAAATTATCGATCCGGAACACCGCAGAACGCAATTTACCAATGGGGTTTGGGCACCATCCCTATTTTGATAGCGCAGGCGCTTCATTGCGCTTTGATGCCGCCAGTTTTTACGGTGCGTCCGAAGATGGCCTACCAATTAAACCCGAACAGCAAACATCCAACACCAGTTTTGGTGGCGGAAGAGAAATAATAGGTTCGCACTTCGACAATTTTTACGGCGCGTGGTCCGGTAATGCGCTGATTGAATGGATGGGCCGCGCATATGCCTTAGAAATAATCTCCGATTTGCCGCATGCTGTCCTTTATACTCCATCGAACGAAAACTATTTCTGCTTCGAACCCGTGCCGCACATAAACAATGCATTGAACAGAAGTGATGGAGATATGCCAATTATCGCACCTGGAGAAAGCTACACAGCGTCTATAACATTTCGCGCAATACTCACTTGAGTAAGAGTATCATGCCTGTCATTGCCGATGCGTTGCTTGGGAGAAACCATCATGACATTACCCGTCACCGCATTTGTCGCCGCAGTTTGCGCAATAATACTTTTGATAACGGCCATCGATACCGTGCGTCATCGTATGCGTGGCAGTGTTGCCTTTGGCGATAATGGGGATCCAAAGTTAATCAGTGCGAGCCGAAGTCACGGTAATTTGGCCGAGCACGCTCCGATAGTGATATTGCTTTTGGCCTTTCTGGAAATGAGCCGTGCGCACCACATTGGTTTAATGGCTATTGGAGTTATTTTTTTGGCAGGCCGCGTTTCCCATGTCATCGGTCTTTACACCCCGTCAGCACCAGGCAAGCCGCCATTGCCGCGCAGTATCGGTGTTATATTTACCTGGATTACATTAGCGGTGCTTAGCGGATGGACGTTGGCAATTCTTGCATTATCGAATTGAGCCGTTCGATAACTTCACTCCAAAATTGCCACAGCCCGGATCCAACCCGCACTTGCCCGCTCGATTTTTACGGGGAAGCAACTGAGTTTCCAACCAAAAGCGGGTAAGGAAGCCAGATTGGTCAACTTTTCGATCTGATAATATGGATTGATCCTTCCTGCCTTGTGACCCTCCCAGATAATAGACGGATTGCGCGTCTCGGCCCATCGTTTTGCGGTATGGCTAAAGGGCGCATCCCAACTCCACGCATCTGTACCCACCACCTGAACGCCGCGCGCGGTTAAATACAGCGTTGCCTCCGCACCCATTCCGCAACCTTGATCGGTAAAATTATCAGTCCCATAGACCGCTCCAGATTGCACCAAAACAATATCAAGCGGTTTCAAAGCGTAGCCAATTCGGGTCAATTCCTGTTCGACTTCAAGCGCGCTCACCACATGCCCGGACGGCTTGTTCGAAAAATCTAGCTTTACTCCCGACTGGAAAAACAAGTCGAGCGGCGCCTCGTCGATTGACGGGGCAGGGCGCTTTCCACCGTCCGTCGTCGAATGAAAGTGCCAAGGGGCATCCATATGTGTTCCATTATGTGTCGACAGCGTAAGACTCTCAACAGCCCAACCCTCTCCATCGGGAAGGTCATCTTTGGTCAATCCCGGGAAGAACATGGCGATTTGCTTCCATGTGTTTTCATGTGTCATATATGTAATGTGGGGTTGCATGACGGGTGGGTCAGAGATGACATCATTGGTGATCGAAATCGATAAGTCGATGAAACGGGTCACAACCTTCTCCTTGGACATCGCATTTTGACAGCTCATGGAAAAGCACAACAAGCCGCTTGAACGTTACGACATTGGCTATAAGACAATGGGAGAAGTTTGGAGAGGGAAATTATGAATAGTGCTGCAATCGGCGAAGCACCGCTGGATCCGAAGCGTGATCGATTGGTGATAACGGCGTCGTCATTGGGAACAGTGTTCGAATGGTATGATTTCTTTGTCTATGGCATTCTGGCCGCGTTAATCGGCAAACTGTTTTTCCCGGCTGACAACCCGACTGCAGCGACATTGGCGTCGCTGGCAATATTTGGGGCCGGCTTTGGCGTTCGTCCGTTTGGTGCCATATTATTCGGCTATTTCGGTGATAAAATCGGTCGTAAATACACATTTCTCGTCACCATAACCCTCATGGGATTGGCTACTGCGGCCATTGGTGTCTTGCCGACTTTTGAGGTCGCGGGCGTATGGGCAGCCGGATTGTTGCTTTTGCTGCGTTGCTTGCAAGGGCTTGCTTTGGGCGGCGAATATGGCGGGGCAGCAATCTATGTCGCAGAGCATGCACCCAACGGTAAACGCGGGCAATATACCAGTTGGATTCAGGCATCGGTTGCGGGTGGATTTCTGCTTGCCGTTATCGTTGTACTGGCAACCCGCCAATCAATGAGCACTGATGCATTTGAACAATGGGGCTGGAGGATACCATTTCTGACCTCCATCCTGTTGCTGGCAATTTCGCTTTATATGCGGCTGAAACTCTCGGAAAGTCCGGTTTTCAAGGCGATGAAAGAAGCGGGCACGACTTCGAAAAATCCCTTTGTGGATAGCTTCAAATATCCCGGCAATATCAAACGTATTTTTGTAGCCATGTTCGGCGTGGCTGCGGGTTTGACTGTCATTTACTACACCTCGCAATTCGGAACATTATACTTTCTAACGGGGACCGCGCGTGTGCCGGAGACAGATGCGTTGCTTTATATGGCCATAGGGGCTGCACTCGCGGCACCCACTTATGTGGCTTGTGGTTGGTTGTCGGATAGATGGGGACGCAAGCGCCTTTTGCTTTTGGGTTATGCTCTGGCCATCATTGGCGTGTTTCCGATATTCTGGATGATGGCCGATGCCGCTAACCCGGCATTAGCCAAAGCTACCGAGCGTAATCCGGTCACATTGTCGTTGCCATCGTGTGATTTTAATGCCCTTAACCGGGTGCATGAGAGCGAATGTGCAAAAGCCCTCAACTTTCTGACCAAACGCGGCATTGCATATAGCAAAGTCGAGAGCGAAAATGTGATTCTTAAAATTGGGACCACTCAACTCACAGGATTTGACGAGAAAGCTTATATTGCTGCGTTGGAGAAGGCGGGATATCCCGACAAATCGGATCCTGCCCAGCGACAGCCCTGGAAAATCATTTTGTCAGTGTTCTTAATGGTTGCCCTATCGGGGATGACCTATGGTCAGGTCGCCGCGATTATGGTTGAAATGTTCCCGGCCAAAATCCGCTACACATCTATGTCCATTCCCTATCATATCGGCACCGGCTATTTTGGCGGCTTCCTGCCGTATATCTCGCAATATATTGTTGCACAAACCGGGCAGCCTTTTTCAGGGTTGTGGTACACGGTCGCCGTTACCGGAATGGCATTTATAGTTGCCTTAATCTGGCTTCCGGAGACATCGGGCCAAACCGAGTTGGATTGACAGCTTTGCCGTCACACGCAAAGAGTTTATATGGTTGAATTTTCCTCTCCCCTACGCTTGCATCTTAATCGCGACGCGTTGGTTGGCAATTGGCGCTTTTTGAAATCACAAGGAAATGCTGCCTGCGGGGCGGCAGTCAAAGCCAATGGCTACGGGCTTGGGGCAAGAGAGGTTGTTACGCATCTTCGCGATGCGGGTTGTCGGGATTTCTTTGTCGCACATTGGGGTGAAGCTTTGGAGATCGCAAACCTGGTACCGCCTGAATGGATCGCGGTACTGAACGGCATCGATGCGGCCGACATAGCGGCCGTCAGGGAGCTTGGTGCCATTCCGGTACTCAACACTCCGAAACAGGTTGCGTTGTGGAAAGAGTCTGGTGGGGAAAAATGCCATGTGATGGTCGATACCGGTATAAACCGGCTCGGTATCGGCCCTGGTCAGATTTCAGATGGCCTGTTTTCCGGATTGGATATCGATATTTTGATGTCGCATTTGGCGTCAGCTGATGAAGACGGTTCGCAAAATGCCAAGCAACTGGAACAGTTTCGGCGCAGGATAACATCAACCCGGGCCAATCGTTATAGCCTTGCCAACAGCGCTGGCGTGTTTCTGGGAACTGACTATCATTTTGACCTCGTTCGCCCGGGACTTGGAATTTATGGCGGAGTGTCCCGCCCGGATATGGCAAAGCAAATACAGCCGGTTGTCTGTCTGAAATCACGTATATTGCAAACCCGGATTCTGAATGCAGGGGATAGCGTTGGCTATAACGCCACATATATTTGCCAAGCGCCCACAAAAGTCGCGACATTATCGATAGGATATGCCGATGGATATTTGCGCCAATGGGCCGGACACGGAACTGTCATTGCCCACGATGTTGTATTGCCCGTCATTGGCAGAATTTCAATGGACCTTGTAACGGCCGATATCACGCAAGCGCCCGATCTGGCCGAAGGTGACTGGGTCGATATCGTATATGATCTAAAACTATCCGCTGAACGCGCAGGGCTTTCGCAATATGAAATGCTGACCAATTTAGGCAGCAGGTTCCAACGGGTTTGGGATTAAGTCTCAGTTTGCTCTAAAGCAAAAAAAGGGCGCCACGTGGGCGCCCTTTCCATTTGTGATGTATCTCGATTTAGAAGTTTGCTTCAAGTCCGAAGAAGAAGTTACGTCCAAAGCTGTCGAATGGATCGCCGCCTGCAGTACCCAGCAATCCAAGCGGTGGCTGACGATCAAGAAGGTTATTTACACCCGCATAGAAGCGGAAGTCGTTGCCCACGTCAAACCCGACACGAATGTCATGATACAAGACGTCTGGATAATAAACCCGTGGGAACGCATCAGCGTTATTAGGTGGAATGACCGTCAACTGACCTGGGGTACACGTTCCACCTTGGTTTGGTGTTACGCCTGAGACAGGGCAAATCGCGGTGTATGAGTTTTGTGTTTCATACAACCCGATTGTCTGCTTGCCGATATAACGTGCCGCATACAACACATCAAAGTCGCCAAAATCATAGCTTAGCGAGAAAGAAGCCGACCATTTCGGGTCACCCAGCTCGCTTAACTGACGATTTGGTTCGGTTGGTTGTAATGGGTTAACGAAGTTGTTGAGCGTGATTACCCGCGTAGCAATCGCACGAGCGGTCAAACGATGACCGTTGTCGAATGTTTTCCGATAGGCAAGATCAATGTCGATACCCTTGGTTTTCTGAGCTGCGAAGTTGACGCCCCCTGAAATCAGTGCAGGCTCAACAAATAAACCAGTTGTCGGATCACGTTGAACGGTCGCGCAGAATGGGTTGTTAATCCCCGAAGAGTTACCGTAGCACAAATTCAGGATCGTCTGTGCGCTCAACGCCGATATCAGGCTTTTTACTTCGATGTTGTAATAGTCAACCGTCAAGCTCAGCCCCGGCACGAAGCTAGGTTCAATAACCACGCCCAATGTCAAACTCTTGCCACGCTCCTCAACCAAGGTAGGATTACCACCTGACAAGAAACCGGTACTTGCCTGAATTGCAAGGCAGTTACGGAACGGAGCATTTAAAGCAACCGGCGTGCTGGTGCTTGAACACGCAGTAACCAATGCCTGATTAGCCAATGTTGGAACACCAGCAGCCGCACAGTTAAGCGCAACCGTACTTCCTGGAGCGGGCAGGTCGCATGGATCGGTCAATTGAGCAAAGTTTTCAGATTGAGGTGAAAACAGGTCGCCCTGGGTAGGAGCACGAACCGACGTCGCATAAGCGGCCCGGAACCGGATGTCTTCAATAGGAGCGTAAACGCCCTGAATATTGTAGGCATATACAGTACCGGTTGCAGTATTATAATCGGAGACACGGCCCGCAAGGTTTACCGACAGTTCTTTCGCAAAAGGAAGATCCTTCAACAATGGTATCTGAACTTCACCATAAGCTTCCTTCACGGTCACATCTGGTGGTGTAAAGTCTTGAAGGGCGTTAAGGAATGTACGGTCACCCGATGTTACCTCATCATAATCAATGCTCGCCTTTTCCTTGCGATATTCTGCGCCGAACGCGAATGCAATCGGACCGCCTGGCAATTCGAACAATTGTGACAGATCACCACCGACAAATGCCGATGCGACGAACTGGCTGGCGAATTCATCGGTCGTACCTGCAGTATTCGCAAATGCAACTGCACGCGGATCAGACCGCCCTTGACCAAACAGGTTCAAGGGAACGCAGTCGGGACGAACATTGCTTGCCGCGTTAATCGCGCAGATTACGCGTTGTCCAGCGGAATTGGTAACAAAATTGGTTCCGCTATAACCCACTGGTGCAAGTACAGCATCTACCGCGAGGTTGAAGCCGTCTGGATCAAAATTTTCATCAAACAAATACAAGTTGTTTGTGTTGCGTCCAAAAGCTTCGAAACGACCATAATTTAACGCAAGTTCATATTTCCAGTCTTCGTTAAACGTGCCTTCGACGCCGGCTACGACGCGGTATGTTTCGCGTTTACCAACAAAGGCACGGCCACCAAGATCGATATTGAAACGTGAAACTGGGAATGTTTCGCTTGGATCGGCGCAAAGACCGAAACCTTGCAAGGTGGCCAGATTGGCCGCCGAGAGGAAGCCGTTACCGCAGCTGAAGTCTGGTCCACCAACGAAGCTTGGGCCACCAGAGAAGAAACTAGGCTGACCTTCACCTGCGACATCCACGCGCACATATTTGGCTTCAAGAAACGGTTTGAACGCATCGGACACATCATAATGTGCCAGAACATTGAGAGCATAGCGATCGACCGCAGCAAGCAAGCTGCCGGTATTGCTCAAAGTCGAGCCGTTGCCGCCCTGCACAAAGCCGGTCGAGCCAGCCGAAACGAAGTTACGAGTTGGTGTGTCGATGAAAAGATCGCCTGCGTCGTTGAAGCGCAAGAAAACGCCGTTGCCGAGACCGGCAACCGTACCAGCATCCGAAATCGATGCGTTGCGAATACCGCACAAGAAAGTTGTATCCGGAATTCCATCGCCTGCCGCGAGTTCACCTGCAACGCTATCGGTACGTTGAAATTGGCAACGGCCGCTCGCAGCCCCGGTCAGCTTATCACGATCACGGAGCAACAAAGGTTCTTGGTGAGTATATTCAGCAGATACGGCAACGTTACCGCGACCATCTCCAAAGTTTTGGCCAGCTAAAACGCTGACGAACGACGTGCCACGATCACCGCGCGACGAAATGCCGCCCTGTGCCCGTGCAGCAATTCCATCAAAGTCGCGTTTCATAATGAAGTTCACAACACCAGCAACGGCGTCGGAGCCATAAATAGCCGAGTTACCACCGGTGACGATATCAATCCGTTCAACGAGGTCGGTCGGAATGGTGTTCACGTCAAAACCGTTGTCACCCGGTGTCGAGGTTACATGGCGACGGCCATTGACCAATACCAATGTACGCTCGGTTCCCAGTCCACGAAGATCGAGCAAGCTCAAACCAGCGGTACCAATAAAGCGGCTCGAGTTGCCCGAACTAAATGTCGAACGAAGTGAAGGAAGATCATTCAACGCATCGCCGAGCGAAACTTCGCCGGTCCCAGTCAAATCTTCAATTGTGACCGAGGTCAGCGGCACCGCAGATTGCAGCGTAGGACGCGCGATTCGCGAACCAGTTACGAGAATAGGCTTAGCAGTGCCTTCTTCTGCAGCATCTTCATCTTCTTCTACGGTAGCTTCATCGCTTGGTGCTTCTTGAGCGTATGAAGGCAATGCAGCAAACAAGGACAAGCTGACTGCCGAAACGGCAATCATCAAACGTGACTTCTTCATTATATATAGCTCCCCAGCTAAATTAGGCGTTCGGTAAAGCGCACCATTGCCAGTTAAGCAAGGGCCACCGGATATTTAATTGCAATTTTGTGAACATGTTGCAGCTTTGCCACAATGCTGTGTCAGGGCAACAACAGCAGCCCCGTAATATTGAAGTATCACCGCGATGAAATTGATAATATTATTTCAAAAACACGTCATTTTTTGTCGGAATTGGAAAAAGCGCCTTGATTACACCTAACAATCAAAGGCCGCTCAGGAACAGCATGGAATGATGCTAATTGTTGCTGGTCGGCGGTATTTTGAATTCAATCTCGTAAGTCACCATCATGTTGTGCTCTGGAAAAATACCTCGTGATTCGACCTGAATATAGCCGATCATTTGGTGATTGTTGCAGTGCACGATAAACTAGTGCTAATGCCGCCAAGAATATCCCGAAAGGAACACATTTCATGGCACGCGCAGCCAGCAAAAATGGTGACGGCCCGGTCATCATCAAAAAATATGCCAACCGGCGGCTCTATAATACGCAGTCATCCAAATATATTACGTTGGATTTCCTAGCCGATCTGACGCGGAAAGAAATTGATTTCAAGGTTCTGGACGCGAAGACCAATGAAGATATCACCCATGGCGTTCTGACCCAGATCATCATGGAGGAAGAGAATAGTGGCCAGCAAATGTTGCCGGTCGGCTTCCTTCGGCAGTTGATCGCAATGTATGGGGATTCGATGCAGGGGATGGTCCCTCAGTTCCTCGAAAGCTCGATGGACAATTTCCGCAAGAACCAGAAACAGGTTCAGGAAGTCATCGAAACCGCCATCACATCGGGCCCGTTTGGGCATATCGCAAAGCAGAATATCGAATTCATGCGTTCTGCGCGGGAGGCGTTGATGCCTAACCTCGCCGGTAAAAAACCGGAAAAGGCGGAAAGCATAGATGATCTGAAAAAGCAGATGGCCGACCTTCAGGCAAAGATCGACAAACTGTCAGCTGACTAATATTATAATTTATAACATATATCGCGGATAAGAACTTGATAAAGCATGCATTAAATGTCACCCGGACCCAGAATTTTGCGGGCTGGTACCAGGAGGTTATTTCCGAAGGCGATCTCGCTGAGGAATCAGGTGTCCGGGGATGCATGGTCATCCGTCCTTGGGGTTACGGCATTTGGGAGCGTATCCAGAAACTGATGGATGCCGAGATCAAGGCCGCAGGTGTCGATAACTGCTATTTCCCGTTGTTTATTCCCTTGTCCTTCTTTGAAAAAGAGGCCGACCATGTGGACGGCTTTGCCAAGGAAATGGCGGTTGTTACGCATCACCGGCTTGTCGGTGACGGCAAGGGGAAGCTGATTCCCGATCCTGAATCCAAGCTGGAAGAGCCGTTGGTCGTGCGCCCGACATCGGAAACAGTAATCGGTGCCGCTATGAGCCGTTGGGTCCAGAGCTGGCGCGATCTGCCTTTGATGGTCAACCAATGGGCCAATGTGGTGCGCTGGGAAATGCGTACGCGCATGTTTTTGCGCACGAGCGAGTTCCTGTGGCAGGAAGGGCATACAGCCCATGTCGACAGGGAAGATGCGCTCAAGGAAACCATGCGCGCACTCGAAATGTACCGCGCTTTTGCGGAAGGTCCTCTCGCGATGCCAGTCGTGGCCGGTGAAAAGCCGGAAAACGAACGATTCCCGGGTGCTGTGGCGACCTATTCCATCGAAGCGATGATGCAGGACGGCAAAGCCTTGCAAGCTGGAACGTCGCATTATCTCGGCACCGGTTTTGCAGAGTCTTCTGGAATCCGGTATCAGGACAAAGAGGGCAGTCAGCAATATGCACACACCACTAGCTGGGGTGTCTCAACGCGGTTGATTGGCGGGGTCATCATGATCCATGGCGACGATGACGGCTTGCGCTGCCCGCCCCAGATTGCACCGCACCAGATCATTATCATACCGATGCTTCGCGACAATGACGACGACGATGCGGTTTTGGAATATTGCCGCACCCTGCGTACCGAATTGCTGGCGCTTTCGGCGTTCGGTGAGCCTCTTCGTGTATTGCTCGACACCAAAGCAACAAAGGCGTCCAACAAACGCTGGTCTTGGGTCAAAAAGGGTGCACCGATCATTGTCGAAGTCGGCCCCCGGGATGTTTCCGAAGGGAAAGCTGCCGTTTTACGGCGTGACCGTTTGTACAAGGACGATGGCAAGCTCGCCACAGCCTTTACGCCACGAACCGAATTCGTCAGCGGCGCTGTTGCAATGATCGAAGATATTCAGGCGACACTTTATACAGAGGCGAAGGCCCGCATGGACGCGAATATCCGCCGCGATGTGACGAACCTTGCGACCCATTTTGCAGGTGACGAAGCAGGCTTTGCAGGCTGGGTCGAAGTGCAATGGGCACGTCATACGGGTGCTGCTCTCGATAAGATTGTCGAGCAGTTGAAGGCCCTGAAACTGACCATGCGCAACAGCCCCCTTGAAGCCGCACCTGTGGATGGCAATTGTTTCTTTACCGGAGAGCGTGCGGTCGAGCGGATATTGATCGGGCGGACTTATTAGGGGTTCGCACGAAGGCACGAAGATAAGAAGATTTGGTTTGTGGATATAGAAGCTGTTTGCACAGTCATTGTAGATACCGCCTTCAATATCCAAAGGGATATTGGTTCTGGCCTATTGGAAAGTGCCTATGAAGTCATCTTGATGGCCAAGCTCCGGAGTAGAGGCCTAGAGGTAGAGCGACAGGTTTCGATAGATATCAATTATGACGGGGTTGAAATGCAGTCCGCATTTCGGGTCGATCTGCTTGTTGAAAAACGAGTAATAATCGAAATCAAATCAGCAGAACGAACGCTTCCGGTCCACGCCAAGCAAGTGATAACCTATCTTCGTTTGACAAATCTCACACATGGGTTCGTTATAAATTTTGGAACACCCTTGTTTAAAGACGGGATCAAACGCTTGTTGAATGACCGAACTTCTTCTGTGTCTTCGTGTCTTCGTGCGAACCAAATAGGCCACAGCAATTGAAAAACGCCAAAATATTAGGCTTACCAACCCGCGAGCAAATTCTCGCATTTATCCAATCGTCGAACGAACCCGCCGGAAAGCGTGAAATCGCGCGTGAATTTGGACTGCGGGGAAATGAGAAAATCGCACTCAAGGCGCTGCTAAAAGATATGACGGATGAGGGCCTTGTCGACATGGCCCCGGGTCGGGCCTTTCACAAAATGGGCGGCGTTCCCAAGGTTACGGTTCTCAAAATCGTCGGCATTGATGGCAACCAGCCTGTTGCCGTTCCCGAACATTGGGAAGCGGAAGGCATACCGATTCCCAAAATCCGTGTTGTAGAGGCCAAAGGAAAGCGCGGGGCGCTTGGAATAGGCGACCGTATCCTGGCCCGCACCGAAGAGCGCGGCAATGGCTGGACGGCGCATGTCATGAAAAAGCTCGCCAAGGGAAGCGAGCAGATATTGGGCGTTGTTGAGGGAGGAGACAATGGCCGTTTCTGGCTGAAATCCGTCGACAAGAAGGCGCGTTTCGACACGCCCATTGGTGACATAGCCGACGCAAAGGCCGGCGATCTGGTCTTGGCGGAACTTACCGGCAACACACAACGCAAGTCGGCGCGGGTGACCCAAGTGCTCGGTGATCCCTTTGCGCCGAAAAGCTTCAGCCTGATTGCGATCCACAAATATGGCATTCCGTTTGAAATGCCGGAAAATGCCGAAGTGGAGGCCGCTTTGGTCAGCCGCTTGCCGGTCACTGCGGACCACCGCGAAGATTTGCGGCATTTGCCGATCATTGCGATCGACCCACGCGATGCCCGTGATTTCGACGATGCCATTTGGGCAGCGCCCAATGCGGAGACGGGCGGCTTTGATGCGATCGTCGCCATTGCCGATGTCAGCTATTATGTCCGCCCCGGCAGCGCGCTCGACCGCGAAGCCGTGAAACGCGGCAATAGTGTTTACTTCCCCGACCTCGTTGTCCCGATGCTCCCCCACGCATTGTCCTCCGACAAATGCTCTTTGCGGGCAGGGGAGGATCGCGCGGTCATTGCCTGCCATTTGGCGATTGGCAAGACCGGACAAGTGACGTCATGGCGTTTCGCCCGCGCTGTGGCCCGGATTTCCGCCAATATTCCCTATCCCGACGCGCAGGCTGCGATTGACGGAAAGATGGAAAGTGCCCTGCTGGAGACCGCGCTCAAGCCGCTTTGGGCGTGCTGGCGGTTGCTGGCGCGGGCAAGGAGCAAGCGCGCGCCGCTGGAACTGAACTTGCCGGAAAAGCGGATCACACTAGACGAGCAGGGGCGGGTCACGGGTGTTGCGGAGCGTGAACAACTGGAAGCACACCGGCTGGTCGAGGATTTCATGATCGCCGCAAATGTCGCCGCCGCAAAAGCGCTGGAGGCAAAGAAATCGCCGCTCATCTACCGCGCGCACGAACCGCCGAGCCGCGAAAAGCTGGTCGCTCTCAAGGAATATCTGCAGACCTTCGACATTGATTTCGCTCTAGGGCAGGTCATCAAGCCCGAGACGTTCAATATGATCCTCAGCAAGGTCATTGACGAAGAAATCCGTCCGCAAATCATGGAAGCCGTGCTTCGCAGCCAGACCCAGGCTTATTATGGCCCGACAAATGTCGGCCATTTCGGACTATCGCTGGGCAGTTACGCGCATTTTACCTCGCCCATTCGTCGCTATGCCGACCTGATCGTCCACCGCGCGCTTGTCAGTGCTTATGGCCTGGAAATGCCGAAGCCGAGGCTGAATGATGTGGAGCCGATGACAGGCCTGACCGAGGTTGCGGTCGCAAAGCTCGCCGCCACGGCCGAAGCGATCAGCCGAACGGAACGCCGCGCCATGGAAGCGGAGCGCGAGACGACCGACCGCTACATTGCCGCCTATCTGTCGGCGCATGTCGGGGAAATCGTGCAAGCGCGCATTACTGGCGTGCAGAATTTCGGATTTTTCGCTACAGTTGAAGGGGTTGGCGGCGATGGTTTGGTGCCTGTGTCAACTCTCGGTAAGGATTATTTCCATTATGACGAAGCAAGCCAGACGCTGATAGGCGAAAAGACACGACAGGAATTCCGGCCCGGCATGAAACTGGAGTTGCGTCTTGCGGAGGCCAATCCTGTTTCAGGATCCCTGCGTTTCGAATTGCCGGAAGGTGGCAGCTATGCTTCGGATCGACCTCGACACAAAGGCAAGGCGGGTAAATTCGACATCGGAAAACGTGGGCGTCCCCAGAATATAAGGCACCAAGGAAAACGGCGATAAAGGGACGATTAACTCAGTTCATCGATGCTTTCGGCACTTAACGATCCGGGGATCACCATAACAGGGCAGGGCAAGGTTCCTGCATTTATGCCAGTAAAATGTGCGATCAGCGGGCCAGGTGCGCCTTGTGCGGCTGAGCCAAGCACGAGGGCGGCAATTTCCGGATGCTCGGCCAGCATCGCTTTCACCACCTCGATCGCATCACCCGATTTGACAGTGATGGCTGGCCGCATGCCCATTTCTTCAAAAATGGAACCTGCCGCAGCAGTTACAAGTTCTTCGGCCCGGACCCGCGCTTCTTCTTCCATAGTGGCTTGAACACCGCCCCATGCGACAAAATCTGCCTGTTCGACCAACGCCAAAATGTGGAGCGCGCCTCCCGTTTTTGCGGCGCGGCGGGATGCAAAACGCAATGCCAGCCGTGCTTCGTCGGTTTCGTCAATGACTACCAAATATGTCCGCATGCGTACCCCCCGGCTTGTCCTTATTGTTCAAGCCATTATGAATTCGTATAGCCTGCGCGAATTTTGAAGGCTTGGCAACCTTATCGCGCTTGACGCTGGGGAAAGCTTGGCTATTCGATGAACTGAAATCTTGACCCAGAAAAGGCCGTTCGAATGCCCATAGAACTCAAAATGCCCGCTTTGTCCCCCACGATGGAAGAAGGTACGCTTGCAAAATGGCTGGTGAAAGAAGGGGACAAGGTTTCATCTGGTGATTTGCTGGCCGAAATCGAAACCGACAAGGCGACAATGGAGTTTGAAGCGGTTGATGAGGGGATCATCACAAAATTGCTGGTTGCCGAAGGGGCCGATGGCGTAAAAGTCGGCACTGTAATCGCAACAATTACCAGTGAAGTTGAAGACCCGTCGGCTGTTGCTCCTGTTAAACCCGCACCGGCGGCGGCCACAGCCCCCAAATTGGAAAATGCTACACCTGCGCCTGTTCAGGCCGTTGCTGTTGCGAAATCTGATGGGGACCGGATCAAGGCCAGTCCGCTTGCGAAGCGTATTGCATCCGAATTGTCTATCGACCTTTCGACAATCACTGGAACCGGCCCGAACGGGCGAATAGTGAAAGACGATGTTATTGCCACGCCGGTAGTGGCCGCCCCGGTTGCAATGCCTGCTCCGATACCCCCTGCGGCAATCGCGGCACCGGTAGCAGTTCCCGATTTCGGAATTCCGCACGAGGCGATCAAGCTTTCCAATATGCGTAAAACCATTGCGCGCCGCCTTACCGAAAGCAAACAACAGGTCCCGCACATTTACCTGACAGTCGATGTGCGTCTGGATGCGTTGTTGAAGCTTCGCGCCGAATTAAACAGCGCGTTGGAGGGGCAGGGCATCAAACTGTCCGTGAATGACCTGCTGATAAAGGCACTGGCCAAGGCATTGATGCAGGTGCCAAATTGCAACGTGTCCTTCGCTGGCGATAATATGCTGCAATACAGCCGCGCCGACATTTCGGTCGCGGTGAGCATCCCGACGGGTTTGATTACGCCCATTATCGTTGACGCTGGCAACAAGTCGGTGTCCGCAATTTCGACAGAAATGGCGGCACTTGCGGCCAAGGCCAAGGAAGGCAAGTTGCAACCCCATGAATTCCAGGGCGGCACCGCGTCGATTTCCAATATGGGCATGATGGGAATTAAACAGTTCGATGCCGTCATCAACCCGCCACAGGGCATGATCCTAGCCATTGGGGCAGGTGAAAAGCGCCCCTATATCGTCGACGACGCATTGGCGATTGCCACCGTCATGAGCGCCACTGGCAGCTTCGACCACCGCGCAATCGACGGAGCAGATGGGGCGATGTTGATGAAGGTGTTCAAGGGACTGGTGGAGAAGCCTTTGGGGTTGGTGGCTTGATAAACCCAGCTCGAGTCATTGTCGCTATCCTGCTGATTGCGGCAGCAAATGGGATTTTGATGGGACTGGGAAACCGGGCCTACGAGTTGGTTACAGACGACTATTCGATAATCGAATGGCCGGGATCTTTTTACCTGTTGTTCTGGTATACCGCCATTTTTGCTACCTTTGCAGGAATGCTCTTGGCTCCAGTGATGCTGTGGGTTGGAAGCAGACTTCCGCTCCCAAAGCTCAGATACTTAATAATGGTTGGACTGGCTGTCGGACCATTACCGTTTATTATCATGGAAGGGCTTGATGCTGAAAGCTTTAACGGGCTTTTGGTTTTCTCACTGCTTGGTGCATTTTCTGCATTTCTATGGTGGTTGCTTGTTGAGAAGCACAGATCCAGACAGGTCGCAAGTGACTAGCCCCTCTCCCCTTGCGGGAGAGGGAGGGGCCCGCGCCGCAGGCGTGGGAGGGTGTGGGGTCGCGTCGCGGCAAGCGACGCAAAAGACTTTGGTGCAAGTTCAATCCCGTCATGAACTTTTGAAAAAGCGCGCCAGATATATGCGCGCTAATCCGACAGATGCCGAACGGAAGCTTTGGTATATCCTGCGTGATAAGCGGCTCAACGAATTGCGATGGCGTCGGCAGCAGGTGATTGATGACCGCTATATTGTCGATTTTGTCTGCTTTGAACATCGGTTGATTGCCGAGGCAGATGGCAGTCAACATGTAGAAAGTGAAGCCGATGTCGAGCGCGATGCTTGGCTGATGGGCCAAGGCTTCCGCGTTCTGCGTTTCTGGAATAGCGACATTTTGAGCAATATGGAAGGCGTGGCCGAAGCGATTATCGCTGCCACTCGAAATAATGCCGCACAGACGTGCGGCGCCCCCACACCCAACCCTCTCCCGCAAGGGGAGAGGGCTAACGAGCATGGAGCTACATTGTGAGTAATTACGATCTTATCGTCCTAGGTTCCGGCCCCGGTGGCTATGTTGCCGCTATCCGCGCCGCCCAACTCGGGCTGAAAACCGCGATTGTGGAACGGGAGAATCTCGGCGGGATTTGTCTTAACTGGGGCTGCATTCCTACCAAGGCATTGCTGAGGTCGGCGGAAATCTATCATTATATGCAGCATGCGGGCGATTATGGCCTGACTGCCGCCAACATCAGCGCAGATATCGATGCGGTGGTGAAGCGCTCACGCGGGGTTGCAAAGCAGCTCAATCAGGGCGTTACGCATCTGATGAAGAAGAACAAGATTACCGTCCATATGGGCGACGGCAAGCTGACTGCGCCGGGCAAGTTGACGGTGACCACAGACGGCAAAGCCGAAGAGCTGACGGCCAAGAATATCATCATCGCCACTGGTGCACGCGCACGTGATTTGCCCTTTGCCCCCGCCGACGGAAAGCGCATCTGGACCTATCGCCATGCGATGGTGCCGCCCGAAATGCCGAAGAAGCTGTTGGTCATAGGTTCCGGCGCCATCGGCATCGAATTTGCGAGCTTCTACAACGACATGGGCGCCGAGGTTACGGTTGTCGAAATGATGGACCGGATTGTTCCTGTCGAAGACGCCGATGTCTCAACTTTTCTTGAAAAGTCCCTGAAAAAACAGGGAATGACGATCATGACTAGCGCAGGCGTGGAAAGCTTGAAAGCCACGGCAACGGGAGTTTCCGCCGCGATCAAGGGCAAGGACGGCACGGTCGTGAATGGCGAATATAGCCATACCATCGTCGCTATCGGCATCGTCCCTAATACCGAGAATAT
Source organism: Sphingorhabdus sp. (assembly GCF_046154385.1). Classification (GTDB taxonomy): domain Bacteria; phylum Pseudomonadota; class Alphaproteobacteria; order Sphingomonadales; family Sphingomonadaceae; genus Sphingorhabdus_B. Next base: position 16,073 of record NZ_JBJXFW010000018.1, on the reverse strand, counting down.
CGGTCTGGAAGCGCTCGGCATAGCGACCACGAAGGGTCATATCGATACCGATCCGATGTGCCGCACCAATGTACCGGGCATCTGGGCTATCGGCGACGTGACCGCGCCGCCGTGGTTGGCGCACAAGGCCAGCCATGAAGGCGTTATTGCCGCTGAAGCCATCGCCGGTGGCCATCCGCACGCAATGGATCCGCTGAATATCCCGGGATGCACCTATTGCCACCCGCAAGTCGCAAGCGTTGGGATGACCGAGGCCAAGGCCAACGAAGCTGGTTATGACGTAAAAGTCGGCAACTTCCCCTTCATCGGCAACGGAAAAGCAATCGCACTGGGCGAGGCCGAAGGCTTCATCAAGACCGTGTTCGACGCCAAGACCGGCGAATTGCTCGGGGCACACATGGTCGGTGCGGAAGTAACCGAGTTGATCCAGGGCTATACCATCGGCAAAACCGCTGAATTGGTCGAAGCCGACTTCATGCACACTGTATTCCCGCACCCGACCTTGAGCGAGATGATGCACGAAAGCGTGCTCGGGGCTTATGGAAAAATGCTGCATATGTGATTGATAGTTATAGGTTATCACTTTGTGCTATCCTACGCCCCTACTTTTTGCCATCCTTTCGGCGTAGGGAATCTGTAGGATATCAAAACATGGAAATGACTGTGAACTTTGGGAAAAAAGCGCGCGTTTTAGCTCTGTGCGGTGCCGCACTTTTTGCAACCTCGGCGAACGCCCAGAATGTTGTGATCACCGCCGACAAGATGGTCGATGTGCTGACCGGCAAGGTTGTAGAGTTCCCGGCCATTTTCGTAGGCGAAGACGGACGGATTTCCAGTATTGCCGACGCTCGTACCGTCAGATGGGGCAGTGACGTCAAGCATATCAACCTGTCGGGCAAGACATTGCTGCCCGGCCTGATCGATATGCACGTCCATCTGGACGGCCCTGCAGATATTGGCGGCTATCGCGGGCTGGAGTTTACCGACAGTTTCTGGGGCATGACGGCTGTTGGCAACGCACATGCGATGTTGAAGGCGGGCTTCACCACCGTGCGCAATGTAGGTTCCGGCAACCGCAACGATATCGGCCTGAAGCAGGCGATTGAAAACGACTACGCAATCGGGCCGCGTATTATTCCAGCGGGCTATGCGCTGGGTGCGACCGGCGGGCATTGCGACTCAACCTTCCTACCGCCGAGCCTCGAAAAGGCCGAAAAGGAAGAGGGCATCGCCGACAGCCCTGATGAACTGCGCTATCAAGTCCGGCGACAACGCAAATATGGCGCAGAAGTCATCAAGGTGTGCGCCACGGGCGGCGTGTTTTCCCGCAACACCGAACCGGGGCAGCAGCAACTAACCGAAAGCGAACTTCGCGTTATTGCCGACGAAGCGCATCAATGGGGTATACGTGTCGCTGCCCATGCTCATGGCGGGGACGGTATAAAAGCAGCGATCAAGGCCGGGATTGATACGATTGAACATGCAAGCCTCGTTGACGATGAAGGCATCAAGCTTGCCGCTGCCCGGGTACGTCCGGTCTGGTTCTCGATGGATATCTACAACACTGATTATACACAGGCCGAGGGTGCGAAGAATGGCGTGCTTGAAGATAATCTTAGAAAAGACCGCGAAGTTGCTCAAATACAACGCGATAATTTTCGTAAAGCGCATAAGGCTGGGGTCAAGATGGTCTTCGGATCGGATGCGGGCGTCATGCCGCATGGCGACATCGGAAAGCAATTCCGTGTTATGGTCGAATATGGCATGACTCCGATGGAGGCTATACAGGCAGCCACCCGCAACGGCGCGCAGGCACTGGGTCGTGATAAGGATGTCGGCGCGATTGCGGTTGGGCGTTATGCCGATATCATTGCAGTCGATGGCGATCCATTGACCAATGTGCGCGAACTCGAGACGGTTGATGCAGTTGTAAAAAGTGGCAAATTGATCGAGTGATTTGCACGCATTCAGCTTACCTGCAACGATGTTAGTGCATTGATATCTGTGTCGCGAATGTGGTATTCATTAGGTTCAAGGTTCACAGAACCGATGAAATGGAAACGTAGCTGGGGGTTATGAATATGTTGACTTTGGTCGTCGCAAGTATGCTGAGCATGGCCGCAATGAAGGCTGATCCAATGGATGATGCCCGCAAAGCCTTCAACAATTGCATGATCGTTGCGCATAACAAGGCGATCGACGACAAGACGCCGCCAAACAGTTTTACAAAAATTGCGGACGAGGCATGTATACCCGAGCGCGGCGCATATCGGGACATCTTGATAAAGTCAGAACGGTCCTATGGATCAAACCAGAAAGACGCGGAAAAATTTGCGAATGAAGAAGTCCAGATGATCGTGGATTCGCTGGTCACTAGTTTCAACGAAAATGTTGAAAACGGAGCCAAGCTCACCATCGAGAAGTAGCGTTAAACGCGAGGCCCTAACCTATAAACCCTAAAGCCAGACCGGTAAGGCTTGTAACGGCAAGGGTTTTGATTACGTTCCATTTCAGACGGAATATCAAAATTGCGGCCATAATCGAGAGTAGGACGGCGCTTGGGTTAAAGCTATCCAATTCCGGAATGTAGAGCCGAATTGCTCCGGCATATTGCTCGCTAACTTGCGCGAACAATAGATGCAGCGCGAACCAGATAGTCAAATTGGCAATCACACCGACAACGGCAGCCGTTAAAGTGGATAACCCACCCTTGAGCCATACTGCATTCTCCAGTCGTTCGATCCAGGGGGCAAAGGTGAAAATCCATAGGAAGCAAGGCGCGAAGGTGACCCATGTGGTCAAGCCAGCGCCAATCAATCCCGCGATAAGTGGTGTAAATGGTTCGGGTGCCCGATATGCAGCCAGAAAACCGACAAATTGGGTGACCATGATCAACGGCCCCGGTGTGGTTTCAGCTAGTCCTAAACCATCGGCCATTTCGCCTGCCGATAACCATCCAAAGCCTTGCACGGCTTCCTGAGCCATATAGGCCAGCACGGCGTATGCCCCGCCAAAGGTGACGATCGCCAGTTGGGAGAAAAAGCTGCCAATTTTCCAGAGAACATGATCTTGCCCGACCGTCAGCAACACGACTATCATGGGCGCAACCCATATTGCCAGCCACAGCGCAATCGTCTGCGCCGTTTTGCCCCACGGCCGGGCTGTTGCGACAGGCGCGGCATTTCCTGCCTTTATGCCCAAATATTCAGGCAGAATCTTCGCCGTTACAATACCGATGAACCCGGCGCCGAGGACGATAAGGGGGAAGGGAAGATTAAAGAAAAACAGCGCCACAAAAGCCGCCACGGACATAATTTGCTTAAACCGCGTGTTCAGCGCACGTCCGCCGATGCGGATCAACGCTTGCACCACAATAGCAAGAACGGCGGATTTCATGCCGAGAAACAAGGCCGCGAACCAGCTTAGGTTGGCAGCATAGGCATATAGAATGGAAAGCGTCAAAATAACCAATGCGCCTGGAATTACAAACAGCAACCCCGCCACCAACCCGCCCTTCACGCCATGCAGACGCCAGCCAATCCAGGTGGCGAGTTGCTGCGCCTCTGGACCGGGCAGTAAGTGACAAAAGTTGAGCGCGTGAAGATATTGCTCTTCTCCAATCCATTTGCGTTCTTCGACAAGCTCGCGATGCATCAACGCAATCTGCCCCGCCGGCCCGCCAAAGCTAAGACAACCTATGCGAGCAAACACACGGGTAAGTTCCGAAAAAGCCGGGATCATTATTTGGGACGCCATATTCACTCCATGCCTTAAACGCCCTAAAAAACGAACGAAAAAGACAACATTTGGGCGAAGCGCCTATTCGGGAAGTTGCCTTGTCCTGATGGATTGGGCGTAGCTCGAACTAAATATTCAATGCGAGGGAAATGTGGCGGACAGGGTGTCCGTCGAACTATGTTTTTTTCCACGCTCCAAAATTGGCTGAAAAATGGGAAGTATCACGGATAAACAAATGGAATAATGCGGTTTTATTCTAACTGAGAAATTCCAAGCTATTCCAAACTAATCCATTGCAATCCAGCATCAACTCAATTAATTGAGGGACGTGATGTTGGACGAGTCCCCCCGAGCACCGAGACGGAAAAAGCGCGATATAGCTGATTTGACCGTTGCAAAGGTGAACGCCGCCAAGACTGGTAGGCACTTTGACGGGCAGGTCAGTGGCCTGCATCTCTATGTGCGTGATACGGGGTCGCGATCATGGGTTCTCAGGCTTGCTCGCACTCTGCCGGCCGGAAAAATACTGCGTCGAGATTTTGGCCTAGGCTCGCCTCCTGATATTGGAGTGGCGGATGCCCGTATTAAGGCCCGTCAATGGCGTGAATGGTGGCGACAAGGCTTTGACCCTGTTGCTTATCAGATTGCTTCTGATCGAGCTGCAGCCGCCGCTTTGGGCGTAGGCGCCACAACCTTTCGTGAGGCTTCCGATGCGTACTTTCTTTTTAAGTCGCCTAAATGGAGGAATGGGAAACATGTTGGTCAATGGCAAAATACTATCGCGGAATATGTTTTACCTCACATAGGGGATGTACCCGTCAACGATATTGACTCTGCAGCAATCGTTCGAGCCCTGTCACCTATTTGGACCGCTAAGCCAGAAACCGCTCGTCGAGTGCGACAGCGTATTTTTGCGGTTCTCGAATATTCGCAAGGGCTGGGATGGCGTTCGACTGGGGCTCCAAGAGGGGCCGTTAAGCAAGTCTTAGATTCAGCATCGCAGCCATCGGGATCCAATTTCAGCGCAGTCGATTACGATCATGCCCCCGATGTTTATAAGATTCTGACTGGGCAAAATGTCACCGTGGGCAGGCAAGCGCTTATGTTTACCATTCTCACCGCAGCGCGATCCGGCGAAACAAGGGGCGCGACATGGGCCGAAATCGATCTGGATAAGGCCGTTTGGACCATTCCTGCCAACCGCATGAAGGCAAAGAAAGAGCATGTCCAACCGCTTAACCCCGCGGCGGTTGGACTTCTCAGGTCAATTCAACGTAAATCGACCCGACCGGATGAACTGATCTTTGCAGGCAAGGGCAATCGGCCGCTGTCGGATGCAACGATGGCAAAGGCGCAAAAAGAGGTTGCGCCAAACACAACCGTGCACGGATGGCGCGCAACTTTCAGGACGTGGGCCGCCGACAAAACGAACTTTACCCGCGATATTGCTGAGAAGGCTTTGGCGCACACCCTGAAGGACGAAACCGAGAAATCGTACAACCGAGGCGGACTCTTAGAGAAGCGGTCGAAGCTTCTATTCGCTTGGGGAAATTATTTGGAGGGGCGGAGCAATATTGCTGCCTTGCCCAATAAAGCAAAATCCGCGGCATAGCGCCGTCGATGCGTTGGCCAAGGGGTAGCTATGGACAATGATTGGATTGCATGTGGAGACGCGTACGCAAATCTCAAAAACAGGTTCGAGACACTGCGCGGCCTGACAATTAGAAAAGCACTTATCGGCATGATACTGGAAGCGGGATTACCTGTTGTGTGCACAGAGTTCACCGAAACGGCTTTAGCCCATTTGCCATCTGGAGCATCTAAAAGTGTCGATCCTGAGGGGGCGGGATGTTTCGCAAACGACAGCCCGCCAAACGGCTTCTGGCGTTATGAAATGTCGGTAGATCACGATGCAGAGTTGTCCTTTTCGACTGGCATATTTTTTGTCAACAGGCGAATGAACGCGGCAGACCTTCCATATCGCTTCTTTAAAACGAACTACCTCTCAGACCACATTGAGGCCGAACTTTGGCAGCTCGCACGCGGCGTGTATTTTTCTCGCCCCCATTTAGAAGCATTGGTGGTCGATAGACGCTGGTCCATTGTATGGTCGCAAAAGGCGGAACCCAAGGCACCGGGACGAGTGAAGTCATGGCAATGGGATCAGGTAAAGGCGCAGTTTACTGTTGATGTCGCGCGCAAACCCGCACTGTTAAAATCAGGCGCCGCAGAGATTGTGAGACATCTTACAGACATTTTTGAAATGTTTCATGGAATCGGCAACGCGCCGGATAAAAGCGATATTTACGAATATGCGCATCTGATATTGAGAAAGGTGCCAAGCGACGATTATGCTCCGGACTAAACTCTCGTTTAATTCCCACTGATTTCCAGATACCCCCATTTTAAAGTGATGTCATCCAATCAGGAGATGGCAAAATGCTTAAACGTCCATTTTACACCGTCGATGAATCGACGCAGATAATCCCTTTCAAAAAGTCGACTATTTTCGAAATGATCCGCAAGGGTGAACTTCGCTCAGTTAAAGTTGGCGGGAAGCGGCTCATACCCCGTGAAGCACTGCTCAACATCGGCAATGACAAGGCCGCGTGATGGCAAGCAGTCTTCCCAAAGCGCGTCGCATAGTTGCCAAGCTCAAAAGCGTTGGCTGCGAATTTTGGATTGTCACCGGCGATAATGGCAAGCCTGATTTGGTTTTCGGTCCAAATAACAAAACGGATGAACAGAAGGATTGGATTTGCAACATTGTGCTGACCGCCTTTGCGATGCCGCGATTGTATTCTGCGATTATTCGCGCCGCAATTGAAACCAAAGAGGCCGCGTAATGTCTCGCCTGTTCGACATTTATGACGAGATGCAAAGGGCAGTGTCCGCCGTCACTGGCAGGCATTTGGCGGCAATGGAACGGCTGGGATGCACTGCACCCGCCATAGCGGCCATTGGCGCGAAACAAGCTCCGTTTGGAGTCATGAGGTGCGATATGCGCGGAAAGCAGTTTTTCGAGCCAACGTCCGAACCTTACGGTATTGACGCTGTCATAATGCCCGTAATGGACGAAGGCGAGATCGTCGACTTAATTGCGTGGCGTACACTCGCCCCATCCGCCTTGCGTTGGCGCAACGGCGATGGTTGGGTGCTGGGTATCGATGCAATACAAGAGCCTCCTCTCTGGGACGGATTTCGCGAAATCACGTTGCACGCGACTCCGCTCGACTGGATTCGCAATGGAGGTAACGGAGCCGTCATTTTGGATTGGTCCGCTGTCTCGCAAATTCGTAAACTGGCATTGTTTGACATAATCCGCTGCGATCATCCGAACGTACATCAGCAGCTAAGCGCTATTTTGAGCCAGCCCGAACGAAAGCCAAAGATATTGGGAACGGAGGTCAAACATGGCCGCGCCGCGTAGCTTGGACGCGATTCAACGCGCTGTGGTACGGCCATGTCTTGCCACGATTAATCCTTCCATCTGGGAAGGTTTAGAACTTCCGAAGCGGCATTGGCTTATTGATCAGTGGATACTCGCAAAGGGCACCACTTATCTCACTGGCAAGGGCTCGGTGGGCAAATCCCTCATCGCGCAGCAAGCCATGACAGCTGCCGCAGTTGGTAAACCCTTCTTAGGCCAGCCCGTCAAGCGCGTGCGGGCTGCTTACATCACAGCCGAGGATGACGTCGAGGAATTGCATCGTCGCCAATCGGCCATAAACGACGCGCTAGGCATCACCATGACTGATTTAGACGGCTGGTTACACCTTGTCAGCTTGAAGGGTCGAAGCGCTGCTCTTGTGAGCTTTGGTGTGGAAACAACCATACTTCCATTGTTCGAAGAGATTGCCGGCATGATCGAGGTTACTGGCATCGAGGCAATGGCGCTAGATAATGTGGCGCATCTGCTGGCTGGCAATGAAAACGACCGATATGTGGTATCTGCTTTCATTGGCAAATGCGACCGATTGGCCGAAATGATGAACGGTTCAGTATTGCTCATCGGGCACCCGAATAAAGCAGGGGACGAATTTTCAGGGTCAACGGCTTGGGAAAATGCCGTTCGATCACGCCTCTACATGGATACCGCTTCCGAGCGCGACGGATATACCGACCCCGATTCCCGCACTCTGAGCCGGTCCAAATTCAACTATGGCCCCAAAGGCGAAGCCCTGACCTTTAGATGGCACAAGGGCGCATTCGTTTGCGATAACGAACTGCCAAGCGATTACGTTGCTGAAATGGCTCACGCCGCTGCGATCGTTCAAGAGAATGATCGCTTTTTGGAGTGCCTTGATGCGTCAATCGCGCAAGGACGGAATGTCAGTCATGCGGTCGGGTCGAACAATGCTCCCAAGGTTTTCGCATCGATGCCCGAATCCAGAGGGATGCCCAAAGAAGCATTCGAGCGAGCCCTAAATCGGCTTTTGTCTTTGGGTGTTATTGAGGCCAACAAACCCGTTCAGAAATACTCAAACCGGACCGTGAAATATGGTCTTGTGAGAGCGGGATACACGCTGTGAATAGTGCACAAAGCCCTGCACAAAGCCCTGCACAAAGCCTGCACAAAAGGATGCACGAGCTCCGCACAAACCCCGCACAAATACGCACAACGCACACACCTCCCCCTACGGGGGAGGGCTTACACCTAAGTTTGGCCCTCCCCGAAGGGGATTTGGCCAGCAATATTTAAACTGAAAGGAATTTGATATGAGTAGATTTGCCAACCTGTCCGCCAACCGCGGCGCAATCATTGAACCGATAAACTGGGGCGACCCAGGTGATTATCGCAATCGCGGCAAGGGCGAGGCGCTCGTCCCTTCGACGGATGCCAAATATAGCAAACGACTGCCCGAGTTTCGTCCGCTCTTGCCAGCATCAAGCGCAAAAGCATCCACAACGGTCGCACCCGCTGCACCAAAATTACCCATCAAATCGGCCGCCCCAATAGCTGCTGAGGCCACGAATGCGCGGATCAATGCAGTGTTCGACAATCCTGCTTCGAACGGCAAAAAGAAGGCGGCTGGTAAACTGTTACACATGACGAAAGCCTCAGCATCGGAAATCATCGCCCAATTGAAAAGCGTCGAGCCGGATGCCGTTGTGGAGGCTAGAGAAACCGATGCAGCGTGGAAGCGCGCCGCATCGAAGGCAAACCGGATGGCAGGCTTCAATGATGAACCTGATGAACCTGCAGCACCTGAAAGCGCCGTTGCTACCGGCTGGGCCAAAGCGGTTGCCAAAGTGAACACCATGAACGGATTCGGAGGTTCGGCATGATTGCGCCGTCCACACTGGCAAGCACCGCCAAGGCTATCGCGGCGCTGGATATGTCCGATATCGAGTCACGGCTTGCTCAGATCGACGCCAATGCCAAGGATGCCATTACAGCGGCGGAAAAGGCAGAAGCGCGGCTGTCGGAAATTGCCCGCACCTTATCCGATTGGCGAGGTCTGGACGGTGAGGAAATTGCCAACCGATTGATGAATGGACAGGCTTCGGACACGCCGAATGCTACAGCCTTGGAAGCCGAGCGGGATCAATTGCGATCCGGATTGGCAGTGTTGCGGCGGCGGGTTGATGATGCCTATCACACTCGAAGGGCATTGCAGGCAGAGGCCAAATCACGCGCTGCCCCGATATTCGAAACAGTTGCGACCGAATTGACGAAAGAGGCCGTTTTGGCTGCTCGAACTCTTGTCGCGGCATGGGCATCGCTTTCGGCGATAGAGAGGGCAACCGGCAATCATTCTTCGCGGAATGCCGCTGCCAGTCTTGATGATGCTGTGGCAGTAATTCTGGATTTCAAGGGCATACTGTCGGCCGAAAATCGGGCGGCAATTGAGGTTCCGCCTGAAACCGTGAAGTTGCTCACCGGACTTCGCGAAAGGGGTGATATTCTTGCTGTGGGCCTGCCGCTACAAATTGGCAGGCCGTATCTCGCGCCGAAGTTTGTGCCCGTTTAGGCCGCAACGGAATTGGTCGGACGGTTCAAACCGTCACAAGCGGCAGGGCTTTCCTTTTTCTCCCTATCGCTTCCGACCGAGAGGCCGCCCATTTTTGATACGGATGGGTGGCCTCAAATTTTCAAAGTTATGCCGGTCATCGTGACGGCAGCTTTCCGAGAATATGCGATAAAAGCGGACCGTCGGGACACGACAGCTTTTCGGTCTTTGGTTAAGTTTATTGTCGTCCTTGTAAGCGGACATTATTTGGGGACGTTACACCTGCCACCGCGATTCCGTAGCAGCTATATCTAACCTAGCATTTCTATGGAACTGTGGACGCGAAGGGACACGCTGCCGGCATCGACTTGTGCGAGGGTTGCATTATGGTGGTCGATGACCTGCCGGAACGAGAGGTTGGGAGAGCCCGCATTCATATGGCCATCCCCCAGTAAGACCACATTATAGCCAAGGCTCAATGCGCGCCGACAGCTTGTATCGATGCAAAATTGCGTCATGCAGCCCGCGACAATCAAGGTTTCGATACCCAATGCGCGGCATCGCCTGTCAACATCGGTCTCGAAAAATGCATCACACCAGCTCTTTGAAATCGCCACCTCTGACCCTTGAGGCGCAACGACAGGATCTATTTCCCAGCCATCGGACGCCGGATCAAGCCGGTGCCCGGTACCGCCACGATGTTGGACATGCAGAACTGGGACACCGAGGTTGCGGCATCGCGCCTGGACGGTCGCAACTCGGGTGAGCATTTCGTAAAGCGCGGCGTCTGCTGCAGTTTGATCTTCTCCACCACATCCCCGCAATATGCCGACTTGCATATCAATGCCAAGAAGGGCGGGTCGGTGACCCCAAAAACTTGTGTGCGTCATATGATCTTTGCCTGATAAATGACCATCGAAGCGAACGCCCAAACGACCGCGCCAGTCAGTAAGGACATTGGCAGACTAGCCCCAGCTTTGACGCGTAACAGGATCGTTCCAAGCAGGATTGCTGTGTGCCCGACACCAATCAACACTCCAGTCAGGTAAGTTGTCATGACGGGACTTCGATTGCCTTCTAGCCATAGCCAACCAAGTGAGAGGGCAGTAATCATCGGCATTGCCGTCAACCAGCCCGCCAGCTTCAGATTGGTGTTGGCAACCATGAGAATTAGCAGCACGATCACGCCGGACAAGGCCGACTTGGCAAGCAGTGACATGATCATTTTGCGGTTTCAATCAGGTTGAGCAGCTTCGCAAAAGCGGTTTGAATGTCGTTGGCTGCCTGATCATCACCAAGTGCAAGGGCCCGCGCCAAGCGCAGAACGTCTAGCCCGACATGCTCATCAAATGCTGCTGTTCCAGCATCGGTCAGACAAAGACGCACAACCCGCTCATCTGCTTCAGAGCGCTGCTTCTCGATAAGCCCTTTGCTCACCATACGACTGATGAGCTCTGACGCCGTATTCGCCGCGCAGCCTAGGAATTCTGCGACCCGCTGAACTTGTACTGCTCGCTCTTCATGGAGAAGTTGCAACACACGCACGCTCTGGTGGCTAAGCGCAATCGTGTATCGCGGATGGCATCGATGATAGATTGCCGCGAAGTTTCGGGAAATGTCGTGTGCAATTTCAAAGTTCGAATCATGTCGCATAAAAAGACTATATCGTTATATACGATATGGTCAATCTTTTGTGATCAGACTGACCTTTGCGGACAATCAGCATAAGTCACACCCAACGGCAGCTTTCGCATAACAGAGTCAAATAGCGGATGAGGTGGATGGCTCCCGCTCACGGCATTTAAGTGCCAAGATGGGTTGCTGTCATGCAAACCCGAGCAAAGGAGCCATCCGCCATGGATATTAGCACAATCGGCCTCGATTTGGCCAAGAACGTTTTTCAGATTCACGCAATTGACGCGACCGGCGAGGTTGTCGTCCGCAAAACGCTGCGAAGGGCGCAGATGTTGCCCTTCTTCGAGAAGCTGCCGCCATGCCTGGTTGGTGCAGAGGCCTGCGGGACAGTCCGCCCCCCCAACTTTCCAGACATTCAGGCAACATTTTCCAATCCTCGTTAGCTGCCCTTTGTTCATAAGCTGAATGAAAGGCAGCTTTCCGAGAATATGCGATAAAAGCGGACTAACCGAACACGACCCAAAAGTGGAAACAGCACTGCCACCTGCCGAGCTCTGAAAGCGACCGTTCGTTCATCGCTTTGAAGACAGTCTCGTGTGTTGCCTGTCAAAAAAGATCTCACAGACTCAAATCGTACTTTAGCGGCATGGCAACCACCAACTTTCCACTTGCATGCCCGGATTCGAGGTACCGGATAGCGTCGGGTACTTCGCTCAGCCGGTAGCTGCGCTCTATGACAGGCCGCACTTTTCCCGCTTCAATAAGATCTTTCAACACCATCAGGTCCGACTGGTTGGGCTTCGCCAGCAGGTTTCCCAATTTTTGGCGGGCGATCGAAAGCGGCGGGCCGAGGAGCAACGCTTCACATAGTTGGCGGTTCGACCCACCACTCATCACGTATCGACCAGTAGGAGTCAGCGTACGTCGATAGTCCAAAATAGACCTGTCGCCGTTCGCGGCCAAAATCAGGTCAAACTTCGGGTTGGAGTTCACAAAATCCGCGAGTGTGTAGTCGAGCACGTGATCGGCACCAATCGTGCGGATCATCTCGACTTTTTTCGTGCTACAGATACCGGTCACTTCCGCTCCCAATGCCTTGGCAATTTGCACCGCAAACGTCCCAACACCGCCAGAGGCGCCGTGAATCGCTACCTTCTGCCCGGACTGAATCTTGCCCTTTCGAAGCCCCTGAAGCGCGGTGCAGCCCGATGTTGGAACTGAGGCAGCTTCTTCGAAAGAGAGGTTTGTTGGCTTCAGCGCCAATGCACATTCACGGGCCGCTACATACTCGGCGTACGCGCCGAACCCACAACGAGAGACTTCACCGAAAACTTCATCTCCGCGCTTGAACTGGGAAACGTTGCGACCAACCGCTTCAACCGTTCCCGCTATATCACTGCCGATGATTTTGTATTTGGGCGTGTTCAGGCCAGCCACCAGCCGGAACGGAATCGGCGTTCCGCGGAGAAGGTGCCAGTCGCCTGCATTTGCAGATGCCGCGTGGACGCGCACCAGCACATCATCGTCACCAACAATGGGAGTCGGAACGTCATCGAGCCTTAACACGCTGGGAGAGCCGTATGTTTCGCGAACAATCGCTTTCACGTTAAGGAGCCCTCACGGCGCACTGTCCTCGACGCCTTCCAAAGTCGGCTCGCTAACCATCCCCCGATCACGAGGTCAATTGCGCCGCAAAAGCCAGGCCACCACAATGGCATACCAAGGTTCGTGACAAGTGCTTGATGGACGAAAAAATCAAAGAAGCCATGACCGACGAGAGCAGCGGCTGCCAGCCACAGACTCTTTCTGAAGCCGAGTATCGCAAAAACTGAAAACACCAACCCGACTGCAATCTCAATCGCCAGTGTCGAGTAGGGTGACTCACCCATCACTGCAAACAACGCGTAGTAGGAAGCGATCACAATCAGGACCGTCGGGTAAAAGGCGCGGTCGCGGTCAAAGCCGCTCGTCGCGGCAAAACCACCGACTGCCAGACCAAGGATCACGCCGACGAGATATTCCATAAGACCTCCTTCCCTTTGAGCGTTGTCGCGACGGAGCGTTTGTGCTGGGAACACTGGATGCATGTACTCGCCCAAAGGCCAGAAAGGAATGCTCCGCCGCGAGAAGGTTATTTCGCGCAGTTACATGCCTCGCCGCATTTGCACGACGGCCCGCACTTACAGGCTTTGAGCTGGGTGGCGCACTTGCATGTGGGGGCGCAAGTGCACGGATTACATGTGCATTTCTTGATCATGGTGAACTCCATCGTTAGGTTAGTGGAGTTCATATGATACGATGAACCCTGAGCAGTTGATTGAACATAGCGGCTAAATTCAGTCAGCTTGCCCGAAGCCTGCATGCGCCGTCGGCGCGTCGAGAGTAACGGAGGTATAGGCTATGACTGTCGTCGGCAGAGGGCGCATCGTCTTTTGGGAGGGCGCAAGTCTTTGGTTGCTGAAGGTTGAGCAAGAAGCCGCCGAACTTCAACCTCATGCGCATCATGCGATACAGATCACGTTCCAACTTGAAGGGTCATTCGAAATCGGCGTTTCGAGCGAATGCCTGACAGGGCCTGTCGCCGCAGTCTGGTCCGACACGTCGCATAGTTTCAGAGCAAGCGGGGCTGTCGCTTTGCTGTTCGTGGCACCGGAAAGTTCGGTGGGCCGCGCACTCGGCAAGACTCTGTTCGCGCACCGGCGATGGGCAAACGTTACCAGCGGGCCGTTCGCTTCGTCGCTCGAAGACCTTCGCAGATGCTTTCGCAGTGGCTTTGCCGAGGAGGAACTGCTGTGTTTGGGCCAGCAAATTATGGAGGCACTGCCGAAGGCGGATGGAACAGCCTTACCCGATCAGCGGGCGCTCGCAATGATTGCATATGCGCGAAAGAACCTTGAAAACACCGTTACATTGCCATCTGCTGCGGATCATGTCTGTCTCTCTGACAGTCGGGCGCGACATGTTTTTGCGGCGCAAACAGGTCTTCCTTTCAAAACCTTTGTGCTGTGGCTGCGGCTCGAGCGCGCCGTTGCGCTCTATGCCCGAGGCATTTCGCTGACTGAAGCTGCCCATGAAGCAGGTTTTGCCGATTCTGCGCATTTCAGCAGGACATTCAGGCGCACCTTCGGGCTACCCGCCGCTGCGCTAAGTCTGCTCCACAATTAGGTGGCTCGGACCTCGGACAAGTCCGAGGTCACCATATTTGATTCCTAGGCTCGCCGAGGGTCTGCTTTTGCGATTATCTCGGCAAAAGCCGACAGTCCGCTCCCCACAACAAAGCTGCCTAACCGGACTTTCCGGTCACGACAACAAAGCGGACGTTCGGCTTCTGGCGGTATTGTTTTTGTGGGCGCGCCGTATATCTTGGTTTGAATGCAATGTTACTATGTCGTGATCCATGGCCGATTGGAATGGTCCGCCGCCGCACCGCCGAATAATGACGAAGGTGACACGTGGCAACCATTGGGTTTCTATTGTCACCGTTTTGTATTGGCATCCTCGATCAGTTCCGCTCAGGACACCGCTTTCCGCCGTGTCCGCGATAACCTTGAGCGGCAAACCGGTTGGCTCAATTCGAACCAAGTCAAGTTGGAACTGAATGCAGAACAAGTTACGCCAGCACCCTTTTTCCGATTACTGAAGCCCGACAATCGTGGGCACATCTTCTACGATAATGATTGATCCAAAAATTCCGTCGTGAATTAGCTGCAGAAGAGTCCGTGTTCGACAACAAAGCAGACAGGACCGGATCAGTGCTTTGCGTTATCTAGTTCTATGTCGCGACGAAGCCGATCGGCTTTCCGGATGACGCTGTCATTCGCGGCCCGCAGCTCGCGCAACTGTTCGACGTAGGCGCGAAACTCAGGCTTAAGCCGCCCATCCACCCAAGCGTCTGCCTGGTCGGGATCTAGCCCGAAGACAAGTGTCTCGGTGACGGCGTTGTAGCGGAGGTAGCGGTCCCCAACAGAGTTTAACTCATTGTAAAATGCAGCCAAACGCCAAACCATATCAGGCTTCAGGGCTTTCAAGGCACCCGTCGACATGAGCCCGTCCCAGATTTGGGTTGGGGGCCCTTCACCACCCGGCTCACGGTAGACGGGTAGTTTAGGCTGGTCGCCTCGCGCTACACCGTCGTCGAAAACACGGAGCTTATCGGAAATTGCACGGCTTATTCCGCGTCCATGCGTGGCAACGCTCCCAAATGTCTGCCCCACTGCGACAACCACTGTTGATCGATAGCGCGCTTCTTCGGCCTCCTGCCGCCAATTCTCTATTGCAAAAGCGGCTGTGACACCAATGAACACAACCACTAGCTCAAACGCGAACTTCCCAAAAAGACCGCGATGCTCTCCGTAGGTGGTCGCCAGAAGTCGCCGCAACGATTTGATCATGTTATTCCCCCGCTCTTGGTTCGTACTGTGACAAAAGCCGCGCAGCCATCCCAACTGCTGTTTATTCTGAATTGCGCTGGTATGTAAAGCAGTGGCGGGCATTAGACAGGCGCTCTCCGCAATCTAGGTGAAAGGCGGTGAACCTCCCGCCGACTAGATGCGACCGGCGGCTAAACGCCAATGCCGCTTGTTCGAAAAGATCCCCCTAGCAGTTGTGAACGAACGACCGCTTTTGGGATCGTGTAGCAGGTCGCTAAACATGTTCATTTGGCGCGAAGCTGTCGTCGCCAAAATTGTATGAATGACTGCTACTGGCCTCAACCTCCTGAAAGCTGCCTGTCCGCAAACCACAACA
>NZ_JBJXFW010000014.1:0-13280 GCF_046154385.1 Sphingorhabdus sp. | reverse complement strand
GACTGTGATTTTTCCCAGCGACCAATGCCTTTCTGCGAAAGAAAGCCATGCCTAATGCGGTAAAACGACTAACAAAGATGCTCGGAAATCGGAATAACTCGACACGCCTATCGGTTGCCGAATGTCTTTTCGCCATTGGCCTAAAATTGCAAGAAAGCGGCGGTCTGAGGTCGCCGATTTTCGAGGCAGGCCGAAAAAAATCTACACAGTTCCTGCACAGGTCGACAATGGTCTATTTTTGTCAATAAAAACAACGACTTATTGGTCGCCGATATAATGGTCGGGGAGACAGGATTCGAACCTGCGACCCTCTGGTCCCAAACCAGATGCGCTACCAGGCTGCGCTACTCCCCGACTGGTATAACAATGTCTCGACCGTTACCGGTCTTTTTTGGCCAAATGGCCATGGTGGACCAATGATCCCCCTTTTGCCCGCGCCTGCCAACGCGTGAGCGAAGGCTGGTGGGCCCGGAGGGACTCGAACCCCCGACCTAGCCGTTATGAGCGGCCAGCTCTAACCAACTGAGCTACAGGCCCCGACCGGCTAGCCAATCGCAAGCGCGCCGATAGCGGAACAATAGGACCGCTGGCAAGTGTTTATCTTATGCGCCGCAATTAAACTGACTGGCCATTCGTATTTCGGCCAAAGTCGTTGGCCGCACACCATTTTCGTTCAAATGCTGAAAAACGCTTTCGAACCACATATACAGCTCACTCAAATGCTCTTCAGTGCGAATATAGGGCGTATATCCTGCCGCCAGCGAAGGTGAATGGAAAGATAAGTTTATAACCGGAACACCTTCTTTTAAAGCCAGGTTGATCCCTTCGATGGCTTTTTCCAGCGGGATGCCTTCCGGCGTCAATGCGATACGTTCGATCATGTTTGACCGGGCGAGCACCGACCGCGCCGCTTGAGACCCGAACCATTCCCCGAAAACCACATTACCCGCTGAACGCATCGCTCCTGCAAATACCGTGGTAAGGGGCAATTCCAGCAAAATGTCCTTTTTGATCCAATAAGGATGAACAGGATGATGGGTATAATTGGGTCCGCTTTGTTCGGAATAATCAAAACGCGATCGGACCGAGCTATCAATCGTGATGCCCAAATCGACCAAAATATCGGATGTGGCCGAACCGGCACCATAACGCCCTGCCCTATAAGAATCAGGCTTGATGCCAGTGCGACTTACAATCGCATTGTAAAGCTGTGTCAGCTTTGCCCGTTCAAGCTCGGGGGGCAAATTGCAGGCATAGCTGTTTTCAGTGCATAATATTTCATCGAAAGGCGGGTTCACCCAGGGGTGTAATTGCACCCCAATTTCCGCCCGGCCGGAATGGGCAAAGCCACCCAGCAATTCCACGCCATAGGCGTCTTCCATTATCGGATAATCGACCAGATAGCATGGCTTTATTCCGAAACTATCGCAAAGATCCTGAAATCTGGGCAGGTCTTTAAGATGTTTGGTACCATATCCGTCACGGGAAAACGGACGATTCCAGTCAAACTCTTCTTCCGTATCGACAGTCAGTATAAAACGTGGGCTACCCAGACCGGACAGATCAACGAAATCAAAATTCGGGGCGTAAGAATTTGCAAGAAGTGGACTTTTCACATTTCCATTAAGTGCACGCACTTCATTCTCGCTCTTCATCTCTAAATCCGGTGCGATTTTCATTCGTCGCGGGCAGAGACAATATCAAAGCATCATTGTAGAAACGTAAATCACCGCCAACATTTTTGGCAAGGCTGCGAACTAGCCGTAACGAAAAGCCCAGACCCAGCAAGGGAGCTTCACTGGATTCATCGAGCGTGGCAGGGCCAGAGCCAAATAATTCTGCCTCATCCATCTCCAATAATTTCCGGGGCAGGCTCAGCACAAACCGATTGGTAGCGTTTACCCCCGGTTCGGTGCGAAACCGTCCGTCCAGAATTTCATTTGGTTCGCAACCGATAATGACCGCAGACAACAGACGGGAAAATATACGCTCCGCTAATTCCTTATCCACGGCAAAAGGCCGGACCGGATGGGCATGGACAAGGTTAAGGGTTACCATCAACAGGTCGCTCAATCCGCGCAAGCGACCCGCAAGTTTGTTGCTCAGCCAGTCACAATCGGTTGATCCAGGCTCGGCAAAAAAGCTGCCCGCTTCAATTTTGGCGGCTGTCGCAAGATCATCGAATCCGGACAACAAACGCTCGGCATCATTCAATATATTCCTGGCAAGCAGCCTGTAATCCTCGGTAACCGGACCAAATAACTGCTGCTCGATTATTTCGGAGAAGCCGATGATCGCACCAAGAGGCGTCCGCAACTCATGAACCAGTTGCTGAATTTGTTCCGAACTGTGCAGGCTTTGCGGTGATATCAGCGCGCTTTCGGCAACGGTCGGACGACGGAATATCCCGCGATAGCCACTAAACCGTCCGCTGATTGGGTCGAAAAATGGAGATGCGTTTATGCGCCAGTCGCCCGCCACAGCCGGCGCGCCGCACAACCGCATCCGTGCATTTTCGAGCGGCATGCGTTGCCGGAATGCAGCGGCACCATAAGCATCGGGTCCCGGTCCTTCGTCAAATGCCGGTTCCGCAATATCCACGCCGACGACTGCGCCAGGAGGAGCCCCTTCGATCCAGCTTACTGTGCCATTTTCGTCTGTTTCGAATCGAATCTCGTCAATAGGTTCAAAAAAATCGCCATATGGGCTGATATCGACCTGCGCATATTCGACGATTTCAGATTGCCGTTCTGAACGCAGCTTTTCGATTCGCTCCACAATGTCGCGGATTTGAACGCCGTTAAACGCGTGGTTTCCAACTTCGATATCCGGAACGGGCAATACGAAATCGGAACCAGAACATAAGGCCAAGGCGCGCCGGCTTTTTGGTCCGAGATCGGAGCGATTGCGAAGAAATCCGCGCGCCCTGACCGGCATGGCCGCAATGATATCCGACCATTCGTCATCAGTTAGGCAAGCACCGGCCACCGTGGCCGAAGCAACTTTCGGAATATCGCCCGATAAAAGTAGGACAAGCGGGGCCGACATGATCCGACCATTGAGGGAACGCACGCACTGCTCGCGAATATTGGGTGCCACCAACGGCAGAAAATCACGAACTTTTTGCAACCCATTCGCTACATAAGCCGCGTCGAATTGCACCGGATTTTGAGCAAGAATATCAACGAGTTGCTGCCATTTCGCGGCCGCACCCAAATCGCTGTCATTCGCCTGACGCAAGGCAGTTTCTAGGCGATCGTCAAAGCGCAATTGCAAACATTCCTAATGCAAAATTATCCCTGTCCCTATGACCGATATACCCGCTTAAAGCTATCCGAAAGCAGCAAAATAAACGCGTCACACTATGGGACAATTGCAATTGGCTATAATAATATTATAAGTTCCTGCACAAATGGAAATGGGAAATAACATAATCATGGCCACAATGAACTTGGATTCGATAGATTTAAAGCTTCTTGCAGAGTTACAAGCAGATGGCCGTATTACGAATGTAGACCTTGCCACCAAAGTTGGCCTTACTGCGCCACCTTGCTTGCGTCGAATGCGGGCGCTGGAACAGTCCGGCACGATCAAATCCTATCACGCCGATATCGATGCCGCGTCTTTGGGTTACACAATTACCGTTTTTGCCATGGTAAGCTTGAAAAGTCAGGCAGAAGACGATCTGAAAGCCTTTGAACACCATGTCCGCGCGCTACCAAATGTGAGAGAGTGCCATATGCTAAATGGCGAGATCGATTTCATATTGAAAATCGTTGCGCGCGATCTTCAGTCATTTCAGGAATTTCTAACGTCACAGCTGACCTCGGCAGCCAATGTCAGCAGCGTTAAAACATCATTGACGATTCGCACCGCCAAAGACGAACCCGGCGTGCCTATTCCGGAAAATTAGAATTGACGGCGGAGTTACAAAAGCCCGCCGTCATTTCATAATATTGCCTTATTGTGTATTGTTACGTTGCCGCAGGTGGTGGTGGTGCCTCTGCTTTGATCTGCTGTTCGATATACATGGTCCAATATTCGGCCATCGCCTTTCGATTGGCGTTCGTGACCATCGCAAAATCCGCCGCTGCTCCCGCATAATCGCGCAGCATCACTTTCGACATGGCAAGACGGAACCGGGTACGATCCGTTTGATCTTTTCCTTCCTTGTCGAGCACCGGGCCTTTTGACAGCGCTGATTCATAAAGCTCTTTGGCTGTGTCATATTTTTTGTGCGAGTAGAACGAATCCGCGGTCAACGAAGCCAGCATTCCTTTGGCGCTCGCTTTTGCCGGCGCGATTGTGCCAGCCAGCGTCGCGGTATCTTCGGCCAGTCGCGCCTTCGCTTCCGCGTATTTTTCGCTGAAGGTTACATTATTACGCGAAATAACGCCCTTTTCGAAACCCTCCTCCAAAACCGAAACCGCCTCGGCTGGATAGCGCACGCCAATATAGCTTAAACTATCAAGATACTGGGCATATTCCTGCTGGAACCGAAGGCCGTTGGTCACGCGCATCAATCGCATAACATCCAGAGTTTCTTCCGGATTTAACGTGAGCGACCTGTCAAAAAACGCCAGGGCATCATGCCAATAGTCCGCATTGTTTTCCGATTGTAGCAACTGCTTATACCAATTCGCCGCACCAGCGTAATTTTTCGATTTCGAAGAGAGCATTGCCGCACGGACGAAATATGCCTTATTTACTTTGCCAGCTAATTTGTCGGCTTCAATCGCTTTTCCTATCCAAGTTATGGCATCGGCATCTTTATTCTGCTGCGACATCGCATTGGAAATCAGAAATTCGATATTGTTACCCCGATGCCCCAAATTGTAGGCGTCCAGCATCAGTTTTTCCGCATTCACGAAATTTTTGCCATCATACGCAATGGCGCCTTTGCGGAATGTATATTCGGTTTTGATGTTCGCTGGGGTTGTTGCCGAAGCGAGCAGCAGATCAATACCTTGTTCCTGAAACGCAAGGTCCTTAACCCCTGCACCAATATTTATCGCAAGTATCCCAGCTTCATACCGGTCATCGTCGTTGGCGATTGCAGCAACGACTTTGGGAAACTCGGCCTTCGCACCTTCCGGATTTTTTTGCTTGTTGAGCAAATCGACAACCGGCGAAAAGGCAGCAATAAATGGCTTCGAATAATTGCGCTTCGGCGCAGCGTCAGCTGCTTCCTTTTTTTCTTTGCCCTTCTTTTCCTTGACCGGTTTTTCTTCTGCATAGGCAGGCGAAACCGTCGCAGACAACGCCGACAACGACAGGATTAGGGCAAATTTGGAAACAGACTTCATTCTACTCTCCGCGATTAGGGTGTTTAGGCATATTTTCTATCACAATATCGTCTATAGTTATTTGCCTCGCTAAGCGCAAACATCATAGAGCAGCCGCATGAATTGCGGTTGAACACCGGAAACGATCCACCAATGACAGTCAAGACAGCAGTAATAATAGGGGCCCGTGGAGGTATAGGCGCGGCGATGGCTGACCGGTTGTCATCGGATCGCGGCTTTGACCGAGTTGTAAAGTTATCACGAGAGAGTTCTCCTGCAGTTGACGTCTGTGATGAAGCTAGCATTGCACATGCGGCATCCAGTTTGGCACAATCTGAATTGGCCCCTTCCCTGATTATCGTCGCCACCGGCATTTTGCACAAAGATGGCAAAGGCCCGGAAAAAAGCTTTCGTGAACTTGATCCGGATTGGATGATCGAGAATTATCGCTTGAATGCTGTGGGACCCGCTCTTGTTGCAAAGCACTTCTTGCCGCTGATGCCAAAGTTTGAACGGACGTGCCTTGCGATACTATCTGCCCGCGTAGGCAGCATTTCGGACAATCGGCTGGGTGGCTGGCACAGTTACCGCGCGTCCAAGGCTGCACTTAATATGTTTATCCGAAATCTGGCGATTGAATGGCAGCGAAGAAATCCCGAAAGCATAATAGTCGGCTTACACCCCGGGACGGTAGAAACGGAATTGAGCGCGCCTTTCAAGGGGAACCCGCAACATGAACGATTTTCCCCGGCAAAAGCGGCTGAACAGCTTTTGGATATCGTAAAAAAATTGGAGCCACATCATTCCGGTCAGCTGGTCGGATATGATGGCAACATAATCGCACCTTAAACCAATTGTGCCCTTATCTGTGGATAAGTTGTCGAAAAAGGCGTTTTTCATTATGCCTTGGGTGGCATTGTTTGGTCACCTCGGCTAAGATGCTAATATTCTAAAAATATAAGGATTTTCGCGGCGTGAGCGATGATAGTGCCACTCTAGACCCCTCAGATATTTCCCCGGTCGACATCGTCGATGAAATGAAGTCGAGTTATCTCGATTATGCAATGTCGGTCATTGTGGCACGGGCGCTTCCCGACGTCCGCGACGGGTTAAAACCTGTGCACCGCCGCATATTGTTTGCCAGTCAGGAAGGCGGCTTCGTCGCAGGGCGTCCTTATCGTAAATCGGCCAAGATTGTCGGCGATGTCATGGGCAATTATCACCCGCACGGCGATAGCGCGATTTATGACGCGCTGGCCCGTATGACCCAGGATTGGTCATTGCGTGTGCCGTTGATCGATGGCCAGGGTAATTTCGGTTCTATGGATCCCGATCCTCCTGCATCCATGAGATACACAGAAGCCCGGCTCAACAAGGTTGCCAACGCCCTGTTGGATGATCTCGACAAGGACACCGTCGATTTTCAGCCCAATTATGATGGCAGCCGGCAGGAACCACAAGTTTTGCCAGCACGGTTTCCCAATTTGCTGGTCAACGGCGCGGGTGGCATTGCCGTCGGCATGGCGACCAATATTCCGCCCCATAACCTCGGTGAAGTTATCAAGGCTTGCCTGGCCTATATCGACAACCCGGCAATCTCGGTTGACGAACTCATTGAAATCATACCCGCACCCGATTTTCCGACAGCGCCGCTGATTTTGGGTCAAGGTGGTGCGCGCGCGGCCTATCGTGAGGGCAAAGGCTCGATCATGATGCGCGCCCGCCACGAGATTGAAGAAGGTCGTGGCGACCGGCGCTCGATCGTTCTTACGAGCATCCCGTTTCAAGTCGGCAAGTCTGGTTTGGTCGAAAAAATTGCCGAGGCGGCGAAAGACAAGAGGATTGAAGGCGTTTCGGACATCCGTGACGAATCAAGTCGCAAGGGCGTCCGCATCGTTATCGATCTCAAGCGCGATGCCACGACCGATGTGGTGCTGAACCAACTGTGGCGCCATACCCAAGCCCAATCGAGCTTCCCCGCCAATATGCTTGCCATTCGTGGCGGCCGGCCCGAAGTCTTGAACCTGCGTGATATCATCGAAAGTTTCGTCCGGTTTCGTGAAGAGGTTATAACCCGCCGCACGAAATTCGAACTGAACAAGGCGCGTGAGCGGGCACATCTGTTGCTGGGGCTGGTTGTCGCCGTCACCAATCTTGATGAAGTTGTCCGTATTATCCGTGGTTCCGCAAGTCCCGCCGAAGCTCGTGCTGCATTGATTGCACGGCAATGGCCGATTGCCGAAATCGCGCCTTACATCAAATTGGTCGAAGCGGTTGAGGCTGATGTAACCGGCGACAGCTATCAGTTATCGGAATTGCAGGTCCGCGCAATTCTTGAACTGCGCTTACATCGTCTGACGGCATTGGGTCGGGATGAAATTGGCAAGGAATTATCAGGGCTTGCTGTCAGCATTACAGAGTTTCTCGCAATATTGGGCGATCGTGTAAAACTTTATGCCGTGCTTCGCGATGAACTTGTGGCTATTGACGCAGAGTTTTCGACCCCACGCATTTGCGAAATAACCGCAAGCTGGGACGGTCTTGACGACGAAGACCTGATGGAACGCGAAGAGATGGTCGTAACCGTAACCCACGGCGGCTATATCAAGCGCACCCCGCTTGCGACCTTCCGCGCCCAAGCCCGCGGCGGCAAGGGTCGCGCCGGTATGGCAACCAAGGACGAAGATGCGATTACCGAATTGTTCGTCACCAGCACGCATACACCTGTGCTCTTCTTCTCCAACATCGGCAAAGTGTATCGCTTAAAAGTATGGAAACTGCCGGAAGGTGGGCCGCAAACGCGTGGACGGCCGATGGTCAATCTTCTGCCCCTGGGTGAAGGCGAAGTCATATCCAACGTTTTGACTTTGCCCGAGGACGAAGCGGAATGGGGCGGCCTGAGCGTCGTTTTTGCAACGGCTAAGGGATATGCTCGGCGCAATAGCATGGACGCTTTTGCCAATGTGCCATCCAACGGCAAGATCGCGATGAAATTTGAAGGCGAAGATGCCGATGATCGTTTGATCGGTGTGGAATTGCTGAGCGCCGATGACGATATCTTATTGGCAAGCCGCAACGGTAAGGCGATTCGCTTTGCCGCCGATGACATACGTGAATTTCAAAGCCGCGCCTCGACCGGCGTGCGCGCGATGAAATTGGGCAAAGATGATCAGGTGATGTCACTTTCGATCCTGCAAAGGGTCGGCACCACAGCGGAGGAACGAGAGGATTATCTGCGCTTTGCACCCTGGAAACCCGAAAAAGAAGGTGATCCGACACTTTCTGCTGAGCGCATTGCGGAAATGGCGGAGTGCGAGCAATTCATCCTGACAGTTTGCGCCAATGGCTATGGCAAGCTTTCATCGGCTTACGGTTACCGCCGCACCGGCCGCGGAGGTCAAGGCATCACCAACATCGACAATGTCGAACGCAATGGCCCTGTCGTCGCGAGCTTTCCGGCCACCAAGGGCGATCAGCTCATGCTGGTCACCGATCAGGCCAAATTGATCCGGATGCCATTGGACAGCTTGCGCGTTCTGGGCCGCGGCACTGCGGGTGTGCGGTTGTTCAATGTCGGTGAGAACGAACATGTCGTCAGCGCCGCCAAAATTGAGGAAAGCGATGATGATACCGATGAGGCAATCGCAACACCGTCAACGCAAGGGCCGGAGAATGAAGGCTAGGCCGTGATCTAAATGTCCCCTGCAACAAGGGGGGCGGTTGATTGCGGTCCGATTGACCGGAATTCAATCCCGCTCTTCCCCTTGTGCATAATGGCCGCGCTTGACCAATGTTTGGGCGACGCCGACGGCAATCATCAGCACACCGAAATAATAAAGATACCATATCGCCACACTGGTCATTTCGGATTGCGCCAAGGGGCCAAGGCGAGCGAAGATCAACAGATCTGACACAACAAAAAGCACGGCGCCCATACCGACGCGATACCTTGGAAAATTGCTGCTCCATGCCATGGCCGCCATGGCTGCCAAAACGACGCTATAGGCGGCGACCTGAATACCCTGTTCCGGATTTCCTGGTGCAAAATAGGCGATGACTGGCGTCAAAAGAAACAGCGTCACGGCAAATAGCTTCTGGCTAAAAACAGCACCCACCCTGCGGTGGCGGGCATAAATTGCGATTGCCGCCAGATGCCCTGCGGTAAATGCAATGGCCCCGGCCACCATATTCAGTTCAATCAGCCCATCGCCCAGCGCGTACAGGGCCAACATGAATGCCAACAAAATAAACTCGCCGACATGATGGCGGCGCAAGGCGAAGGGAACCAGCAAGCCCACCGCTGCCATTTTCCAGATGATGGCAAATATCCCGCCCTCAATCGGCAGCCAAAGCCAGCTCGCCGGATAGCTTAACCCCGCCAGAAGGCTGGCCAATAACCACGGTCGTTTGTGCGCGAGATCTTGCGACATAGGTCTATACCCCTTTAATTCAGCCTTCTTGTATACATCCTTGCAAGACAAGGGGAATATATTCCGCCATCCGATCTGCCGTTAGCCCCGCCCCGGCGCGACGGCCGATATCACCGTGCAGCCATGCGGCAATGGCTGCCGCGTCAAAAGCAGGCAATCCCTGAGCCAACAACCCGCAAACCAATCCCGACAAAACATCGCCAGAACCGGCCGTCGCCAGCCAGGGCGATGAATGGGTGTTGATGGCAAAGCGCCCCGTCGGCGCAGCGATGACGCTGTTAGGCCCTTTCAGCAGAATAACGCTGCCGGACCGGCGGGCGGCATTCACCGCGGCCGAAACGGGATCGGTGATGGCAATGTCGGGAAATAACCGAGCAAATTCGCCAAGATGCGGCGTCATGACTATGTTATCCGATACCGCATTGAACAAATGCGTATTTTGGTCTGAAAAAACTGTCAGTGCGTCGGCATCCAGCAGAGTTGGTTTCTTCAAGGCAAGCAATTTGAGAACAAGCAGGCGCAATTCGTCATTTGCCCCTGCCCCCGGCCCGACCGCGATGGCACGCACGCGATCATCGATGGCGCTCAGCATGGTGTCTTTTTCCTTGAGCATGATAGCGGTGACGTGGGCGGCATGTTCATCCAACGCCCTGCGATCCCCCAATATCGTCACCAATCCGGCCCCAACCCCCAGCGCGGCAAGCGCGCATAACCGCGACGCACCCGTTTGCAGCGCGGGTCCGCTTAAGACGACGGCATGCCCACGCATATATTTATGGATGTCGGCTGCGGGACGGGTCAATCGGGGCCGCGCGATCTGGGTTTCGCCGGTAAATTGCAGGGTAAATGTCATCAGACCATCATGACGCTTTTACCTGTGCTTTCCCACGAAATTTTGTTAGCCGCCATCGCTATGACCAAAAAACATGACGTACATATCATCGGCGGAGGATTGGCCGGAAGCGAGGCCGCATGGCAATTGGCGCGGCGTGGATATCGGGTAAAATTATCGGAAATGCGGGGATCAGGCGAAATGACGCCAGCCCATCAAACCGATGGGCTGGCAGAACTCGTTTGTTCAAACAGCTTTCGATCAGATGACGCACAAAGCAACGCCGTCGGCCTGCTCCATCAGGAAATGCGTGACCTTGGCTCCCTCATTATGTCGGCAGCGGAGGTCGCCAAAGTACCAGCGGGTTCGGCATTGGCCGTAGATCGTGACCTGTTCTCAGAAATTGTTACTAAAGAACTGCAAAATATAGGAAATATTGAAATAGCACGGGAACGGATCGACGAAATTCCAACGGATATTCCGGTTATTGTCGCAACGGGTCCCTTAACCGCGACCAATTTGGCGCATAATATCATCGCAAAAACCGGCGAAGATCGGCTGGCCTTTTTTGACGCAATTGCGCCGATTGTCTATCATGACAGCATCGACATGGACATCGCATGGTATGCATCACGTTGGGATAAAGGTGAAGGCAAGGATTACATCAACTGCCCAATGGATGAAACGCAATATCGCGCCTTTCATCAAGGATTGATGGACTCAGACAAAACCGAGTTCAAGGAATGGGAGACCAATACCCCATATTTTGAGGGCTGTATGCCGATTGAAGTCATGGCTTCACGCGGATTGGATACGCTGCGTTTTGGCCCAATGAAGCCGGTCGGTCTCGACAACCCCAAAACAGGCCGATGGATGCACGCAGTAGTGCAGTTGCGCCAGGACAATAAACTGGGCAGTCTTTGGAACATGGTCGGTTTTCAGACCAAAATGAAGCACGCCGCCCAAGTCGAGTTATTCCGTACAATCCCCGGATTGGAAAAGGCGGAATTCGCGCGCTTAGGCGGTCTGCATCGCAACACATTCATCCGTTCACCGATTTTGCTGGACCGCCAGTTGCGGCTGAAAACCGCACCGCATATCCGCTTTGCCGGTCAAATCACAGGATGCGAAGGATATGTCGAAAGCAGTGCCGTCGGTTTAATGGCAGGTCTGATGCTGGCGGCCGAGTTAGCCGGTTCCGAAATACCGCAACCGCCCACAACCACGGCGTTGGGCGCCTTGCTTGGTCATATCACTGGCGATGCCCATGCCGATGATTACCAACCCATGAATGTCAATTTCGGCCTATTCGCCCCGTTGGAAGAAAGTTGCCATAAAAAACAGCGCAAAGCCGCAATAACCTCCCGCGCTCGGTCCGATATGGCGCAGTGGATACAATGCCATAAGATCTCATCTTAAGTAATTATAATATATATATTAACACCGGCACCCTGGTTTGGCAGCTTGCTTGGGCCGGGTTCGCGCGAATTCCTTTCGGGTCAGCAAATTGTCCGCATCCCGATCAGCGCTGGCAAAGCGATCCCCCGTGGCAACGGCCCATTCTTCGAAAGTCAGCAGATTATTGCCGTCTCGATCGAGCTCCTTGAAGGCTTTGGTCCGGCTACCCATCATTTCTACGCGCGAAATCAGCTCGTCTCGGTTCCTGTCATAACGGTTGAACCGTACTTCCTCTCGACTGGCCTTTGGTGCAACGGGTGGTGTTGGCGGGGCCGGGCCGAAGGCGGGCGCATTCACGCCTGCTATTGGCAACGCATCCGACACAACCTCCACCGGCGGTGCGACAGGAATTGGGTTCTCCGACGAAGCTTGCGTTTGCCACAGCCACAGACCCCCGGCCGCCAGCATCAATGCGCCTATTCCCCCTGCCAAAATTCTCTGCAATTCCATACCCCTAGGCCAAGTTGACGTCATGGCGTTGTGGTCAGAAAATTAGTGTCCCGTCAAGCTGTGCACAATCAATCGGGGACCCGAAACGTTGCGGGACAGCATGGTCAGAATCGTCAGCGGTCGGAAAATACGACCTTTTACCAAAGGTTCGTTTGGCATTCCTGAATCGGTTGCAGCAAATCCATAACGGTTCAAAATATCAGCCCTCGCCCATTCTTCTCCCGCTGCAGCTGCGCTTTGGTTCAAACCGATAAGGCGACAATATCCGTTATAAACGGCATCGCCACGCTGTTTGGCAAAGGCATCAAGTTCGGCACCGCTCCATTCGCCATGGCACGGCAATATCTCCCAGGCGTCCACCAACTCGCCGGCTACCGCCAGCAATTCAGGCCGTTGCAGATCGAACAGCGCCGAAAGTAATGGCTCCCCCTTGGGCCGGTTTTCAGCCTGCGCCGTCAAAGCATCGCGCCACCACGCCAGCTTCAACTGCGCGATCATCGATTCAGTCGCCCTTTCAACAATCTGGGCCAGGCGCTCATCAAGCAAAAGCAGCAATGCAAATGCGACACGGGTCGACTTTGGCGCATAGGCCACCGCGAGTCGCAACGGCGGTGAGAGCTGTTCAACTATCTCTATCATCCCAGTACCCAACAGGTTTGCGCGCCAAATCACAGTTAACGGGCCACTAACCATTTAAATTTAAGAAGCGCTTACGTTGATTTGATAATCGCTAACATTGAATTCTAATCTGTGGAACAGGGGAACGCCACGATGTCTGCAAAGACCGACGCTGGAAAGCGGACCGGATTTCTCGCTCGATTGCGG
>NZ_JBJXFW010000058.1:0-25959 GCF_046154385.1 Sphingorhabdus sp. | reverse complement strand
AGCGAGCGGAGCAGGCGCGGACCGTTGTCGTGCGTGTCAAAGGCGATGTCATCGACAAACAGAATGAAGCGTCGCCCGGAAACGGACAGTTCCTCGAACAATTGGGGCAGGGAGGCCAAGTGTGATGACGATGCCTCGACCAGCGCGACAAACAGCCCTTCTTTCTGCAATTCCCCGACGACGGATTTGACCAGCGCCGATTTCCCCATGCCGCGCGCACCCCAAAGGAGCACGTCATGCGCGGCTGCGCCGGAGGCATGGCGGCGGC
This sequence comes from Sphingorhabdus sp., assembly GCF_046154385.1. GTDB lineage: Bacteria > Pseudomonadota > Alphaproteobacteria > Sphingomonadales > Sphingomonadaceae > Sphingorhabdus_B. The sequence continues at coordinate 25,691 of NZ_JBJXFW010000058.1, read as the reverse complement.
TGTTTTCGAGCATATCGGTTTTCTGGCGGTCGACGCCCACGATCAGATCGATCGGCAGCGGCCGGAAATGGTGGATAGGGGCGAGCCGCTTCCCATCCCAATGATATGCAGAGTGTGCCGATAAATCCATCGGCGGGGCAGGCGGCGGGGACAGTCTTTCAAGCGCTTCGGCGATGCGCTTCAAAATATCCGTGTTCAAGCCGCCATCCCTTCTGCGTCCAGCATATACAGCAATTCGGAACCGGCCATCGCGCTCGTCTTCAGTGAAAGGGCTTCGGCCACCATCACTTCCAGATAATAAAGGCAGGCGACAACCTTGCTGTCCAGGAACGCACTGGTGCCATTGGCGGTCTGCTCCGCCTGTGCGGCCCGCAATTGACGCAGCATCAGCCAGCCCGACGTCGCAATGGCCATCATCTGGGTATAGGCATAGCTTCCGGCGAGGCGATCATCGACGCTGGCGCCCAACATCCATTCGGTTACCTCGGCACAGGCACCCGCAAGCGATGCGAGGGCGGGGCTGTTGCCTGCGTCAGCGGCAATCGCCTGTAAATGGCGACGGATGAAGTCACCGCCTTCCATAGCGAGTTTGCGGCCCACCAGATCAGCCGCCTGTATGCCGTTGGTGCCTTCGTAAATGGCCGCGATGCGGATATCGCGGTAATATTGGGCAGCGCCTGTTTCCTCGATGAAGCCCATCCCGCCATGCACTTGTATGCCAAGCGAGGCGATTTCGCTGCCCAAATCGGTGCCATAGGTTTTGGCGAGCGGTGTCAGAAGATCTGCCATTTCCCGCGCGCCTTCCTCCCCGACGGCCGCGCGATCCACATAGCCGGACGCAAAATACAGCAAGGCGCGGATCGCCTGTGTTCCGGCTTTCATGCGAATCAACATGCGACGCACATCGGGATGTTCAATAATCGCGACGGATTCGCGGGATGGCCCGCCCGCCTTGGCCGATTGCACCCGTTCGCTGGCAAACCAGATCGCCTTTTGCGTTGCCGCTTCGGCAATTTGCACGCCTTGCAGTCCCACGTTCAGACGGGCGTTGTTCATCATCGTGAACATGGCGCGCATTCCGCCAAATTCGGGGCCGATCAGTTCGCCAATACATTCACCTTCCTCGCCAAATGCGAGGACGCAGGTGGGCGATGCGTTAATGCCCATCTTATGTTCGATAGACACGACCTTGATATCATTGGCTTTACCGATGCTGCGGTCCGCGCCAACTTGATATTTGGGAACCAGAAACAGGGAAATGCCCTTTGTCCCGGCGGGTGCATCCGGCGTGCGCGCAAGCACAAGATGGACGATATTTTCGACCATGTCGTGATCGCCGAAGCTGATATAGATTTTTTGGCCGCGTATCTGGTACCGCCCATCTTCACGGGGTGTTGCCGTGGCCCTTAACGCACCGACGTCGGACCCTGCCTGAGGCTCGGTCAGATTCATCGTACCGCTCCATTCTGCGGTCGACAATTTGGGAAGATATGTCGCTTTCTGGGCATCGGACCCGTGATGGTGTATCGCTTCAATCGCACCGACCGACAGGATCGGGCACAGGGTGAAGGCCATGTTGGCCGCGCCCAACGAATCCAGCGCGACGGTCGCGAGGCTGAATGGCAGGCCTTGACCGCCGAAATCCGACGGCGCGTTGATCGACCCCCAGCCATTGGCTACATAGGCCTGATAGGCGGCAACAAATCCTTCGGGCATGACCACCTTCCCATCGATTAACCGCGCGCCGACAACATCGCCAACACGGTTCAGCGGGGCGAATTCATTGGCCGCAAATTCGCCAATCCCTTCGACGATGGCTTGCACAACGTCAGCGGTTGCGTCGGAAAATCGGCCATGTTGGGCGAGGGCTTCAATCCCGGTGATATGCTTTAAAACGAAGAGCTGTTCGGCGATGGGGGCAGCAAAGGACATGGGACGAAAAATTTCCTGTGAAAGCGGGTTGCACAACGCCTATAGACCGAACTTATGCTAGGCTCAAATACCTTGGGGAATGGCTGGGTTGTGCCCGCCGATGATGCCGCCATTACGGCGGCTGCGGATCTGTTGCGAGGTGGGCAGATCGTGGCGATTCCCACCGAGACAGTCTATGGCCTTGCCGCCGATGCGGGCAATGCGGACGCCGTGGCGCATATCTATGCGGCGAAGGGGCGGCCGGACTTCAACCCCTTGATTGTCCATGTGCCCGATTTGGCGGCGGCCGAGGAGCTGGCCGAATTTGGACCCTTGGCGAGGCAGTTGGCGGAGGCTTTCTGGCCGGGGGCGCTGACGCTGGTTTTGCCTTTGCGCGAAGGGGCAAGGGTTGCGGCTGCGGTGACGGCGGGGTTGCCTACGATTGCGCTGCGCTGCCCTGCGCATCCGGTGATGCAGGCAGTGTTGGCGAAATGCGGTCTCAACCTTGCGGCGCCATCGGCGAACAAGAGCGGCGGCATCAGCCCTACAAGAGCCGAGCATGTTTTGGCGAGCCTGGGCGGGGCGGTGCCGATGATTTTGGACGCCGGCCCCTGTAAAGAAGGTTTGGAATCAACTATCGTTGCTATCAGGTTGGAAAATATAGAAATATTGCGACCTGGACCTGTCACGGCAGGCGCTCTCCAAACCTTCTCGAAGCTTCAGCCGAGTCAAAAAGCCGGCCAAAATGTCGAAGCACCCGGCCAACTCGCCAGCCACTACGCCCCTACCAAACAGGTCCGGCTCAACGCCGAAACGGCGAAAGATGGCGAATATTTGATAGGTTTCGGATCGGTGGCGGGGAGCGACAATCTATCCCCCACCGCTGACCTTGCCCAAGCTGCAGCCCATCTCTTCGACGCCTTGCATCGTGCCGACGCCAGCCCATATCATTCGATAGCAGTCGCAACTATCCCCGATGATGGAATAGGCGTGGCAATAAATGATCGCTTGAAAAGGGCAGCGACACGATGAAATGGATTGCGGTGTGCAGCGCGGTTGGCTTGGCAACAGCAGCAATCGCCGCTCCCAAACCGGATGAGGTCATGGCTTATCAGGAACTGGTCCGGAAAGACGCCCGTTTGGCAACGATCGGATATCGCTTGGCTCTGGCCAATTCCCCATTTTGCGAAAAACTGGAACCCAGCCTGGGTTGGGTGTTGCACGATGAAAGGCAATATCCCGATCCGGACACAGCGCGCAGCGCGCTTGGATTGCGCGCGCCAATTTCCGTTTCCGCCGTCGTTCCGAACGGACCTGCGGAACGCAGCGGCATAAAAGCTGGCGACGGTCTGGTGGCTTTGAACAATGTTTACTGGAATTGGGACGCCAAGCCAGCTCGTTCAAAAAGCGTGAAACGGCTCGAAAAAGTTAATACCGACGTGCGTCTGTCGTTGGTAAACAGCGTTGCGATCAACCTGATTTTGACTACGGAGACCGGACAAAAAACCATTCATGTCAAACCCGAGCTGGTCTGTGCATCCAGATTCTGGGTGGACACCACATCACAGCTTGATGCCGGTGCGGACGGCGAAAGCGTCAGAATAGCCGAAGGGTTGATGGCTTTTGCCTCGACCGATGAAGAATTGGCGGCTGCTGTGGCCCATGAATTATCCCATAATCTTCTTGGTCATCGAAATCGGCTGGAAAAGACGGGCCGAAATGGCGCGCACATTTTGGCAACCGAGATTGAAGCGGATCAATTATCGGTCTGGCTATTGGCAAATGCCGGCTACAACCCCATCGCGGCATTGCGATTTGCCGAGCGTTTTGGCCGAAAGACGAGCTTGGGCATTTTTTCCGAAAGTACGCATTTGCGCTGGAAAAACCGGGTCAAAATCATGCGGGCCGAAATTGACGTCTTGAACAAATCGTCCAAAGTAAATGGATTATCGCCGCCCCCGCTTCTGTCCGGTGGCAGTTTAGCCACGCGATAGAAAAAAATCAGTTGCATATCAGGATGGTGTTTCTTCCTGAACATGAATGGCCTATCAACCGTCGAAGAGAATATATGGGGAGGTCGAAATTGCTTCGTGCGGTTAAATCATTAGCGATAATTTTGCCTGTAATCCTCTCTTCATCTTGCGGTGAGGAAAAAGCAGTTCCTCGGACAGCGGTTGATGAAATCCACCCGGTTCAAGTCATCACAGTAGAGCAAGATAGTGTTCAACGTGTTATAAATGCAGTCGGAACGGTTCGCTTTCGTCGCGAGACGCCGCTCGGATTTACAACAGCTGGCAAGGTGGCGACTGTAAGATTTGAAGAGGGCGATTCTGTAAAGAATGGCGCTCTTTTGGCGGCGCTTGATTCAACAATAGTTGGCGCTGATGTCAGCGTCGCAACTGCGGAGCGCGAACGCGCAAGGGCAGAATTTGATCGGTTACGCACCCTCTATGCGAACGGTTGGATCACTAAAGCGCGTTATGAAACCGCAGAAGCAACCTTGAAAGCCGCAGAGGCGAGGGTTCGTCAGGCGAGTTTCGCATCTGGGACCTCGCAACTATATGCACCGTCAAGCGGCGTTATATTGTCACGCAATGTGCAACCCGGGCAAGTCATCGCGGCAGGAACGCCGGCGTTGGTTTTGGGAGAGAATGACGGCGGCTTTGTTTTTCGAGTGCCTATAATTGACCGCGATGCCACAAAATTGCGGGTAGGGATGGCCGCAGATATTTCGATTGAGTCATCTAGCGACTCGTTGATCCGCGCTACGGTGTCAGAAATTGATGGCCGGGCAAATGAATCAACGGGCGCGTTTACAGTGCAATTCCAGTTGCCAAATAGCGGCAAGTTGCGATCAGGCCAAATTGGTACTGCCAATATTAAACTGCCTTCGTCCGGAGGCGGCGCTCTTCAGATCCCGGCGAGTTCCCTTTTTGGTGTGCGGACAGGGGAAGGGTTAGTCTACGTTGTTGACGCCAATAGCCGTGTGGAAACACGTAACGTGGCAATTGAACGTGTAACCGATCAATTTGTGCTCGTGTCGGGGGGGATAAAGTCGGGAGATATCATTGTCATTTCCGGCCTGGAAAAATTGCGGGCAGGGTCAAAAGTTCGTCCCATATCGGTTCCGCGGTAGATCATGCATATCGCCGAAGTCGCAATTCGCAGATGGCAACTGACGCTGGTCTTGTTTGCGCTTCTTAGCGCCTTGGGGTTTTCCGCATTTCAACAGGTTCCTCGCGCGGTCGACCCCCATTTTTCGATGCCGGTTGTGTCAATAGTCGCGTTGCAGCCGGGGGCTGATCCTGCTGAAATCGAACAGACGATAACCAAGCCGATTGAAGAGCTTTTGCAAGGCTTAGAAGATGTGCAGAATGTCGCATCGACCAGCAGCGACGGCAATGCGGTAATCCGCGCCGAATTTGACTGGTCGGGCGATCCTGACCAATATTTCAACGACACCGTTCGTGAAGTAACGGCGATTCGAAGCCAGTTGCCGAGTGATTTGCAAAGGTTGACGTTTGAAAAAATCCGGACGACGAACACGTCGATTCTGCAAATTGCGCTGCTCAGTGACACAGCAAGCTGGTATCGGATGGAAAAATATGCCCGGGATATTAGCGAGGCGCTTGGGCGGTATAAGGAGGTCCGACAATCTGAAATTTATGGGTTGCCGCAGCCCGAGATCAGTGTCGAAATTAACTCTGGACGTCTTGCGGCATTAAGGGTGCCGGCGAGTTCTGTGGCGGATGCCATTCGGGTTGGTGGCGCCGACGTGCCTGCCGGAGCAGTTACAAGCGGCACCCGACGCTTCAATGTGGAAGCCGGCGGGGCATTCCGTGATTTGGAAACCATTAGGAACCTGCCGTTAAGAAGCAATGATGGAACTTTACTTCGTGTTGGTGATATTGCGGAGGTAAAGTTTGGTGCTGCCGAACAGAGGGTAGAAGTCAGTCACAATGGTCGGCGGGCTATCTGGATAACGGCCAATCAAAAGCAAGGTACCGATGCAACAAAGTTACGGAATTTGCTCGTTAAAGAATTGGCCTTGCAGCAAAAGCTCTTGCCACCAGATATCAAAGCTGTGGTTCAGTTCGATCAAAGTCGGGACATTCGAAAGCGTTTGAACGAACTTGCTCGCGACTTTGGTATCGCGCTATTCCTTGTTCTTTTTACGCTTTTGCCTTTGGGATGGCGGGCATCAATCATCGTTATGATTTCTATCCCGCTTTCTATCGCTTCAGGGCTGTTGGCGATTTCGGCTATGGGATTTAACCTCAGCCAATTGGTGGTAGCAGGTTTCATCCTCTCTTTAGGACTTCTTGTTGACGATTCCATTGTCGTGGTGGAAAATATCGCCCGTCATTTGCGAATGGGCAAAGACCGTGATCAAGCCGCGATTGACGGCACAAAAGAGATTACAATGGCCGTAATGGGGTCAACCGGCGTGTTGGTGTTCGCTTTTTTCCCGCTATTCTTTCTTCCGGAAGGGGCGGGTAAATTTACACAAAGCTTTATCGGAACGATTGTTGCCACGATTACCGCATCGATGATTGTATCCCTTACGATTGTACCTTTTTTGGCCAGCCGGATTTTAAGCCGTGATGAACATGAAGGCGGAAACGCAATGTTGCGCTGGCTGATGCATAAAATTGACCGGTTTTACCATCCAATGTTGCACTGGGCGCTGGATCGGCCTCGCCGAACTGTATGGGGCGCGCTGGCGGTTACATGCGCTGCATTTCTTCTCGTGCCGGCATTGGGATTTAGTTTGTTCCCGAATGCCGACACATCCTATTTCAGGGTTACGGTGGAAGCTGAACAGGGATCTAGTATCGCGGAAACAGGGCGGATTGTTCGGGCTGTTTCGAACGTGCTTAAAACCGAACCGATGATAAAAATCCGGGCGGAGAATGTAGGCGCATACAATCCTCCAGTTTTTTATAATGTGTTCCAGCGCGGCGAGAACCCGACGCATGGTGAAGTTTTGGCTATCATGGATGATTGGAAAAATGCCGAAGCGCGTGCCATGATCGTTCGGCTTCGACAGAGACTTGATACTATTCCCGGAGCGCGCATTAAAATCGTGCTGTTCCAGAATGGAGCGCCGATCAATGCACCGGTTGAATTCAGGGTCTATGGGCCAGATCAGGGTGAGCTGCGAAAAATTGCATCGAAAATGGAACAGGCCTTGCGCGATACGCCTGGGGCACGCGATGTGAACAATCCCGTTGCTTTTGACCGCGTTGACCTAGATGTACAAATTGATGATGCGAAAGCCGCTTTGTTCGATGTGCAATCGGGTGCGGCGCGCCGTGCTATTCGGTTAGCTTTGTCGGGAGAACGATCGGGTACTTTTAGAGATGTCGAAGGCGATAGTTATCCGGTTGTTGTCCGACTGCCTTTAACTGAAACCCATCCCATATCAGCGCTGGAGTCTATCTATGTTCCGAGCAGGAGTGGGCAGTCGGTATTACTTGCCGAAATCAGCAATCCAACTCTCGAATCCGCGCCGGCGGCTGTCTATCGTTACAATCTTGAGCGGAATGTTAGCATAACGGCGCAAATCACGGATGGTGCCGTGGTTTCCAAAGTCAATCGCGATGCCCAAAATAGGATGGACAAAATTCCCTTGAAACCCGGATATTCCATTGAAATCGGCGGCGAAGCTGAAAAGATAAACGACACTTTCGCGGGGTTCGGGCCGATTGTCATGATTGCAATGTTCAGTATTTTTGCAATTTTGGTTGCCGAGTTTGGCCGCTTTAAGGAAGCTCTGGTGGTTGCCGGGGTTATTCCGCTGGGCACATTCGGAGGATTGATTGCACTTGTTGTTACCGGCAACAATCTTTCTTTCCTGGCTGTGATTGGATTTATCGCTTTGGTGGGAATTGAAATCAAGAATTCAATCTTGCTCGTCGATTTTACAAGCCAGTTACGACAACGGGGTTTGGGGTTGCGTGAAGCGATCGAGCAGGCCGGCGAAGTTCGCTTTTTGCCGGTGTTGCTAACGTCAGTTACTGCGATTGGCGGACTTATGCCATTGGCGCTATTTGGCGGCAGCCTATATGGGCCATTGGCGATTGTGTTGATCGGGGGGTTGATTTCGTCAACTCTGCTATCACGTATTGTAACACCAGCAATGTACTTATTGGTTGTGCGCGGCGACGAGGCCAAAGCCCGAGTTGCAGCCGACAATATTGAAGGACTATCAAATGCCACATGATGACGCAATTTTTGCAGGCGGATGTTTCTGGTGCACAGAAGCGGTGTTTGGCCAGCTGAACGGCGTGAGCAAGGTTGTAAGCGGCTATATCGGCGGTACGGTCGTTGACCCAACCTATAAACAGGTATGCGGCGGCGACACCGGACATGCGGAAGGTATTCGGATCACATTTGATCCCGAAATCATCAGCTACGCCGATTTACTCGACATTTTCTTCGCGACCCATGATCCAACCCAGTTAAACCGACAAGGTAACGACATAGGAACGCAATATCGTTCAGCGATTTTTCCGCTAAACGACGATCAGCGTTTGGCCGCGCATGAAGGCATCGTGTGCGCCTCTGCTGATTGGCCGGCGCCTATTGTGACGAGCATCGAGGGCCCGGCAATCTGGTATCCTGCCGAAGATTATCATCAGGAATATTGGGACGGTGAAGGGCAGCGTAATCCCTATTGCCTTGCAGTTATTCCGCCAAAATTGGCAAAGTTAAAAAAGATACTGGGTCAAAAACAGATATACTAAGAAATCTGCCAAATTGCCAAGCCCATATCCTTCCGAGTAATCGACAATCGCACCGACGGGGTTAAAGCTGCCTTTATGGAAATCAAACCAATACGCAAAGCTGTCTTTCCCGTCGCGGGACTTGGCACCCGTTTTCTCCCCGCCACCAAGGCCATCCCGAAAGAGATGCTGCCAATTGTCGACCGGCCGCTTATTCAATATGCCGTGGATGAGGCGCGTGAGGCCGGTATCGAACAAATGATATTTGTAACTGGTCGCGGTAAAAGTGCGATCGAGGATCATTTCGACATTGCTTATGAGCTCGAAAAGACAATGTCCGAGCGCGGCAAAGACCTTTCAGTTCTGGAACCTACACGCCTCGGGCCGGGAAACTGTGCTTATGTCCGTCAACAAGAGCCATTGGGCTTAGGGCATGCCATATGGTGCGCGCGAGATATCGTGGGCGACGAACCTTTCGCCATTTTTCTGCCCGATGAATTTATGCACGGATCGCCAGGTTGCATGAAGCAGATGGTCGAAGCTTATCACAAAATTGGTGGCAACATGATAAGCGTCCTGGAAATCCCCCATGAAAAAGTATCAAGCTATGGGGTCATTAAACCCGGCCAAAGTGACGGCGCTGTAACTGAAGTTTTGGGACTGGTTGAAAAGCCTAAAATAGAAGAAGCGCCCTCGAACCTGATTATTTCGGGCCGTTATATTTTGCAGCCTGAAGTCATGCGCGTCCTAGAAGGACAGGGTAAAGGTGCTGGCGGCGAGATCCAGCTTACTGATGCCATGGCCCAGATGATCGGGAGGCAACCCTTTCACGCCGTAACCTTTGACGGCAACCGTTATGATTGCGGTTCCAAAGTAGGGTATATAGAAGCCAATTTAGCGGTTGCGTTAGAGCGGCCCGACATGGCTGAGGAAGTCAGAGCAATTGCGATCGACCTATTAAAGTAGCAATAGAGATGTTAAGGCGCTGCTCATCATAGCCGGGTTATCGCGGATATGAATGAAGCAGGAGTTTGCTATGCGTCTAATTTTGTCATCGGCGATCATTTTTCTACTTTCCGGATGTGTCGCATCAGTTGTCAAAGATGTTGTGACGGCTCCTGTAAAAATTGTTTCGAAGACAGCCGATGTTTTGACGACAAGCCAATCGGAAGCGGACGAAAAACGCGGACGTGAAATACGAAAGCGCGAAGAAGCATTAGGAAAAATGGCGCGTCAACGCGATAAAGCGCGTGTCAAATGCGATGATGGCAATGAAGAAGCCTGTTCGACTGCAGAGCAGCTTAGCGAGCAAATCGAAATGGAACAGTCACGTCCTATCTAAGCGAATACCGCGTCCGGATATAAATCGGCGAACGTGCGTTTTGCGTCGACAAGCATCTGATAATTTTAAATTTTTGTATTTTGTCGAACATCTGCATCGTCTGTCGAAGTTTCATGTCTAATGTGTTGAATTCGAAATACATGAACAACCCAACTATTGGACGCATTCCGCGCCTGACCGTCGGGAGTTTCGATGACATATGCTGGCCGCCCTATAACGTCATTATTGATAGCCGTGGGCTGCGTCGTTTCAGGGCCGGCTTTGCAAGCCCAAGATGATGAACTTGCATCCACCGCTTCGGCGGCTACTCCGGGTAAACGCCAATTTCGCGGCGACTTTTTTTCGATATACTCTCCGGTAACCGCGCTGGATATGGTCCGACGCATTCCCGGTTTCTCTATTGAGGAAGGAGATGGAAGGCGCGGTTTCGGCGAAAATGCCGGAAATGTTTTGATAGATGGGGACCGCCCGTCGAGCAAATCGGATGATATTTTAACGATCCTATCGCGCATCCCGGCCAGTGAGGTCGAATATGTCGAGCTTACGGAACAGGCAGGGGCAGACTCCGAAACTCAAGGCAAAGGACAGGTTGTTAACGTAATTCGCAGGATTTCATCAAAAGTCAGTGGAACATACGAAGGCAACATTGTTGCCGGAACGCGGTATGGTTTTCAGCCATCCATAAATGCCTCGGCAACATTAAGACGCGATCTGACTACCATCGAACTAAACGTCAGTTCCTACTCCGAACGCATTTACGGCTTTGGGCCAGAGGATTTTAAGTCAGGATCTGGGGCGTTGATCGAACGACGACATTACCAAGGAAAAGGCGGATTTGATGAGGCGGCCATTGGCGGATCAATAAAGACGCGCTTGCGAGGCGCGAAGGTAAACGTGAACGGCCAAGTTCGATTTGAAGATAGCTTTGATCGCCGCGAAGGAAGCTACTTCGGGTCCACAGGCATTGGTACAGGCAATGAATTGTTGCTCCGCGATGGGCCGATCAGCGATCTCAGTTACGAGATTGGCGGTGATATTGAATTTGGTTTGGCACCCAAATTCAACACAAAAATAATTGGGCTTTATCGGGTTGCCCAAGAAAGCAATGACAGCAGCATTGCGGTCGATCGACGTGGTCAGCCACCTACACGGTTCGAAACGCGCAGTCGGAACCGTCCAAGCGAAATGGTCGCTCGTATCCAAAACGATTTCAGTGCGTTGCCCGGCCACGCAATCCAGTTTGGAGGTGAAATTGCGTATAATCGGCTGGATGCCCGGTTTTCGGCTGCGAGTTCGGTTGCGGGGACGGAAACGTCATTTCCTGCATCGAACGTTGTGGTTGAAGAAGTACGAATCGAACCGTTTGTTACTGATATTTGGGCGATAGGCCCGTCTTGGAAGATAGAGGTCGGTGCAATTGCAGAATTTTCGAAACTGAAATTATCAGGTGACAGTTTGGCATCTCGTAGATTTCAATTTCTAAAGCCGCGGGCAGCCGCGACCTGGACCCTTGATCCTCAAACTACTTTTGAGTTTCGTGCCGAGAGGCAGGTGGAGCAGCTCGACTTTGATGAATTTGCGACATCGATTGATGTGGGATTGGGGAACCAAGTGGATGCGGGGAATGCGGATCTGGTTCCTGAAAAAACGACTACTTTTTCGGCTCTGGTCCGGCATAAATTCCTTGATCGCGGTAGCATTCAGTTTCGCGCTGATTATCAGCTGGTTAGCGACACGCAAGATTTGGTGCCCATTACGCTTCGTGACCCATCCGGCAATATTACGGCACGCTTTGATGGGGCCGGAAATATCGGAGGGAGCAAGCGTTGGAATGGTGAACTCGAAATTACGCTTCCCTTTGATTGGTTGACCAAAGCAATTGGCGTGACTGGAATGGAGCTTAAATATGTTGGCCATTACCATGACAGTCGCGTTACCGACCCGGTAACGGGCCAAAAACGGCGAAGATCCAATCGGCCCTTATGGCACCAGCAGTGGGATTTCCGGTATGATGTCTCGCAAATCGGTATTGTCTATGGGGCATCCATTTATACAGAAGAATCAAACAATGCCTTCTTCTTTGACGAATTTAGACGTGAAAGCGAAGGCGTTAAAACCAGCGTATTTGTTGAATATACGAAGTTTAAATTGGGTACGATACGACTGCAAGTAATTGATTTACCTGATTTTCGGCGGGATCGGTTCATTTTTGGCGACACTCGGGATTCCGGTGCGCTCACCGAGATTGTCAATCGCAAGCGTTCGCTTGACCCTTTGATCCAGCTCACCCTTTCGGGAAAATTCTGAAACAATACCCGCCGGAACCAAATTCCGGCGGGTATTCAATTTGAAATTACTCTTCTTCTTCGCCACCGATCTCGATGACATCGTCGATTGCGGCATCTTCTGTGGTCAGGTCATCTGCGATAACCTTTGCCAGAACATCGTCGCCAATCGCAGCTTCAGGGCCCTGCGCCAATTCGGCGGCATGCTCTTCGGCAGCGGTTTCCGGCGCTATCAGGCTCTCCTGAAGCGCGCGATAGCTGGCGCGAAGGGCGGCGTCGCGGCTGTTGGCCGTTACGCGCATACGGTTCATTGCTGAACCTGTACCTGCCGGGATCAGGCGTCCAACAATTACGTTTTCCTTCAGGCCGGTCAGAATGTCCTTCTTGCCCTCAACCGCCGCTTGCGTCAGCACGCGGGTAGTTTCCTGGAACGATGCGGCCGAGATGAACGAACGCGTCTGCAACGAAGCCTTGGTGATGCCGAGCAGAACCGGATTGCCGGTTGCAGGTGCTTGTCCCTTGGTCAGCTTCGCGTTGATTGCGTCCATTTCCTCACGGTCAACCTGTTCGCCGGGAAGCAGGGTGGTGTCACCGCCAAAGGTGATTTCAACTTTCTGCAGCATCTGGCGAACAATCGTTTCGATGTGCTTGTCGTTGATCTTCACGCCCTGCAAACGATACACTTCCTGAATTTCGGCAACCAGATATTCGGCGAGCGCCTCGATCCCCATGACTTCCAGAATGTCATGCGGGTTCGGTGAACCGGCAATCAGATTGTCGCCCTTGCGGACGAAATCGCCTTCCTGAACGTCGAGCACTTTTGACTTTTGGATCAGATATTCGATCCGGTCGCCTTCTTCCGGGACAATCGCGATCTTGCGTTTCGCCTTATAGTCACGAACGAATTCCACGCGGCCCGAAATCTTGGCAATGATTGCGTTGTCCTTCGGAATACGTGCTTCGAACAGTTCGGCAACGCGCGGCAGACCGCCGGTGATGTCGCGGGTCTTGGCAGATTCACGCGTCACACGGGCGAGAACATCGCCTGCCTGAACCTCTGCCCCATCTTCGACCGAAAGCATCGTGCCGACACCCAAAAGATACCTTGCAGCTTCACCGCTATCGTCATCCAGCAACGTCAAACGGGGACGAAGGTCCTCTTTTTTGCTGCGGCTGCCTGCACGGTCTTCGGTGACGACGCGCTGGGCGATGCCCGTTGCTTCGTCTGTTTGTTCCGCCAATGTCTTGCCATCGATCAGGTCCTGATATTTCACGATACCCGACTTTTCAGTGATGATCGGCATGGTGAACGGATCCCATTCGGCCAGACGGTCACCAACATTGACTTCCGCGCCATCTGGGAATGCCAGCGTCGCACCATATGGCAGACGGTGGATTTCCATCTCGCGGCCGTCCTTGTCGACGATGATCAGTTCGCCGTTACGCGCCATCGCCAAGCGCTTCTTGCGCTTGTCGACGATGCTCGGCAGATCACGGTACATCACCTTACCCGATGCGGTTGCATCAAGGTTTGACTGTTCGTTCAACTGCGCTGCACCACCGATGTGGAAGGTACGCATGGTCAACTGGGTACCCGGTTCACCGATTGACTGGGCAGCGATAACGCCGACAGCTTCACCGATGTTAACGGGCGTACCACGGGCAAGGTCACGGCCATAGCAAGTGCCGCACACGCCAACCTTGGATTCGCAGACCAGAGGGCTGCGAATCTTCAGCGCCTGAAGTCCGGTCTCTTCCATCGCGGCAACCATCGGCTCATCGAGCAGGGTGCCTGAAGGAATAAGAACCTTGCCATCCAGACCCATGATGTCTTCTGCGGTGGTACGTCCAAGGACGCGCTCACCGAGCGACGCGATGGTCGAACCACCCTGAACGATCGAGCGCATTTCCAGCGCACGTTCAGTGCCGCAGTCGACTTCGACGATGGTGCAATCCTGCGATACGTCGACCAGACGGCGGGTCAGATAACCCGAGTTTGCCGTCTTGAGCGCGGTATCGGCCAGACCCTTACGGGCACCGTGGGTCGAGTTGAAATACTCGAGAACGGTCAGACCTTCCTTAAAGTTCGAAATGATCGGTGTTTCGATGATTTCACCCGATGGCTTGGCCATCAGACCACGCATACCGGCAAGCTGCTTCATCTGCGCTGGCGAACCGCGCGCACCGGAGTGGCTCATCATATAAACCGAGTTGACAGGCAGTTCGCGGCCATGTTCGTCCAAAGGCGAAGCCTTCAGCTTGTCCATCATGGCGTTGGCAACCTTGTCGCCACAGGTCGACCATGCGTCGATGACCTTGTTGTATTTTTCCTGCTGGGTGATCAGGCCATCCTGATATTGCTGCTCGAAATCGGCAACAATAGCCTTGGTTTCTGCGACCATTCCTTCTTTTTCTTCCGGAATGATCATATCGTCCTTGCCGAACGAAATGCCGGCCTTGAACGCGTACTTAAAGCCAAGCGACATGATCGCGTCGGCGAACAGCACGGTGTCTTTCTGGCCGGTGTGGCGATAAACCTGATCGATAACGTCGCCAATTTCCTTCTTGGTGAGAAGACGATTGACCGTTTCGAAAGGAACGCGATGACTTTTCGGCAGGGTTTCGGCAAGAAGCATACGACCAGGTGTCGTGTCGAAACGCACCATACGCTCTACGCCATCTTCGCCGGTCTGTGGCACGCGGGCGATGATCTTGGAGTGGAGCGTTACCGCGCCAACTTCAATCGCTTGATGCACTTCGGCCATATCCGACAGCATCATGCCTTCGCCTGGTTCACCGCGACGGTCCATCGACAGATAGTAAAGACCCAAAACCATGTCCTGTGAAGGAACGATGATTGGCTTACCATTGGCTGGCGACAGGATGTTGTTTGTCGACATCATCAATACGCGTGCTTCCAACTGCGCCTCAAGGCTCAGCGGGACGTGAACAGCCATCTGGTCACCGTCAAAGTCGGCGTTAAATGCCGAGCAGACCAGCGGGTGAAGCTGGATAGCCTTGCCTTCGATCAGGACAGGTTCGAACGCCTGAATGCCCAAACGGTGAAGTGTAGGAGCGCGGTTCAGAAGCACGGGATGTTCGCGGATAACCTCGTCGAGGATATCCCAGACTTCCTTGCGTTCTTTCTCGACCCACTTCTTCGCCTGCTTCAGGGTCATCGACAGACCCTTTGCATCAAGGCGCGAGTAGATGAACGGCTTGAACAGTTCCAACGCCATTTTCTTTGGCAGACCGCACTGATGCAATTTCAATTCAGGACCGGTCACGATAACCGAACGACCCGAATAATCGACGCGCTTGCCCAGAAGGTTCTGGCGGAAGCGGCCCTGCTTGCCCTTGAGCATGTCGGACAGCGATTTCAACGGGCGCTTGTTGGCACCGGTGATCGTGCGGCCGCGACGGCCATTGTCAAACAGTGCGTCGACCGCTTCTTGCAACATACGCTTTTCGTTACGGACAATGATGTCCGGCGCGCGCAGTTCGATCAGGCGCTTCAAACGGTTGTTACGGTTGATGACGCGGCGATACAGATCGTTGAGATCCGATGTCGCGAAACGGCCACCATCGAGCGGCACCAGCGGGCGCAATTCTGGCGGAATGACCGGAATGACGTCGAGGATCATCCATTCGGGCTTGTTACCTGAATCGATAAAGCTTTCGACGACCTTCAAACGCTTGATAATCTTCTTGGGCTTCAGTTCCGACTTGGTAACCGCAAGCTCGTCGAGCAGATCGGTACGTTCCTGTTCAAGATCAAGATCCATCAACATGGTCTTGACGGCTTCGGCACCGATAGATGCGGTGAAGGCGTCTTCGCCATATTCGTCCTGTGCATCGAGCAATTCGTCTTCTGACAGAAGCTGGAATTTCTCAAGTGCGGTTAGACCCGGCTCGGTTACGATGTAGTTCTCGAAATACAAAACACGCTCAAGCTGCTTCAACTGCATGTCGAGCAGCAAGCCGATGCGCGACGGCAACGACTTCAGGAACCAGATATGGGCAACAGGAGCAGCAAGCTCGATATGGCCCATACGCTCACGACGTACCTTGGTGACGGTAACTTCAACGCCGCACTTTTCGCAGACGACGCCCTTATATTTCATGCGCTTATACTTGCCGCACAAGCATTCATAATCCTTCACCGGACCAAAGATGCGCGCACAGAACAGGCCGTCACGTTCTGGCTTGAACGTGCGGTAGTTGATGGTTTCGGGCTTCTTGATTTCGCCGAACGACCAGCTGCGGATTTTCTCTGGGCTGGCGATGCCGATCTGGATCTGGTCGAATGTTTCGACCTTGGCGACAGGATTGTTGAATTTGGACAGTTCGTTCATTTTGTATTCCTTAAATCCTCCTCCCGCTTGCGGGAGGGGTTAGGGGAGGGTGATACCGAGGAGGAAGGACTGACCCTCCCCCGACCCCTCCCGCATGCGGGAGGGGAGAAGGTCACCCCTTATTCCGCGGCCTCGGCAAAACCCTCGTCGCCCTCGACCAGATCGTGCGCTTTAAGGTCCACATTCAGACCCAGTGAGCGCATTTCCTTGACCAGAACGTTGAAGCTTTCGGGGATACCGGCTTCGAAGGTGTCGTCACCCTTGACGATCGCTTCATAAACCTTGGTACGACCGATAACGTCATCGGATTTGACCGTGAGCATTTCCTGCAAGGTATATGCTGCGCCATAGGCTTGAAGTGCCCAGACCTCCATTTCCCCGAAGCGCTGACCACCGAACTGCGCCTTACCGCCCAGCGGCTGCTGGGTAACGAGGCTGTAGGGTCCGATTGATCGGGCGTGGATCTTGTCGTCAACAAGGTGATGCAGTTTGAGCATGTAGATAATGCCCACAGTTACCTTGCGGTCGAACTTGTCGCCAGTGCGTCCGTCGAACAGGTCGGACTGACCTGAGCTATCGAGACCAGCAAGTTGCAGCATTTTGGTCACATCGGCTTCGCGTGCGCCGTCAAACACTGGGGTGCCCATGGGGACGCCGGTGATGACATTGCCTGCCAGTTCGATGATGTCTGCATTGCTGCGGCCATTGATTTCCTGGGCATAATCTTCGCCATAGGCATGAACCAGACGCTCACGAACCGCTTCGGGAGGCGCTGCCGCTTCAGGGTTCGGGTTTGCATGACGCCAATCTTCGAGCGCATCCTTGATTTGCATACCAAGTCCGCGCGCAGCCCATCCAAGATGGGTTTCGAAGATCTGCCCGACGTTCATACGCGAAGGCACGCCGAGCGGGTTCAGAACGATGTCGACGGGCGTACCGTCGGCAAGGAAAGGCATGTCTTCCTGCGGCAATATCCGCGAGATAACACCCTTGTTCCCGTGACGACCGGCCATCTTGTCACCCGGTTGCAGCTTGCGCTTCACGGCAACAAAAACCTTGACCATCTTGAGCACGCCCGGCGCCAGTTCATCGCCACGCTCAAGCTTTTCTCGACGATCTTCGAACTTCTCGACGATCAGTTTGACGGCGTCATCATACTGTACCTTGACGGCTTCAAGGTCGCCCTGAATCTTGTCGTCGACAACCGCGATTTTCCACCATTCGTGACGCTCGACTTCAGCGAGGTTTTCCTCGTTGATCGTATCGCCCTTCTTAAGTGCCTTTGGCGCGGCAGCAACGGTTTGGCCGATCAGCATATCCCGCAGACGGTTGTAAGTAGCACGGTTCAAAATCGAACGTTCGTCTTCGCGGTCCTTTGCAAGACGTTCGATTTCTTCGCGTTCGATGGCCATCGCACGCTCGTCCTTGTCGATGCCGTGGCGGTTGAAAACGCGCACTTCAACGACCGTACCGGCAACGCCCGGCGGCAACTTCAGCGAGGTGTCGCGCACGTCGCTGGCCTTTTCACCAAAGATGGCGCGCAGCAGCTTTTCTTCCGGTGTCATCGGGCTTTCGCCCTTTGGCGTGATCTTGCCGACGAGGATATCGCCCGGATGCACTTCGGCACCGATGTAGACAATGCCTGCCTCATCAAGGCTGCGAAGAGCTTCTTCGCCGACGTTCGGAATATCGCGGGTGATGTCTTCGGGTCCAAGCTTGGTATCGCGGGCCATCACTTCGAACTCTTCGATATGGATTGACGTGAAAACGTCGTCCTTAACGATGCGTTCGGAGATCAGGATCGAGTCTTCGTAGTTATACCCGTTCCAGGGCATGAACGCGACGAGGCTGTTCTTGCCCAGTGCCAGTTCGCCCAGCTCGGTCGAAGGACCATCGGCGATGATGTCGCCGGCTTCGATAACGTCGCCCACCTTCACCAGAGGTTTCTGGTTGATGCAGGTGTTCTGGTTCGAACGCTGGAACTTTTGCAGCGTGTAGATGTCCACACCGGACTGGCCGGCTTCGACTTCGCCGGTGACGCGGACAACGATGCGGGTCGCGTCGACCTGATCGACGATGCCGGTGCGGCGTGCACCGATGGCGGCGCCGGAATCGCGGGCTACGGTTTCTTCCATACCGGTTCCGACAAACGGTGCTTCTGCGCGCAGCAGGGGCACAGCCTGACGTTGCATGTTCGAACCCATGAGCGCGCGGTTGGCGTCATCGTTTTCAAGGAACGGGATCAGCGATGCCGCGACCGAAACCAGCTGTTTGGGGCTGACGTCCATCAAGGTCACCTGATCGCGGGGTGCCATCAGGAATTCGCCCGATTCACGTGACGAAATCAGGTCTTCGGCAAAGCTGCCGTCGGCGTTGAGTTCGGCGTTGGCCTGCGCAATGGTGTTCTTTTGCTCTTCCATCGCCGACAGATAGACCACATCGTCAGTCACCTTGTTGTCGATGACTTTGCGGTACGGTGTTTCGATGAAACCGTATTTGTTGACTCGGCTGAAGCTTGCGAGGCTGTTGATCAGACCGATGTTCGGGCCTTCCGGCGTTTCAATCGGGCAGATGCGTCCATAATGGGTCGGATGGACGTCGCGGACTTCGAAGCCTGCGCGTTCGCGGGTCAGACCGCCTGGTCCAAGGGCCGAAACGCGGCGCTTGTGCGTCACTTCGGAAAGCGGATTGGTCTGATCCATGAACTGCGACAATTGCGACGAACCAAAGAATTCGCGCACCGCAGCCACCGCCGGTTTGGCGTTGATCAGGTCATTTGGCATCACAGTGGAGACATCGACGCTTGACATACGCTCCTTGACGGCGCGCTCCATCCGCAGCAGGCCAACGCGATACTGGTTTTCCAGCAGCTCGCCGACCGAACGGACCCGGCGGTTGCCTAGGTTATCGATATCGTCGATTTCGCCCTTGCCATCCTTCAGGTTCACCAGTTCCTTGACGACAGCGAGGATATCCTCGTTCCGCAGGGTCGTGTGGTCATCCGGCGCATCCAGCTGCAACCGCATATTCAACTTTACGCGGCCCACTGCCGACAGGTCATAACGGTCCGCATCGAAGAACAAACCGGCAAACAAAGCCTCTGCAGTTTCGCGCGTTGGCGGCTCGCCAGGGCGCATCACGCGATAGATCGCATCAAGGCCCATGTCGCGGTTCTCGGCCTTGTCAGCCTTGACCGTGTTGCGAATCCACGCGCCGGTGATGACATGGTCGATGTCGAGCAATTCGATCGCATCAATCCCCGCCTTGTCCAGCATTTCAAGGTTTTCGGCGGTGATTTCGTCACCAGCCTCGACATAAATGCGTCCGGTCTTCTCGTCGATCAATTCGAACGCGGAATAGCGGCCAAAGATTTCCTCGGTCGGGATCAGCAATTGGGTCAAACCGTCCTTCACCGCCTTGTTGGCGGCGCGCGGCGTGATCTTGGTACCGGCGGGGAAGATTACCTCACCCGATTTGGCATCGACAATGTCGAACATCGGCTTCGACGCACGCCATTGTTCCGCATTGAAGGGGATGATCCATCCACCCTTGCCGCGCTGGAACGTCACGGTGTCATAGAAATGGTTGAGGATATCCTCATCATTCATGCCCAGACCATAAAGCAACGTCGACACCGGCAGCTTGCGCTTGCGGTCGATCCGCACGTTGACAATATCCTTGGCATCAAATTCAAAGTCGAGCCACGACCCGCGATATGGAATGACGCGCGCGGCAAACAGATATTTGCCGCTGCTGTGCGTCTTGCCACGGTCATGGTCGAACAAAACGCCCGGCGAACGGTGCATCTGCGACACGATAACGCGCTCTGTCCCGTTGATGAAGAAGGTGCCGTTATGCGTCATGAGCGGCATGTCGCCCATGTAAACGTCCTGCTCCTTGATATCGAGGACCGAGCGCGCTTCGGTGTCGGGATCAACCTCGAACACGATCAGGCGCAACGTGACCTTCATCTGCGCGGCATAAGTGATCCCGCGTTGACGGCACTCTTCCACGTCATATTTCGGATCTTCCAATTCGTAATGCACGAAATCAAGTTCCGAAGTTCCGGCAAAATCCTTGACCGGAAAAACGCTCCGCAAAGTTTTTTCAAGGCCCGATACATAACCGATCGACGGGTCAGAACGCAGGAACTGCTCATAGCTTTCGCGCTGGACCTC
The DNA here is from genome assembly GCF_046154385.1 of Sphingorhabdus sp. Lineage (GTDB taxonomy): Bacteria > Pseudomonadota > Alphaproteobacteria > Sphingomonadales > Sphingomonadaceae > Sphingorhabdus_B. The sequence continues at coordinate 4,892 of NZ_JBJXFW010000058.1, read as the reverse complement.
GATCAGGTTGGGCATGGCGATGACTTCATGAATGTCACCAAAAATTTTACGGATACGCTTTTGTCGCGAAATTTTCGCAGGAGCAGTACGGGATGCCATAAGGTGCTTTGCCTCGATTTAGAAATGTCAGACGCGCAAGAAGGGCATCACAATACGAAGAAAGGCCGCATGGCAATAGCCCCAGATTCGGGTCCTGCCGTGCAGCCGTTTCGCGATGTGAAAATCCTTTTCTATCAATGCGTTAGCCAGGTTGCGCGACAACAAAGCTTTTCCCGACGAGAAGGATATCCTCAGCCATATAGAGGGGAAGGACGGAGGGGTCAAGGTCTGTTCCAGACCTTACAATAGCGGAGAAGAATAACGTTTGAGGGTTTGTTCGCTGTACTCGGCGATACCACCCCGTACTAACCGAAATACACGTGCTGTGTGTCAATCTACCGGTCTACTAGCCGTTAATAAATGCATCAGATATATGTCCTAGGCGTATTTTGTGCTTGTTGCGCGATTAAGTTTGAAATGTTCAAGTATGAAGTGCGGTACAGTTAGAATTGAAATCAGAATGAAGGCTGAACGGATAACACCCGACTCTAATTGTAAATTGTCCATACCAATAAATAGGAGAACACCCAGAGCAATCGCCAACGGGAATACAGCCGCCATAACCCCAGCCTTTTTGGCTGCCGACAACCCCGAACATTCGCGCAAAGACTCTTCCATATGGCGCGGCGAATGGAGCCCGCAGAAAAAGACTGCAAAAGCAATAAGTGGTGGTAGGAATAATGCGGCGGTCAAACAGCTGGCGACATCAACCGCATTGAGTGTTTCACCATTCTTGTAAGCCCAATAGGTAAAAGCTAGGCTGCCCAATGCAGCAGGCGCGGCCGTACAGGCCAGAATAGCGGAAATTGTTGAGCCAGCTTCGGCGTCCGTCAGCATAACGAAAATGTTAATAACCTCTTCGGGATGCGACAAAGCGGGTAAGGCGATCAACGCCCAACTAACCATCATAGCTAGAAAAATGTCCGCTCCACCCCTCCAGTCTTGGCCAAAATGAATGATCGAAATCACAAGAAAGAGCGTGAGAGCCAGCGCAGAGTTGGTGAGCCAGCACAACGTCATTATGGCCGCGCAGGAAAAATATCCTGCAAGAATTTTGAATTTATCGGAATAGCTTGAACGACCAAAACGGATCGAGGCAATTTCGACATCGAGCGTCCCGTGCGGAATCCCGACCAACACGATTGCAACTGCGGCCAGCATAGTCATCTGAGGGCTGCCCAAATCGGGCGACAATATGTTCGTGATTATCAGGCCGAGGACAATCCACGGCAAAGCCCACAAGCGCAGATTGGAAGGGAGGTATGCGCCTGTGGACTTGTTGATGGACATTGAATTCATGACAACTGGCCCGCGTCGGGAGAGACGGACCAGTCCACATCATGCATGTGCAACTTCACCATATTCTGCCTTAGATTTACGAATAGCAATCATATAGATGAGTACGCCGAGACCAGCCTTTGCAATCAAATCTGCGATCGTGTAGCCGACTTGCACGCCCACTGTCACGTCAGCTCCGCCGAGGTTGGTGTAAGGAATCATGTACACGATTGGATAAAAGCCCCAAGATGCGAACGTCAGAAGTCGCGCCTTTTTGACCAATTCACGAACACTGTCCGGTTGGCTCGCAACGGATGCACCAAGACCAGCGAACAATTGCCACATGATGTAAACGAACGGGATCGCGGAAAGTGTACCCCAGATCATACGGGTTGTGTTGTCCGTAGCGATTTCGCCGGGGTAACCGAGAATGACCATCAAAGCTGCTGCGGATCCCAATTTGAACGATTTAGAGACCGTTTCCTGCTCTGACAGTCGCATCACGAGGATGAGTTCAATCAGCAGCAATGGCACAGTTAACAACCAGTCCACATAACGATACGCATCGTTGAAGGCGTAGCCCGACATAGAGACGACGCCGTCTTTGACTGCGTACGCTTCTTCCCAGCTCTGAAATATCCGGAAATAATGATAGGCGGCGATGGCGCAGACAAGGCCTGAAATGGTTAGTGCCGTTTTATACGCCGGACCCACCTGGGAGCGCCCCAACCATAAGAACAAGGTCGTTGCAGCCATCGTGGCGAATGTAAATGAGAATGCGTTATAGACCAACGAATATTGGCCGTATGATAATGTTTCCATAGCGACTATCCTTTTTTGACTTCCATTTAAAACGAAGGACCACGGGATTACGCCTCTATTGCCAAGCATCAACCTATACGAAATACCATGTGTGCCTGGGGAGGTATCAAACATGCAAACAGAACTAATCAAGAGAGAGGTGCGGCGACCCGATTTGGGTGCGCATGACGCAGTAAAGCAGCGCTTGGATGCACTGATTGCAAACAGCCCGGTTGCCTCGGTAATCAGCGATCCGCTGCGAAAGGACAATCCGATTGTCGCGTGCAACGCAGCGTTCATGGAATTGACAGGCTACCGTGAGTCGGAAATTGTTGGACGAAACTGCCGGTTCCTCGCGGGGCCAGCAACCGAACCCTGGCTGACCGAAGCGATCCGGGATGGCGTCCTGCGCCACAACCCTGTGCTTGTAGAAATCCTGAACTATAAAAAGGACGGCACTCCTTTTCGCAACGCCGTCCTCGTAGCGCCAATCTTTGACGAATTTGGCGATCTCGAGTATTTTCTGGGCTCTCAGATCGAACTGCAACTCGACTCAACCACAACTAGTGCCAATCGCCGTATGGCTGCATCGGTGGCCGTGCAGGCGCTGACGGCGCGCCAGAGAGAAGTGCTGGCGGAAATCTCGCACGGGCGCTTGAACAAGCAGATCGCCCATTCGCTTGGGTTGAGCGAGCAAACGGTCAAAATGCACCGCGCGGTATTGATGACCAGGCTGGGTGTGACCACTACAGCCGATGCAATTCGTATCGCTGTTGAGGCAGGGCTTTAGCGAACGCGGATACGGCATTTTGCCATGCTTGAAGGGGCAGGGCTGCCCTGCTAGAGGCGCTGGCATGACTGAACTCTCCCGCATTCGCAACTTTTCCATCATTGCCCATATCGACCATGGCAAATCGACGCTCGCCGACCGGCTGATCCAGCAGACAGGCGGGCTTTCCGACCGCGAGATGTCGGGACAGGGGCAGGTGCTCGACAATATGGAGATCGAGAAAGAACGCGGCATCACCATCAAGGCGCAGACGGTACGGCTTGCCTATACCGCCGCCGACGGCCTTGAATATGAGCTGAACCTGATGGACACGCCGGGCCATGTCGACTTTGCCTATGAAGTATCGCGCAGTCTGGCCGCGTGCGAAGGCGCGTTGCTGGTCGTCGACGCGGCGCAAGGGGTGGAGGCGCAGACGCTCGCCAATGTGTACCAGTCAATCGAGCATGACCATGAAATCGTGCCCGTCATCAACAAGATCGACCTGCCCGCGGCAGAGGTCGACAAGGTGAAGGCAGAGATTGAGGAAATCATCGGGCTTCCCGCCGACAACGCCGTGCTGACTTCGGCCAAATCGGGCATCGGCATTGCCGAGGTGCTGGAGGCCATCGTCACCCGCATCCCCCCGCCCAAGGGCGACCGCAACGCGCCGTTGAAGGCGATGCTGGTCGATTCATGGTATGACCCCTATCTTGGCGTCGTCATCCTGATCCGCGTCATCGACGGCGTGATCAAAAAGGGCCAGGAAATCCAGTTCATGGCGGCGGGCACCAAGCATCTGGTCGACCGCGTCGGCTGTATGCGGCCAAAGCTTGAAATCCTGACCGAGATCGCCGCGGGCGAGGTTGGCATCATCACCGCGCAGATCAAGGAAGTCGCGCAGACCCGCGTCGGCGACACCATCACCGATGCCAAGCGCCCCGCCGCGCAGCCGCTTCCCGGGTTCAAGGAAGTGCAGCCGGTGGTGTTCTGCGGACTGTTCCCCACCGACGCGGCAGACTTTGAAAAGCTGCGCGAAAGCATCAGCAAACTGCGCCTCAACGACGCATCGTTCAGCTTTGAGACCGAGAGCAGCGCCGCGCTGGGCTTCGGCTTCCGCTGCGGTTTCTTGGGGCTGCTCCATCTGGAGATTATTCAGGAGCGCCTGACCCGCGAATTCGACCTCGACCTGATTACCACCGCGCCGTCGGTGGTCTACAAGCTCGAACTCTCGCGCTCCAAAACCGAGGATGCGCGCAGCATGGAGCTGCACAACCCCGCCGACATGCCCGACATCAACCGCATCGCGGAGATTCAGGAACCGTGGATCGAGGCGACCATCTATTGCCCCGACGAATATCTCGGCAGCATCCTGAAACTCTGTCAGGACCGGCGCGGGGTGCAGAAACAGCTCACCTATGTCGGCGGTCGGGCGCAGCTTGTCTATGAACTGCCGCTCAACGAAGTGGTGTTCGATTTCTACGACCGGTTGAAGAGCATTTCGCGCGGCTATGCCTCGTTCGATTACCACCAGATCGGCCACCGCGAGGGCGACCTTGTGAAGATGAGCATCCTCGTCAACGGCGACCCCGTCGACGCGCTCAGCATGATCGTCCACCGCGGCACCGCCGAAGCCCGCGGCCGCGGCATGTGCGAACGCCTAAAAGACCTGATCCCCCGGCATCTGTTCAAAATCCCGATCCAGGCGGCGATCGGCGGCAAGGTGATCGCCCGCGAAACCATCGCCGCGATGCGCAAGGACGTGACCGCCAAATGCTATGGCGGCGACGCGAGCCGTAAGAAAAAGCTCCTCGAAAAGCAGAAAGAGGGCAAAAAGCGCATGCGCGAATATGGCAGCGTGAGCATCCCGCAGGAAGCGTTTATTGCGGCGCTGCGGATGGGGGAGGAGTGAGCAAGAAAGTCATCATCCTCGCCTGACCAAATGGCG